>JAZOPT010000037.1:0-6129 GCA_045655725.1 Candidatus Scatosoma sp.
GTGGGAAACGCTACTCTACCGTTTGCTAAACAAAAAAAACCTGTACCTAAAAGATACAGGTTTGGCAGGGGAGACGCGATTCGAACACGCAAACTGTGGTTTTGGTGGGAAACGCTACTCTACCGTTTGTTAAACAAAAAAAACCTGTACCTAAAAGATACAGGTTTGGCAGGGGAGACGCGATTCGAACACGCAACCTACGGTTTTGGAGACCGCTACTCTACCGTTGAGCCACTCCCCTAACGACTTAGCTATTATATAACAAAAAAAAGTATTTGTCAATTATTTTTTAGCAAAAACAGCGGAAATTTCATAAAATAATAAAACTTGAAAGGAAAACGCAGAAAATGAAAGAAGTAACCTTATATACAGACGGCGCTTGTTCGGGAAATCCGGGACTTGGCGGCTATGGCGGAATTTTAATTTACGGCGATATACAACGCGAATATAGCGGCTCGGAAGAGCAAACCACGAACAACCGAATGGAGGTTCTTGCCGTAATTGTGGGCTTAAAACGTCTGAAATATCCCTGTAAGGTAGATATTTATAGCGATTCGGCTTATACGGTAAACGCTTTCCTGAACGGTTGGATATACGGTTGGAAGAAGAACGGCTGGAAAAAAGCAGACGGAAAAGCGGTTCAAAACGTGGATTTATGGGAAGAATTATATGCATTGACCCAAGTGCATAAGGTAACCTTTCATAAAGTAGCGGGTCATGCGGATAACGCATTGAATAACCGCTGCGACGAGTTGGCACGCGGCGCTATCACACAGCTTCGTAAAACGTTACCTGTTGTAGAAGAGAAAGAGGAAACTCCAAATAACGAAGAGTAAAATATTTTTAACCAAAAAACGTAATACTGTATTTTATAGAAAGGAGTTTGCTAATCGAAATTATATCAAGGGGAAAGGATGAACGATAATTCAAAACAAGAAAAAATACGCAAGGATATTCTTCCTTTTATATTAATATTTTTGGCGGCGACCGTGTGTTGTATCGTGTTTTCCGCTCTTTGTTTTTATGGTTCATCGCGTCCTTTCTTTGTTAAATACGCATTCTGGCTCACGATTGCAGCGGCGATTGTATTAAGTGCAGTTTGCGGAATAGGTATTTGGTTTACGGTAAAAGGGCGGGGCGTGTTTTATAAAACGCTGTTTAGCGTGTATCTGTTTACGCTTTTCTGTCTTGTCGTATGCTTTATCTTGCAAAAGACGGGCTTTTTCCATATTATAAAAGATGCAGATAACTTGCAGGAATACCTGCAAACGTCAGGGGCCTGGATGCCCGCCTTTTATATCTTGTTGCAGTATTTACAGGTGGTGGTCTTGCCTATCCCGAGTATTGTAAGCACCGTTGCAGGTTTGGCGTTGTTCGGGCCTTTTTGGACAACGGTATTTTCCTTGATTGGCATTATATTAGGCTCGGTAACGGCGTTTTTTGTGGGCAGAAAGCTTGGAAATAAAGCCGTTGCATGGATGGTAGGGGAAGACGCTTTGCAAAAATGGCAAACCAAATTAAAGGGCAAGGATAATTTGGTTTTAACGGTTATGTTTATGTTGCCGCTTTTCCCTGACGATATTCTTTGCTTTTTGGCGGGGCTTTCGTCTATGTCCTTTACCTATTTTATTGTAATGATGACAATTGCGAGAGTTCTTGCCATTTCGGCTACCTGTTATTCTATTGATTTAATTCCGTTTGATACGTGGTGGGGATTACTGATTTGGGGAGTCTTAATTGCGATATTGATATTCGCCTTTATTTGGATATATAAAAACTTGGATAGAATCCAGAAAAAAATAACGGAATTAAAAGCCAAGAAAAACAAATAAATTGTTCTAATAATACCATAATAAAGGTATGAGTAAACAAGAAAACGAAACGATTTTTTGAAATAAACAGCTAGGATTAATCGATAATGTGCATTTTTCTTTTGAAAGAAACACGCATTATCGATTTTTTTGTGAAAAAATCAAAATTTTTTTGTTCAGACGCTTGCATTTTGAAATTATTTGCGCTATAATGGTAATTGGTAGAAAGTTGTCAAAAAAGTAAGAATTTTCTTGTTTTTGCGACACAAAATTTCTTGGAGGAACAACATGGATAAAATTCAACTACTGCAAGAAAGAAAAGCAAAAATAATGGCGGCAGGCAAAGAAATCCGCGAACGCATCAATGCGCTCGTTGATGAAAAAAGCTTTGTGGAACTGTCGGCGTTCAGCTTTTCGAAAAACGAATTTTATGAAGAAGAAGCTGCCGGTGAAGGAGTTGTAACCGGCTTTGCCACCATCAACGATTATCCTTTTTATATCGTTGCGCAAAACTACAACGTTCTTGACGGCGGCGTATCCAAAGCAAATTGCGATAAAATTGTTAAATGCTTGGATATCGCGGAGAAGAATTGTACTCCCGTAGTGTATTTGTTAAATACGCACGGTGTGCAGGTCGGCGAGGGTGTTACCGTTTTGGAAGGACTTGGTAAACTGTTAATGAGAAGTACGCAACTCAAAGGCGTAGTACCTCAGTACGTTGTGGTTGACGGCGAGGTGTACGGTTCTGCGGCTATGCTTGCAGCTGTTGCGGATTTCACGTTCTTTACGAAAAAGAGCGTTTTGGCAGTGAACAGTCCTTTTGTTTTATCCGCAAAAATGGGTAAAAACCTTACGAAAGAAGAGGTGGGTGGAGCGAAAGCCTTGAACAAGACAGGTGTTCCGTCGTTTGAAGTAGATGATATTCAAGACGTTCGCGCAAAAATTGCACAAATTACCGATTTAATCAGTGTCGGCATGGTTGACGCGGAATTAAACGAGTCCTTGCCTGTATTAAATCAAACGGTTACGGCAGAAACGTTAATGGGCATTTTTGAAACGTACGTAGAAGTTTGCCCGTCCTACGAAGCGGAAGTGAAAACGCTGCTTGGTAGGGTAGGCGGAATTTCCGTTGCTGCGGTAGTATTTGACGGTGGCAACGACGGCGTTGAATTGAACGCGGCGAAGCTTGCAAAGGTTAAAAATTTTGCAGAATTTGCTTGTTGCTACGGTTTGCCGTTTATCACGTTTACCGACGTGAAAGGAATTTGTCCTTGCGGCTGCGTAAACAATAGTCGCGTTATGAAAGAGGCTGCGGAATATCTTGAAATGCTGGATACAATCGACACGGCAAAAGTAGCCGTTGTCTATAAAAAGGCGATTGGGCTTGGATATTCTTTGTTTGCTTCTAAATCGGTTGGGTTTGATTACACCTGTGCGTTTGCGAATGCAAAAATCGCGCTGTTTGACAGCGTAGCGGGTGCGCAAATCGAGCTTGGCGACGAAAAAGTGGATAAGGCGAAGCTTGCACAAAGGTATGCGGATGAAAATTCCGATCCCATTCATGCAGCAAAAGACGGATACATCGACGCAATTATCGAGCCTCAATTTGTAAAACAGCACTTGATTGCATCCTTGCAGATGCTGTTAAGATAAGGAGCGGCGTATGTTGACGAATTTATTGACGGAAGCGTTGCCCGAGGGATACCAAAAAGTTACCGTCAGCGTATCTGCATTGTACGCGTTAATCGGTTTTGTTTTGGTATTTGCGGGAATCGCATTGTTGATTTTGGTGGTTTGGGCCATTGGAAGGGTTATGGAACGCAACAAAGTTGCACCTGTTGCCACAACCGTAGTGCCGCAAAAAACAGAAATAAAACCTGTTGTAGATAGCAGCATAGAGGATGCCGACGAAGAGACGGTTGCCGTGATTATGGCAGCGCTTATGGCATATTATCAAAGTACTAACCCGAAATGTGAATTTACGGTAAAAAGAATTAAGAGGATTTAAGGAGAAAATATCATGCGTAATTTTGTTATCACCGTTAATGGAAAATCTTATCAAGTTGGCGTAGAGGAAGTAGGAGCAACCGCTTCCGCGCCTGTTATGGCTGCTCCCGTTGTTAGCGCTCCTGTGGCTGCTCCTGCACCTGTTGCAGCACCCGCGCCCGCAGCACCTGTTGCTGCGCCTGCACCTGCTCCCGTGGCGGCAACACCCGCAAACGGCGAGAAATTGCTTTCTCCGTTCCCTGGTTTAATTAAGAACCTGTTGGTTGAAAATGGGGCAAGCGTAAAAAAGGATCAGCCCGTTTTGGTTTTGGAGGCAATGAAAATGGATAACGATATCACCGCTCCTTGCGATGGCGTAATTACATTCCAAGTACAAAAGGGTGCAAACGTGGAATCTGACTCTGTTTTGGCCGTTATCGGTTAAACGTTAAAAGTTGAGAAAAATAGTTGGTGAATAGTATGTTACCGAATTTACTCGTTTCAATGGGTGAAATTTTCAAAAATTTATGGTATTCTTCGGGGCTTGCAAACGGTAGTTGGCAAAACTACGTCATGCTTTTGGTGTCGTTTGTCTTGTTCTATCTTGCCATTGTAAAGAAATTTGAGCCGCTTTTGTTGTTGCCGATTGCGTTTGGTATGTTTTTAATCAATTTGCCCGGTGCGTATGACGTTCTTTGGGGAACGTATGCGGAAGGGGTTGAACATACCTATGAAAACGTGGAAAACCGCGGTTTGCTTTGGTATATGTTCTTCGGCGTGCAAAACGTTATTTATCCGCCGTTGATTTTCTTGGGAATCGGAGCGATGACCGATTTCGGACCTTTGATTTCCAATCCGAAAAGTATGTTAATCGGCGCGGCTGCACAGCTTGGTATTTTCCTTACGCTCATCGGTGCGGTGGCTCTTGGTTTCGACTTGGCTGCTGCTTGTTCCATTGCAATCATCGGTGGTGCGGACGGTCCTACGGCGATTTATTTAACGCAGAGCTTGGCACAATACACCACGGAAGATTTGCTTTCGGCGATCGCGATAGCAGCGTATTCGTATATGGCGTTAATCCCGATTATTCAAAAACCGCTTATGCGTTTGCTTGTTCCCAAAAAAGAGCGTGCGATTAAAATGAAGCCGCTTCGTATGGTAAGCAAGCTGGAAAAAATAATTTTCCCTATTGCCGTTACGCTTGTTGTAGGCTGCTTGTTGCCTGACGCTGTTCCGCTTTTAGGTATGCTTATGCTTGGTAACTTGTTGAAAGAATCGGGCGTATGCGACAGATTGTCTTCGCAAGCACAAAACGGTTTGATGAACACCATTACAATTTTCCTTGGTGTTTCCGTTGGCTGTAAAGCTTACGGCGGTACGTTCTTGCGCGTGGAAACGTTGATGATTATCGGTTTAGGACTTGTGGCGTTCTCTTGCGGTACGATTGGCGGCTTGTTGATTGGTCGCTTAATGTGCAAGCTTTCTAAGGGTAAAATCAATCCTTTGATTGGTAGCGCAGGTGTTTCTGCCGTGCCTATGGCGGCGCGTATTTCAGAGGACGTCGGTAGGGAGGAAGACCCTAGTAATCACTTGTTAATGCACGCCATGGGACCGAACGTGGCAGGTGTTATCGGCTCGGCAATCGCGGCAGGATTCCTGCTTTCACTCTTCTAATATTTGAGGTATATGATTATGGAAATGAAATTTGACAATAAAAAAGTAATGCTTACGGAAACGATTTTGCGTGATGCACATCAGTCGCAAGCAGCAACCAGAATGAAAATTGAAGAAATGTTGCCTGTTTTAGAACAGCTTGATGAAATTGGATATTATTCGATTGAAGCATGGGGTGGGGCAACGTTTGACTCCTGTTTAAGATACTTAAACGAAGACCCTTGGGAACGTTTAAGAACGTTGAAATCGCACTTAAAAACGCCTATTCAAATGCTTTTAAGAGGTCAAAATTTGCTTGGTTATCGCCATTATGCAGATGACGTTGTAGAACAGTTTGTTGCAAAATCTATCGAAAACGGCGTTGGTGTTATCCGTGTATTTGATGCTTTGAACGATCCCAGAAACTTGGAAGTTTCTATGAAAGCCATTAAAAAATACGGCGGTGTTTGCGAGGCAACCATTTGTTATACAAGCGCGGTTGTGGACGGGCAAGAAGTATTTACTAACGAATATTTTGTTAATCTTGCAAAACAGTTGGAAGAACGCGGCGCGGATAATATTTGCTTAAAGGATATGGCAAACCTCTTGCTTCCCTTTAAGGCGTATGAGCTTGTAAAAGCCTTAAAAGCAGCCTTAAAACCGACTACCAAGTTGCATT
>JAZOPT010000038.1:0-37520 GCA_045655725.1 Candidatus Scatosoma sp.
ATAGCGGTGATGATGGCAAAGAGGACCCACCTGTACCCATTCCGAACACAGAAGTTAAGCTCTTTTACGCCGAAAGTACTTGTAGGTTACTACCGGGAGGATAGGTAATCGCCGCTTTCCAAACAAAACACCAAGCTTAACGCTTGGTGTTTTTTATATATTTTATCCTTGTATTTTTAGTGTTTTTATAAAAATAGCCGACCATGTATGGAATGAAATAAAAAACAGGCAATTCTCATTGCCCGCTTTTTGTTATTTACCGTTACATAACGACGATATTCAATGCCTTAAATTCGTTTTTCAAGCCCTCGGGGAAGTCGGCGTCGGTAATCAATACGTTGATATCCTCCGCGCGCGCAAAGGTGTAGGGCTTGATTTTCCCTATTTTTGAGCTATCCAGCATCATATACGTAAACTTGGCTTTTTTACAGATAATCTTGAACAAGTCCGCTTCCACTTGCGATCCGCAGGAAAATCCGTTTTCGGGCGTAAACGCCGCCGCGGAGATGATGGCAAGCTCGAAATTGGTATCCGCAAAATATACGGACGAAAAGGAGGATGCTGTGGATAAGTTGTCTTTAATCAGCGGTCCGCCCAAGAGATTGACCACAACGTTTTTCTTTTTGCAAAGCTCGGTAGCAACGGCAAGACCGTTGGTAAACACGTTGCAGGCAATGTCGGGCATTTCCTTGGCAAGATACAGCGCGGTTGTGCCCGCGTCGATGAAAATGGACGAACCGACGTCAATCAGCCCCGCCGCTTTTTGCGCAATCTCGATTTTTTCGTCGGTATGTATGGTAGTCTTTTTTACGTACGGTTCGCCGGAGGTCTTTTGAACGTCTTTCACGGACATTGCGCCGCCGCGCACACGGATAATTTTACCCTCTTCTTCCAGCAAAAACAAATCGCGGCGAAGCGTCATCAAGGATACCTTGGGGAAATATTCGCCCAGCTGTTTTAAGGTCAGCTTTCCGCGCTTGTCAAGTAGTTCGGCAATTTGCGAAATTCTTTCTCTTTTCATAGTAGCAGATTTCTCCTTATGATAAACGATACGCGTTTTTGTTGCGTTCTATATAAAATGTATCATAAATTCCCCAAAAAAGCAAGCGTATGCAAGTAAAAATGTTCATTTTTTACTTTTTTAGAACATTTTTTTGAGAAATAGGTAAAAATTTTTCAGTTTTCTTCTGAAAATATCACAAAATGAACAACAAAGCGGGGTAGTATTTTCTATATAAAACGGAAAAAAGCGGAGCGGTAGGAAAAAACGATTGCATTTTGCGGTTAGGTATGCTATAATACGGAGGAAAAGAAAAATGGAGAGGAAAACCATGTACGACTTTATTGCGGATTTAGACGAATTTTTCTGTGAAAAATACGCAAATTACGATAAGCTTTGCGTTTTGCCCGGCTACAAAATGCCGAAAATGCAGACGTCGGAGGTGCGCGCGGACGGCAGAACGTACGCTTATACGTTGCCTGCCAACACCATGCGCCTTGCGACACAGGAGAACAAAGCGGAGCTGTTAAAGCTGTTGAAAGAGCAGCTGACGGACAAGACGTTTTCCTTTTCTTTCCGACCCTTAAAGCTGTTTGCCCGTTTGCGGAACAAGTTCTCTTCGATAGGGTTTGTGAAAATTTTCCGTGCGACGCTGGCAAAATACAATCTCACGGCGGACGAAGTGGGCAAGGAATTGAACATTTCGCAGGAGATATGGAATAAGATATGTAAAGGGGCTTTTTTGCCTACCAAAAACACGGTTTTGACAATTGCGCTCACGGCGCATATTTCGTTAGAGGACACCAAAAATCTGCTTGCCGTATGCGGGTACGAACTGGATTTTGCCATCGTAAAAGACGTGGTGATCGCATACCTGCTTGCCCAAAAGGTGTATAATGCGCTGATGATAGAAGCCGCTCTTGCGGAATATAAGGTAACCAATTTATTCTTTGCGAAAGACGCAGAAACGGCGAAATCGGACGTGGCGGAAGGTGAAACTTTATAAAAAGCACGCTCAAACGGTTGCTTTTTGGCGGCAGGAATGCTATAATAAAAAAAATTGAATATACCGAGCGGAAAAAGAGTATCCGAAACGTAAGCTTGATTTTCACAGAGAGGCGCGCCGTAGGCTGAAAGCGCGTTGCAGGCCACCGAGCGGAGAAAGTGCGTTTTCGCGTTTGAGGACGGGTTAATTCCCCGCGGTCTGCCGCCGTTATCGGGCAAGAATGAGGGAAAATGTATAGAAATATATAGAAACTATATTATTTTCCGAAGTAAAGTGGAACAGCGGATAGAAGCGCCTTTATATATGCCTTTATATATAAGGAAACATCTATCCGTTTTTTTGTATTATGTCTATTTAGGAGGTATCCTATGTGGTTCAAAAATTTAAGAGCAGACATCAAAGCCGCCAAGGCAAACGACCCCGCGGCTCGTAACGCTTTTGAAATTTGGCTCACCTATTCAGGCGTCCACGCGCTTTCGTGGCACAGAGTCGCTTATTTTTTCCATAAAATCAAATTAAAGCTGTTGGCGAGAATTATCAGTCAGACGGCGCGCTTTTTCACGGGCATAGAGATACACCCTGCGGCAAAGATAGAGGGCGGCGTGTTCATCGACCACGGCTCGGGCGTGGTTATCGGGGAAACGGCGGAGGTGCATAAAGGAACGGTGATTTACCAAGGCGTAACGCTGGGCGGCACGGGCAAAGAACGCGGCAAACGCCACCCCACGATTATGGAGGACGTAACTCTGTCGGCGGGAGCAAAGGTGCTGGGCGGGTTTACCGTCGGCAAGGGCGCGAAAATCGGCGCGGGAGCGGTGGTGTTAAAGGAAGTGCCGCCGTATGCGACGG
Source organism: Candidatus Scatosoma sp. (assembly GCA_045655725.1). Classification (GTDB taxonomy): domain Bacteria; phylum Bacillota; class Clostridia; order Christensenellales; family Borkfalkiaceae; genus Scatosoma. The sequence continues at coordinate 2,856 of JAZOPT010000038.1, forward strand.
TGGTGGGCGTTCCTGGGCGTATCGTGCGCATTCGCCACCCTGAAACGGACACGCATAACGGCATCATTGCCACCATCGCCTTAAACAAAGAGCTGACCGCCGAACAGCTTGCATTGCTTGAACAGCAGGAAGAAAAAGCCAAAGAGCTTGCCCGCATTGCCGAAGAGAAGCGAAGCGGCAAACCGCAGGCAAAACAAGAAACACAAGATAAACAAGACACGCAAGATACACAAGACAAATAAACGGCAAAAAACGGAGAAAAAGAGGAGAATATCATGAAAATTTACAATTCGTTTACCAAAAGAAAGGAAGAATTTACACCGCTTGACGGCAACAACGTAAAAATGTACGCGTGCGGAATCACGGTATCGGGAGAGGCGCATATCGGGCACGGATATCAGGCTTTGATTTACGATATCATGCGCAAATACCTGAAAAAATCGGGCTATGACGTTACGTATGCACGCAATTATACGGACGTGGACGATAAAATTATCGCAAAGTCCAACGAAACGGGCATTCCCGCAGACGAATATGCGGCGAAAATGATAGAAAATATCAACGCTATCATGACAAAATTCCGCGTGGACGACCCCGATGTATGGCTCAAAGCCACCGAAAATATCGATAATATCATCGAGTTCGTTTCCGCTTTGATAGAAAAAGGTCATGCATACCCTACCAAGAACGGCGACGTATATTTCGACGTAGCTAGCTTCCCCGCGTACGGAATGCTTTCCAACCGCAACGTAGAGGACGCGCTGGACGGCGTGCGTGTGGATAACGACGACGAAAAGAAAAACGCCTACGACTTCGCGCTGTGGAAAAGCGCAAAACCGGGCGAAATTTATTGGGAATCCCCTTGGGGTAAGGGCAGACCGGGCTGGCATATCGAATGCTCGGCAATGAACCGTGCGGCGTTCGGCGACCAAATCGATATTCACGGCGGCGGGCGCGACCTCATTTTCCCGCACCACGAAAACGAAATTGCGCAGACGGAGGCGTTGACGGGTAAGCGATTTGTGAAATATTGGACGCATAACGGCTTGATAAAGGTAAACGGTCAGAAGATGAGTAAATCGCTTGGGAACAGCCTGCTTCTTGCCGATTTATTGGACAAATATTCGGATGAGGCAATCAAGTTTGCGCTGCTGCAAACCAACTACCGCAACGATATCAACATCACGGACGATTTATTCCCCGAAGCGGAAAAGCACCTCTACGAATTTTATTCCACGCTTGCCGTGGTGGATAAGGTCATGGACAAGTTGCGCGGCATGGAGCTTGCTTTAAGCACGGACGAAGCGGTGCAGGCGGCGGAAATTTCGGGGCGCGTGGATAGCGAATTTAACCAATGCATGGACGACGATTTCAACACCGCGCTGGCACTTTCCAACCTCTTTGGGTATTTTAAGGAGATGAAAAAGCTGCTTGCGCAGGGTAAATCGGGCGACCTGTTCGCCGCGCTTGCGTACGCCGTGCAGATAAGAAAAACGTACAACCTGTTGGGCTTGTTCCAAAAGAATGCAAGCGAATACGTTTCTTGGTATGAAAGCCGTATGCAGTCGGACGTTCCTGCGGAAGTGAAGGCGATTGCGGACGAACGGTTTGCGGCTCGGCAAAACCGCGACTGGGCAAAGAGCGACGAATTACGCGACAAGCTTGCGGCGATGGGGTATTCGGTAAAAGACAGCAAAACTGGCTACGAACTTACCAAAAATTCTTGACAAAAAGCCCGCCTACGGATATAATAGAAAGGACAAGAAGAAACACTACGAAGAGGTAACGGAATGAAAACTTATACAGGACAAGCATTGAGAGAAATGTATTTGAACTTTTTCAAGGAACGCGGACACAAAGTGATTCCGTCTGCGTCTTTGATTCCCGAAAACGACCCTACGGTTCTTTTCACCACGGCGGGAATGCATCCGCTCGTGCCCTATCTTTTGGGAGAAAAGCATCCTGCGGGCAAGCGGCTTACCGACGTGCAAAAATGCGTGCGTACGGGGGATATCGACGACGTTGGCGACGAACGCCATTGTACCTTTTTTGAAATGCTGGGCAACTGGTCGCTCGGCGACTATTTCAAGGAAGAAATGATTCCTTGGAGCTACGAATTTTTAACGGGCGAAAACTATTTGGGGATTCCGTCCGACCAAATTGCCGTAACGGTGTTCGGCGGGGACGACACGCTGCCCCGCGACGACGAAGCGGCTGCGCTTTGGGAAAAAGCGGGTATCAAGAAAGAAAATATCTATTTCATGCCCCGTGAAAACAACTGGTGGGGACCTGCGGGCTTGACAGGACCTTGCGGTACGGATACGGAAATGTTCGTTATCCGTAAACCCAAGTGCTCGCCCACGTGTAACCCCGATTGTAACTGCGGCGCGTTTTTGGAAATTTGGAACGACGTATTCATGCGCTTTAACAAGCAAGCGGACGGCTCTTTTGTCGAGCTTTCGCAAAAGAACGTAGATACGGGCATGGGCTTGGAGCGCGCTTTGTGCGTTCTCAACGGCAAATCCAGCGTTTACGAAACGGATATTTTCGCAAACGCAATCAAAACCATTTCGGCGTTGACGGGCAAGACGTATAACGAATCGCCCGAAACCACCAAGGCGTTCCGCGTTTTGTTAGACCACACGCGTACGGCAACGTTTATGCTTGGCGATGAAAAGGGTATCGTGCCCTCCAACACCGACCAAGGCTATATTTTGCGTAGAATTATCCGCCGCGCAGTGCGGTTTGGGCGTAAAATCGACCTGCCCGAGGGAAGTCTTTCCAAAATTTCCGAGGCGTTTATCGAGGAATATAAAGACGTTTATCCCGAATTGCGCCACAACGCAGAAAAAATTGCGGAAGAGCTGAACAAGGAAGAAGCGAAATTTAACAAAACCTTGCAGCAGGGCTTGAAAGAATTTGAAAAATGCTTAAACGGTATCGAACGTAAAAATGCGTTCATGTCGCAAAAAGACCCTTCCTACGTAGCAGAAAAGGTGATCAACGGCAAGCAGGCGTTCCACTTGTACGACACGTACGGTTTCCCTGTGGAGATTACGGCGGAAATGGCGAAAGAGCGCGGCTTCGACGTGGATATGGACGGATATAAAGCGGCGTTTGAAGAACACCAAAACAAGAGTAAAGCTGGCAGCGAGGGCAAATTTGCCTGCGGTCTTGCCGACCATAAGGAAGCGACGACGAGATTGCACACGGCAACCCACCTGTTGCACGCTGCCCTGAAAAAGGTGTGCTCGCCCGACGTAAACCAAAAGGGCTCGAACATCACCGAGGAGCGTTTGCGTTTCGACTTCAACCTGCCCCAACCCATGACAGCCGAACAAATCAAAGCGGTTGAGGATATGGTAAACGGCGTAATTGCGCAAAACGTGGAAGTGCAAATGCGCGAGATTAGCTTGGAGGAAGCGAAAGCGGAGGGCTTTACGGGTCTTTTTGAAAGCAAGTACGGCGAGCGTGTAAAGACGTACACGATAGGCGATTTTTCTAAGGAAATTTGCGGCGGTCCGCACGTGGAAAGAACGGGCGAGCTTGGCAAATTCCGTATCGTCAAAGAGCAAAGCTCGGGTAGCGGTATTCGCCGTATCAAAGCGGTTTTGGAATAATATATCCAATCAAAAACACCCGATTTTTCGGGTGTTTTGCATAAAAATAGGCAGGCAGGTATGCGATGAACGAGGTAATCACGGCGGAAAATATCAAAAAGCGCACTATGCCGTTTTTGGAAAAGGGGTTCACGTTTGAATACTTTTACGAAAAGGGCGGGGATTCGTCTTGCGTATATATTTGCCGCTATAAAAAGGGCAGAGATTTTTTCGATTGGCGGGAGGTTTCGGGCGCAAACGAAATACATCTCGTGGTAAAAGCGAACGGCGAATTTGCCTTTCCTAATTTGGAATACCGCCACAAAAAAGAAGCGCGCGCCTTTCGGTGGAAGCACCTTTTCAAAAAAGCCACTCTGGAAGAACGGCGGGATTTCTTTGCTTCCCTACTCTTAAAGGAGCTTGCCGACAGTCCGCAAAGCTTTTTCGATATTCCCTTATAAAAAGTCAAAAAACCTCCCCAAGCGGGAGGTTTTTGTTTATAGTTTTGCTTATTCGTTTTTACAGCCAAGAGTGGGAAACAACCGCCGTACCGCCTTGATAGGGGTAATTGCGGAGACAACGGCAACGCCGCCAACCGCGCAGCAAATGCCCTGCAAGGTATTGCCGACAAGTGCCGCCGCGCCGCCCGCAAAGCCGTATAACACGCTTTCAAACAGGAAATAACCCGCAACCATTACCGCTTCGGCAAGCACAGCCGCTACCGCTCGGCAAACGACGTCAAGGGTAGGCTTTTTTATCAGTCGTTTTGCTCCCGACCAAACAAGCCAAGCCAGCAAAGCCACCAAGCCTTTGATACAAAACGTAGCGGGCGCGTACAGCGCAAAACCGCTCCAAATATCGGCAAGAGCACTGCCCACCGCCGCGGCGACCGTTCCGTACAGCGGACCTAAACACCACCCTGCAAGCAATACGAAAATATCGCCCGCGTTAAAATAGCCGTTGGGCAGGGGAATCACGATAAGTATGGTGCTGACGCAACACAGAGCCGCAAACAACGCGGTAAACGCCAATTTTTTGGAAAGCGAAACGCTTTGCAGGGAAAGGCTTTTCATCTATTTGTTCTCCTTGGTGGAAGAATATATACATATTATACGCATGTAAAAAACAAAAGTCAAGCATATAAAAAAGCTTGTGAAAAAATTTATACGCTTTCGGGCTTGACGCATTCGCCCGTTGCCGCGCTTTGGAAAATGACGAAATATCCCTCGCTTCCCTCAAACACCGTACACGGCACAAACGAACACACCTCTGCAATCTCCGCAGGCGGCGAATTTTTATCCTCGGCGGGCAGAGCATAACAAATATACTGCGCTTCGCTGCCCTCGTATAACACGCCGACGAGATATTCTTTGCCGTTTTCCTGCTGAACGCGCACCCATTTACTGCAAGCAACCGCGTCCGAGAGGGTATCATCGGGCGGATAGGAGGAAAACAACTCGTCTATTTCGCTTTTGACGTGGCGGTAATACCCGTCCCCGCCCTGCTTAAACGGGTGGAGTACGTTTTCAGCATCGTCATTTTTCGCAGGGTCAAACCCCGTTTTTTCGTCTTGTTTTTCAACGCCGCTTTCAGCGTGTGCATCGCCGCCAGCTTCTTGAAGCACGCTTTGTCCATTCTCCGCCTCCCGATAATAATTTTCCGTCGCCACCACTTCGTCGTCGTAGTTACCTACCGCAGAATTTTTCACTGCCGCCGTCGTCTCTACAATTGCCTCTGCCGTTGCGCTTTCGTTTGCCTTGTCCATAGGGTTTTCTATGCGGTTATCAACGTGGTTTTCAACACGATTTTCCGTGCTGTTTTGCGGAAACACAGGGGGCAGGGCTGCGTTCAATATCGAACGCCAATCGTAAGACCCGTTTCCGTTCACGCCGTACGCCACGGGCACAATCTCGTTTTTGACGTAGCAAACGACGGCGCAAAATCCGCGCGAAACGTCGATATCGGACAAAATATTAAACAGACTTTTTCCTCGCAAAGCCAGCGTTTCCGTGTTGCCTCTGCCGTCGGAAAGCAGGCAGTAATATTCGCCCGAAACGAGTGGCGCAAAGTTGATGACGGACACCTCCACGGCAAGATTTTTGCCGTATTGCTCCACCTTGATAAGTCCTGACAGAGCCTTTCCGTCCCCTGAAAACCCCTGTTTTACCTGTCGTAAAATACACATTTTTTTGACGTAATTCATATACGCTACGCAAGCTCCTATAAAATATATTCTGTCATCGCCATTCTATTATATATGCGCGTGAAGAAAGGAAATTGACGGATTTCGCCGTTTTTTTGGATAATTCCCCGAAAACCTAACGTCCAAGCCGTAACCCAACGTCCAAGCCGTGATAGCAAGCCGCAGGACGGTTGCGGATAGTAAAAAAATTACAAGGAAAGACGCACTTCCCGCAAAAAAGCGCGGAAATTTTCTTGTAAAGCATTGACCTAAACGCAATTTTCGCGTATAATATAAGCGGACGGAAAATCTGTTATGACAAAAACCAACGCGCCGAACAACAGAATATATTGGAAAACATACCTCGTGCGGATTGTACTTACCGCGCTTTGTATCGGTATGCTTTGCTTTATTTTCGGGAACTCCTTAAAGGCAGGGGAGCAGTCGGCGGAGCAAAGCAGCGGCGTGGTGGATATGGTGCAAAAGGCGGTGGGAATTTTCGCGCCCAACAGCTGGGTCGCTACGGCAACGGGCGAGGCGTACGACCGCTTGCACGGTATCGTCCGCACGATAGCGCACTTTTGCGAGTTCGCGCTTTTGGGGGCGTTGTTTACGTGGTGCTACCGTTCTTACACAAGCGAAAAGGCGTTTTTCTTCGTGCCCGTGTGTTTGAGTATTCTCGTGCCTATCGTGGACGAATTTCTGCAAACCTTAACGCCGGGCAGAGCCGCGGAAATGAAGGACGTTTTGGTGGATACGGCAGGCGGGGCGGCGGGTTGTGTTTTCGCTCTGCTTACCCTGTGGATAGGGTTTGCGATTTATAAAAGTAAGCGAAAAAAGCGCATACAAAACAGCGCGAGCGACGGGCAGGTCGGCACAGCGGAAAGTGAATAAAGTAAAGAATTAAGTAAGGAATAAGGAGAGAGAAAACGGTGCAAGAGAGTTTGGAAATCGCCCTCATTAAATACAACAAAAAAACGTGGTGCAAGAGTGCGCTATTGGGATTTTTCGTAGGTCTTGCCGTCATCGTGCCGGGGATAAGCGGTTCGACGGTGGCGATTATTTTTAAGCTGTACGATCAATTTTTGTACGCGCTTGGCAATCTGTTCAAAAAGTTCAAGCAATGTTTTACCTTTTTATTGCCTATCGGCATAGGAATTCTTATCGGCGTATTGCTTGGGTTTATTGCCGTGAAGCAGCTGCTTGCCATTTTGCCCTTTGCCGTGGTGTGCCTGTTTGCGGGCTTGATGAGCGGCGCGTTCCCTGCGGTTAAGGACGAATTAAACGGCGCGAAATGCACCGTAAAAAGAGTGCTGCTTTTTGCATTGGGCGTGGCAATTCCCGTCGGTTTGGGCGTGTTTTCGGCGGTGAGCACCGTCAAGGCAGGAAATACCGCGGCGGCGGACGTGTTTGCAAATATACAGGTTTGGCACGTGTTGCTTGCCGTGTTGTTCGGCGCGGTGGTGGGCATAACGCAAATCGTGCCGGGATTGAGTGCCAGCGCGTTTTTAATGGCGGTGGGTTGGTTCCGCTCGGTGGTGGAATCTATCAGCCTCACCTATTGGCAAAGCAATCCCGCCGTATTTTTGGTGTATGCAGGTCTTGTAGTAGGATTTTTGGTAGGGCTTTTAGGCTTTTCCAAAGTGCTTACCTTGGCGTTTGCCAAAGCGCGGCATACCGCGTATTCGATGATCGTGGGGCTGTCGCTGGGGTCGGTAGTTTCTATGTTTTGTAACGGCGATATTATGGATACGTACGTACAGTGGGCGCAAACGGGCGCAAACGTATTGGATATCGTATTGGGCGTAGTGCTGTTCGCTCTTGGCGTTATCGGCGCGTATTGTTTGGTGCGTTATCAACGCAAAAAGGACGCCGAGGATAAGGCAAATGAAAGCGCAAACGAAATAGCAAACGAGGCGCAGGCAGAGTAAAAAACGCAAAAATAAGCGGGCAGGTATGCGATGAAACGCATTCCCGTCCGTTTTAAGTTATATAATCCAAAGAGGAAAAGGGCGGCGTATGGGCTGGTTAAAAGTAAAATGGCGACAACTGCAAACGTATTTGGAAAACCGCAACGCAAGCCGCGGCTATACCTGCGATCATTGCGGAACGGAGCTGTTTTGCTACCCGCAAAAACGGCTTTGTACAAGCTGTGAACAAACTCTACTTCGTCCGCTCAAAAACACCTGTCCCAAATGCGGCAGAGCCACGCGGGCGCAAGGCGTTTGCATGAATTGTAAAAGTCATCTGCCCACGTTTCAAAAGGGCGTTATGCCGTTTGTGTATATCGGGGAGACGGCGGGGCTGGTCAACCGAGTGAAAAACGGCAAGCGGCGGCTTGCTTACTTTTTCGGAACGGAAATGGCGCAAGCCTTTTTGCGGGAGTTTCCGCCAAACGAAAAGGAAAGTGCGGAAACGCTGTTGTTGATTCCCGTTCCCATAACCAAGGAAAAGCGGCGTGTGCGCGGGTATAACCAAGCGGAAGAGCTTGTAAAGCAGATGCTCCGTTGCTTTGGCGAAGCAGGCCTGCAAGCGGAAACGGATTTCGACGTTTTACAAAAAACGCGCGACAGCGAACAAAAGCAGCTTGGCTATGCGGCTCGTGCCAAAAACGTAGCGGGTGCATACCACGTGCATAAGCGTTCTGTTTGCAAGGGCAGGACGGTGCTTTTGATAGACGATATTTACACGACGGGAGCGACGGCAAGCGAATGCGCCTCGCGGCTTTTCAGGGCAGGCGCAAAAGCGGTGTATTTCGTTGCCGCCGCAGCTTCGCCCGAACGCAAATAAGGGCAGTGGGTATAGGCTGATAGAAATCGATATAAATGGAAAAAACTTAAAAAAATCTGCGCGCTTCGATGTAGTGATTCCACCGCGAAGCGCTTATTTTTTCTATCCGAGCGTAGTCGGAGGCGGTGTGCAAAATATAATTATCCCCAAGGTATAACGCCACGTGCCCAACCCGTTCTATGCCCGTCAAATGCTCGCGGGAGTCGTTGGTAAAAAACAGCAAATCGCCGCGCTTGATATTTTTTGCCGACACGTACGTTCCCTGCTTTATCTGCGTGCGAGTGTTGACGTCCAACAGCTTGCCCGCGCCCTTGTAAAAGATATATTGCACCAAAGACGAGCAGTCGAATTTCTGTTCGGAAAAGCCTTTTAGCAGCTTGCCCTTGCCGTCGTGGAAACGCACCGCGCCGTACACGTAAGGCACGCCTATCAGCTTGTAGCCTTCTGCAATTACCTTTTCTACGCTCTCATCCGCAGACTTCTCCACAGTAAACACAGCGGTATAGGAGGCGTATATGTAAGCCGTTTTGCCGCGGTAATACGTTTTGTACCAGCTGCCCGATTTGCCTATCACGGCATAGGAGGTGTTCTTTTCTGCCGAGCCAAGCACCGTGTAGTCTGTGCCCGCGCCCGAACGCAAATTGACGCTATTGCCCGTACAGCGCACGTATTGCGCGGCTTGCACCGTCGGCGTAGTGGGAGTGGTAGGAGTGGTAGGAGTAGTAGGCGTGTTGGGTGTAGTAGGGCTGTTCGGCGTTGTCGGCGTATCGGGAACGGGAGTGTCTGTCGTACCCGCGTTGCCGCCATTGTTTTCTGTGTTTCCATCGTCGTTTTCGCTGCCGCCGCTTTCGCTGTTGTCCTCGTTGCCTGCGTTTTCGCCATTTTCGTTATTTTCTTCGTTTCCGCCGTCAAATTCCGAACCGTTTTCTACGGAAAGACTGCTTTCGTTGTTGCAAGCCTGCAAGGTAGCAAGCGGGGATAAAAAGGTAAGCGATAGTAAAAACGCCACCAAGCATTTTAATTTTTTCATAAATAAGTATCCTCGTAAAAAATAAATTTGGCGCGCCCGTCGCCGCATGCTCGCCAAGGCGTATATTCGCCAAAAGCATAGAGGAGGTAAAAGGAAAAACGTTTCACGGGAAACTGTTGATATATCAGACGATATATAAAACGATATATAAAAACGCAAAACTCGGCGAAAGGCGCGTCTAAGGTATTTTACAGGAAACAAGGCGTAAAAAGCAACGGCAAAAAAACGGAAAAAGAGGGAAATTACGGCAAAAGAACGAAAAACCGCGCTATTTTTACCAAAAAAGGGAAGCGGAGGAAAAATTTTTCGCCTTTCCTCAACGCCACCGCTTGAAAATACGGCGAATGTGTGGTATAATACAGGAGAACAAAAAAGGACTCTACGAAAAAACGGATACGAAACGGATATAACAACGGATATGAAACTGATTACGGACGTACATAACCATTCTAGCTATTCTTTCGATAGCGAAACGCCGCTGAAAGAAATGTTAAACGAGGCGTTGAAACGGGGCATTGCCTTTTACGGCGCGGCAGAGCATTTCGACATCGACGTTTACGTGCACAAAAACGACCTTACCCGCACTCCCCACGCGGACGTGTATTTCCCAGAGGCGCGGCATCTTCGTGAGGACTACGAGGGCGCAATCAACGTTCTGCTGGGCGCGGAGTTCGCTTTTTCGCCCGATGAAAGAGTGGTTTCGCAGTACAAGGAAATCGCCCAAACGTACCAACCCGATTTTATCATCAACAGCGTGCACGCGCTTTACGGCGAGGATTATTACGAAAAGCACACGTATTACGAAAAGGGGGATTTGGGCGGCAAGCTGCGTGAAAAAAGCGAGGTGTATGCCGAATATTTACGTTACGTAAGGCAAAGCTTGGACGCGCCGTACCCGTACGATATCGTGGGTCATCTCGGCTATGCGGCTCGGTATGCGCCGTATGCGGATAGAGAAATGCACCACGCCGACCACGCCGCTTTGATAGACGATATTTTATTGACAATAATAAAAAAGGATAAAATTTTGGAGGCGAACGGCAGCTCGTACGGAATGCAAGACCCTTGCGTTCCCACGCGGGAAATTTTGCAGCGGTATTACGATTTGGGGGGCAGAAAGGTATCCTACGGCGCGGACGCGCACACGCCGCAAAGCCTGCAACGGGGCAGAGAGGAGATTGTGAAGCTGTTAAAAGAGATAGGCTTTACCCATTTCACCGTTCCTTGCCAAGGCGAGCATATCAAAGTGGAGATATAGTCATCATGTCGCAATTAGAATTATTAAAATTGTTACAGCGTTACGGCGAGGAAACGGAGCTTGCGGATTTCACTCCCGAAGAATTACAGGAGCTTTTAGACAGCATAGACGGCAACGAGGATTTGCCCATGTCGAAAGAGGAGTTCAAACGCCGTTATTTTGAATATTACGATGACGTAAAGGACAAAACCTTGCAAAAGCAGGACTGGTAAAAGGTTATAAAGATTATAATAGAGGGTTACAGACGAAAGTTACGGACGAAGATTACGGAAGGACGGAAATGATTATTTTGGGGATAGACCCTGGTTTAGCGACGCTAGGCTACGGCGTAATAGAAAAGGACGAACGGGGGGCTTGCCGCGCGGTGGATTACGGCGTGGTGCTCACACCCAAGGACGAGGGGTTGCCCGTTCGGCTTGCCATGCTGGAAGAGGGGATATGTAAAATTTTAGAGAAGTACAAGCCCGATGAAGTGGCAATGGAAGAGCTGTTTTTCTCCAAGAATATCACAACGGGTATTGCGGTTGCGCACGCGCGCGGAGTGGCGTTGCTCACGTGCGTAAAGCGGTGCGGGCGGCTGTACGAATATACTCCCATGCAGATAAAGCAGGCGTTGACGGGGTACGGCAGAGCGGATAAAAAGCAAATGCAGCAAGTGGTAGCCTCTTTATTGAAGCTGAAAAGCATTCCCAAGCCCGACGACGCGGCGGACGCTTTGGGCATTGCGCTTTGTCATGCGTTTACAAGTCGGTTTGGCGAGCTGTTCGCCGTGGGGAATATGACGAGGACGAAAGGGAATAACGCAAGCAATCAGGCGGCGGCACTTATCGAGGAAGCGGAGCGGCGCAGAACGGCTAAGTTGCAAAAGGCAAATCAGCAAAAAACGGCGGGGGCAGGTATGAGATCAACGCCGAAAACGAATAAGGGAGAGGACGGCAAAGTATGATAGCGTATATACGCGGCAGAGTGTTGGAAATCACGTCGGAAACGGCGATTATCGAAGTGAACGGCTTGGGCTACGAGGCGTATTGTTCGGGTGGCGCGTTCCGTAAAATCACGGTGGGGGAAAGCGTAGAGCTTTACACCTATTTACAGGTAAAAGAGGACGGCATTACGCTGTTTGCGTTTGGCAATCCCAAGGAAAAGGAGCTGTTTTTGAAGCTGATATCCGTATCGGGGGTAGGTCCGAAAATGGGCATTTCCATTTTGACGGGCTTAACGGGCGAACAGCTGGTGGAAGCGATTGCCACGGCGGACGTGAAACGGCTTTCCACGGTAAAGGGCTTGGGCAAAAAGACCGCGGAAAAAATCGTTTTGGAGCTGCACGGAAAAATTTCCGCGGCAGAGGTAATGAACGCGGGCGCAGACCCTATTACCAAGGCAGCGGAAGCGGCTACGGCAAGCAAGCTGAGCGGCGAGGACGAAGAAGCGGTTTCGGCTTTGATGGGGCTTGGGTTCACGCGCAACGAGAGTGTGCAAGCGGTGAAGCGTGCGCATGACATGGGAGCAACGAGGGTGGAGGATATAATCCGCAAAGCCCTTCAAGGCGTCTAAAAACGAAGAATATGCGGCGCATTTCTTCGTCAAGCTTGCGTTTCCCCTTGGTCGTGTACGGGTAAGTACACTCCCTGGGAAGCCGCGCTTTCCTTGAACTGCTTGCATCTTGCTTCGTTTTTCAAAAACGACGTATATACGTCGCAATACAGCGTTGCGGTACGTTTTCCTTGCTCGTGTACGAAAGTACACGTCCCGTCGGAAAGCCTCCCGCGCCTTGTCTTGCTCGTATCTCCGCCGTTTTTACGCGGGACAACAAGCTTGCGGGGTAACGGATTGTAACTTATCCCACGCAAGAATGATAGAAAAGACTTGTCAGTGGCGACCCGCCACCCGCCACCTATACAAAAAAGAGGTAAAACCACTATGTACGACGAACAAGAATTTGACGAAAATTTGATCGTCAGCACAAAAACGGAATACGACGCAGAAGAAAACGTTCTGCGCCCCAAAACCATGTCCGATTACGTAGGACAGAGCAAGGTAAAGGAAAATCTCAGCGTATATATCGCGGCGGCGAAATCGCGCGGGGAGGCGTTAGACCACGTTTTGTTATACGGTCCTCCGGGCTTGGGGAAAACCACGCTGTCGCACATCATCGCCAACGAAATGGGCGTAGGAATCAAGCTTACCAGCGGTCCGGCTATCGAGCGTTCGGGCGATTTGGCGGCGATACTCACCAACCTCAACGAGGGGGACGTTCTGTTCATCGACGAGATACACCGTTTAAGCCGTAGCGTGGAAGAAATTTTATATTCCGCTATGGAAGACTACGCTTTGGACATTATCGTCGGCAAAGGTCCGTCCGCGCGGAACATTCGTTTTTCCCTCAACCGCTTCACGCTGATAGGAGCAACCACCCGCGTGGGTATGCTCGCTCCGCCCTTGCGCGACCGCTTCGGTATCATCAACCGCTTGGAGATATACACGCCCGCCGAATTACAGGAAATCGTTACCCGTTCGGCGCGAGCTTTGGAAATAGAGATAGAAGAGGACGCGGCGGCAGAGATTGCGCGCAGAAGCCGCGGCACTCCCCGTATCGCAAACCGCTTATTAAAGCGCGTACGCGACTTTTCGGCGGTCAACGGGAACGCAGCCATTACGCGTGCGGACGCTCGATTTGCGTTGGCGCGCTTGGAGATAGACGAGTTGGGTCTTGACCAAACGGACAGAAATATTTTAACGGCGTTGATAGAGAAGTTCGGCGGCGGACCTGCGGGTTTGGAAACGCTTGCGGCGACGACGGGCGAGGACGCGAACACGATAGAGGACGTGTACGAACCGTACCTGCTGCAATTAGGCTTTATCGCGCGCACACCGCGCGGCAGAATCTGCTTAAAAGACGGCTACGCGCACATGGGTTTACAGCCCAGCCTCAAAGCGCGCAAACAAATGTCTTTGTTTGAAGAATAACGCGCCCGCACTCAATTTTACACGCAGTAAAGCCCAAGAAAAACCACCAAAAACGGAAAAATCATGGAAAAAGTACAGTATAAAAAAAGTGATTTTTATTACGATTTGCCCGAAGCGCAAATTGCGCAGACGCCTGCATCTCCCCGCGATTCGTCGCGGCTTTTGGTGTACGATAAAACCGCCAAGACGATAGAGGACAAAATTTTTCGGGACGTTGCCGACTATTTGCAAGCGGGCGACGTACTTGTGGTAAACAATACGAAGGTATTGCCCGCGCGTATGTACGCCACCACCGCGCACGGCGGCGTTGTGGAAATATTGTTGTTAAAGCGGTATAACCTGCGCACTTGGGAAGTACTGATGCGACCTGGCAAAAAGGGCAAAATCGGTGCGAAGCTCACCGTTTGCGACGAGCTTTCCTGCACGGTAAAGGACGTTACGGAAACGGGCGAACGGGTAGTGGAATTTGAATATGAGGGTGCGTTTGAGGACGTTCTTTCCCGCGTGGGAACGATGCCCTTGCCTCCGTATATCAAGGAAAAGCTACAAGACCAAACGCGGTATAATACGGTGTATAGTAAGGTGGACGGCTCGGCGGCTGCTCCCACAGCGGGGTTGCATTTCACGCCGCAGCTTTTGGAGAAAATCAAGGCGAAAGGCGTGGAGGTAGCGGAAGTGCTTTTGCACGTAGGGCTTGGCACGTTCCGACCTGTGAGCGAGGAGATTATCACCGACCACAAAATGCATTCGGAATTTTATCAAATCGACGAGGCGGCGGCGACGACAATCAACGCGGCGAAGAAAGAGGGTCGGCGAGTGATTGCCGTGGGCACGACGTCTGTACGAACGTTGGAGAGCGTAGCGGACGAAAAGGGGTTTGTGCGCGCTTGTAGCGGCAATACGGAGATATTTTTATATCCGCCCTATCAAATGAAATGCGTGGATGGACTAATAACCAACTTCCACCTCCCCGAAAGCACCTTGATTATGTTGGTATCCTGCATGACAGGACGGGAGGAAATCCTTGACGTATATAAATATGCGGTGCAAAATAACTACCGCTTTTTCAGCTTCGGCGACGCGATGCTCATCGTATAGGCGGCGCATTTCTTCGTTGTAGCTCCGTGCCCCTCACTCACGTACGTCTATGTACGCTCCTATCGGGGTACTCGCTACGCCTTGAACTGCTTGCCTCTCCGATAAGCATTCCCGCTTTTCCGTAGCTCGGTAAGCTCCTTCGCCGCACCTTGACTTGCTTGCTTCTACAACCAAACATTATCACTTAATTGTGCACTTTTTCACTCTTCACTATTACTTTTTCACTACACTATCTATGGGGAAAATTATGAGTAACAGATACAACCAATCGGAACAAGACTATTTAGAAACTCTGTTGACGCTGTTAAGCGAACAAACGGCAGTGCACCGCATAGACGTCGCAAAAAAAATGAACGTCTCCCAAGCCGCCGTCAACAAAGCCATGAAGCTGCTCGCGGAAAAAGAGTATATCTACGAGGACGGCAAACATTTATACCTCACTCCCTCGGGCAAAGCCTACGCCGAGCAGGTATATGAAAAGCACTGTATCCTGCGCGACTTCCTTATCTATTTAGGAGTATCGCCCGCGCGCGCGGAAGAGGACGCCTGCCACATGGAACACATCGTGTCCGAAGAAACCTTTGAGGTCATGCGCAAAACGCTGCAAGCAAAATCTCTTTAACTTGTTTACGGTCGGGCAAAAAGGCGCATTACGCGCCAACCGAAAAATTTTCAAAAAAATGAGAAAAACCTTCTTAACCATGGTTTATTTTTGCTTGACACTTGCATACAATAGTGATATAATACAGGAAAATAACGGAAAACAATCCGCTTTTTTCTTCCGCTGAAAACTTAACTGCGGTTAAGAAAAGCAAAAAAGGAGTAAGAAAATGAAAACGTTGGCACAGCTGGACATAGGCGAACGTGGCACGGTGGTATCGGTAAACGGCGAGGGCGCGGTACGGCGCAGACTGTTTGACATGGGAATCACACCGGGTGCGGAGGTGTATTTACGAAAAAAAGCCCCGCTTGGCGACCCGATAGAGATTGCGTTAAGAGGGTACGAGCTAACGCTTCGTAAAGCGGAAGCGGCGCACGTAGAAATCACGTCGCTCTAACTTAGCAAGATCAAGGGTCAAGGGGTGTTACCCCTTGCGGAGTGCAGGGAGAGTAGCCTTGCGCCTCACCGCATAGCGGTCAATCGCCAATAGGCGAAATACATAGCAAAACGTTTAGCAACGAAAAGGAGAAAGAAAAGAATGCTGAAATTTGCACTTGCGGGCAATCCCAACAGCGGAAAAACGACGCTGTTTAACGCCTTGACGGGCAGTACGGCGCACGTGGGAAACTGGCCCGGCGTTACGGTGGATAAGCGAGTGGGCGTATATAAAAAGGGCGAACAGCCCGTGGACGTCATCGACCTCCCAGGGATATATTCGTTGTCCCCGTACACCCCCGAAGAGGTGATTGCTCGAAACTTTGTTTTGGACGAACGCCCCGACTGTATCGTCAATATTGTAGATGCTACCAATTTAGAGAGAAATTTGTACTTAACCACACAGTTAATGGAATTAGACGTACCCATGGTGGTTGCTTTGAACATGACGGACGTTTTGGATAAGCGGGGAGACGCTATCGACGTACGCGCGTTGGAGAAGCGGATAGGCTTGCCCGTCGTGGAGATTTCTGCCTTAAAGGAAACAAACGTAGACCTCTTAATGCAGCGCGCCTTGCAAACGGTAAAAACAGAGCGCAAAGGGGAAAGCGTGCTGAAAAATTCCCTGCTCGGCTCTGCGATAGCCAACGCGGAAATCGCCTTGAAATTAAAGGGAGTGGAAGCTCCGCTTTTTCATGCGGTGAAGCTTGTGGAGAAGGACGAAATCGAGGTAAAGAACCACCCTGCGGAAGCAAAAGCCGCCGAGGCGTTTATCAAGGCGAACGTAAAGAGCAAGGACGGCGTGGCGGTGGATACGGAAGCGGAAATTGCCGACGCAAGATATAAATACATAACGGCGCATTTCTCTTCCACGCTGACAAGAGCAAGAAAATACAGCTATGACGAGCTTTCCAAATCGGACAAAGCGGATAAGGTGCTTACCCATAAATGGGCGGGTATTCCCATTTTCCTCGTCATTTTGTTTGCGGTATTCCACTTTACCTTTTCGGAAAATCTCTTCTTCCTCGGCAGTATCATTCCCGCGTTCGGAGAATGGTGCAGCGTGGAGGGCAGCGCGGCAAAGGGCGTGTTCTTTGCGGGCGGGATAAACTCTCCAGGGGTAATCTTGTTTAACGCGTTAGACCTATTGACAGGTAAAATAGGCGAATGGCTGGGCGCAGGCATGGAAGCGTTGGGCGCACACGAGGCGGTAATCGGACTCGTTTGCGACGGCGTTTGGGGCGGTTTGGCAGCGGTGCTTTCCTTCCTTCCTCAAATTTTGGTGCTCTTCCTGTTTTTCTCCATTTTGGAGGACAGCGGGTACATGGCGCGCGTGGCGTTTATGCTGGATAGAATTTTCCGCCGTTTCGGCGTGTCGGGCAGAGCGTTTATGCCTATGATTATGGGCTTCGGCTGTTCCGTTCCTGCGATGATAAACACCCGAACACTTGCGGATGAAAAGGAGCGCGAAGTAACGGTGCGGGTAATCCCGTTCTTTTCTTGCGGCGCAAAATTGCCCATTTTGACGGCGATTGCGGGTGGTATCGCCATGTATTTCGGTAAAGGAAATGCGGATATTATCACCTATTCGATGTACCTACTCGGTGTAGTCGTGGCGTTGCTTTCGTTGCTTGTCATGCGCAATACCACCATGCGCGGGGAAACCTCTCCTTTTATCATGGAATTACCCATTTACCACATGCCCGGAGTGAAAAATTTGCTGTTGCACCTTTGGGATAAGGCGAAGCACTTCATCGAAAAGGCGTTCACCGTTATCTTTGCTTCCACCATCGTCATTTGGTTTTTGTCTAATTTCGGTTGGGATTGGAAATTCCTCGGGGAAGAAAATATGGACTTGTCCATACTCGCTTCCATCGGCAAACTCATTCAGCCCTTCTTTACGCCGCTTGGCTTTGGCAGTCAGCTCAGTGCGGCAGGTTGGGTGTTTGCGGTAGCGGCAATTACGGGCTTGATCGCAAAAGAAAACGTCATTGCAACGTTCGGAGCGTTGGCTGCGTGTATTTCTGCGGGCTTCACGGGCGCGACGGAAGAGGGTGTT
This sequence comes from Candidatus Scatosoma sp., assembly GCA_045655725.1. Taxonomy (GTDB): domain Bacteria; phylum Bacillota; class Clostridia; order Christensenellales; family Borkfalkiaceae; genus Scatosoma. The sequence continues at coordinate 20,935 of JAZOPT010000038.1, forward strand.
TACGAAGTAACCACCATGATTGCGGCAACGGGAATTACCATGCCGGCACTCATTTCCTTTATCGCGTTCAATATGCTTACCGTTCCCTGCTTTGCGGCGGTGGCAACGGCAAAAGGCGAAGTGGGCAAAGGCAAATTCAGATGGACGCTACTGTTTTGGATATTCGTATCTTACTTGGCAAGCTGTATCGTGTATACGGTAGGGTCTTGGGCTTGGACGGCGGCGATTTGGGCGGCTGTTGCGGCGTTGAGCGTTTGCGGTATCGTTCTGTATAACAAACGCGCCGATAAAAAAGCAAAGGAAAAGAAAAAGGATTAATATGAAACCGATAGATATCATCATCATTGTAGCGGCGGTATTGGTCGTTGTGGGCGTAATCGGTTTGACGTTTTGGAGAAAGAAGCAGGGGAAAACGGGTTGCGGCTGCGGCTGTAACGGTTGCAGCGGCTGCGGAAACAAAGCCGACTGCTCTACGGCAAAGGACGCCCAAGAAAAATATAAGGAAGAATAAACCAGAATAAAATAAACCCCGCTCTGCGACGACAAGCGTCGCGGGGCGGGGCTCTTATTTGCGTAAAGTTTTATTCTAATAAATTCGGGTCTTCAAACACCTCTTCGGGAGCAGGCTCTTGCGCGGAAGTATCTCCCTCTTCATCGGGGAAAAACACAGTGTTTTTTGCGTCCGCTTTCGCGCGCTTTTTCGCAAGCTTTTCTTCTCGCTTCCTTTCCTTTGCCGTGCGCTTGTCCTCTTGCTTGCGCTCCTCGGTTGCCGCGCGGTTTTCCGCTACCTTGTTATCCAACCAAATACGGTTTTTCGACTTCTCTTTTTCAGGCTCTACCTCTTTTCCCGACAGCTTTTTGAAGAAATTGCCCACCGTCTTGACGGGCTTGGTTACCGTTTCGAGGTCCGCTTCCATGCCCTCTAAAATAAATTGTGCCCGATTGAGGAAGTATCGAAGCACCACTTCAAACACGATTTGCAAAATCCAGCCCACAATCATAAGAGCCGAAAGGATAACGGAAATGGGGGTTGCGTGGTTGGAAGTGGAATAAATACCGTACAGCATAACCCCAAGTGTGAACAGCTTGATAAGCTGCTTGCACCGCACGAACACCCGCGTAACGATTTTTTTGGTTTTTTGCTTTAATTTGCTTGTCTGCCCCAGCGTTACGAAGAGGAAAAATCCCAAATACGCAACGGAAATTGCACACAAAACCACGTTGGCGGCGAACACGCCCGCCCCCGCAAACAGAGCGTAAACCAAATAGGCTATGTACAAAATTTGCGTACTTAAATTGCGGATATAGTCTAGCCGCTTGAAATCGTCGAAGGTCTTTTTGATTGCGGCTTTGGTGTAGTCTAACATACGTTCTCTCCCTTTTTTGGATAGTTTTTCGGAAACCGTCTTACTTATTATATACCCATTTTTGGCGCGTTGTCAACACTTTGTGAAAAAATTTACGCTTGTAAAGATTGACAATGCGTGGAAAGCGGAGTATAATAAAGCCATGAAAGAGAATTACGAACGGAAAATGCTTGCGCAAGTGCAGGAAATACCAAACGGAACGCGATTGCTTTTGCATAGCTGCTGCGCTCCGTGTTCTTCCGCGTGCTTGGAACGGCTGAAAGATAAGTTCCGCATTACCGTTTTGTATTACAATCCCAACATAGACGAGGCGGGGGAGTACCAAAAGCGCAAAGCCGAGCAAATCCGATTTTTGACGGAGACGGGCTGGGCGGATATTTTGGATTGCGACCACGATGCGGCGGCGTTTGCCGCTATCGCCAAGGGTATGGAAAACGAGCCTGAACGGGGAGCGCGGTGCTACCGTTGCTATGCGTTGCGGCTAAACAAAACGGCGCAGACGGCAAAGGAGCACGGATTTGCTTGGTTTGCCACCACGTTGACGCTCAGTCCGCACAAAAACGCCGAATGGCTGAACGAAATAGGCTTGGGGGCGGGAGAACGCTGCGGCGTGGGGTATCTGTTTTCCGATTTCAAGAAAAAGGGCGGATATTACCGTTCTGTCGCTCTGTCGGAGGAATACGGCTTATATCGGCAGGATTTTTGCGGCTGTAAATATTCCAAGCGAAAAAAAGAGGATAATAGAGAAACAAAAGAGGAGTAAGCATAAGGCGTTGCCGCCTAAGCAAGCTCCTCTTTTTGTGGTGTGGGCGTTACAGTGTTTTTATGCTTTGCAAAAACGCCTGCACGGCGGGCAGAGAAAGCACGTTTTTGCCCTTTTCGCTTTCTGCGTATATGTAAAGCTGTACGTTGTCCGCCTCCGTGCCGCTAAGGAAATGCCGTTCTTCATAGCAGCGTTTGCCGTTGCATTCGCCAAAGACGGCTCGACTGTTTGTACTGCGAATATGCGGTCGGTTGGCGGAAAATACGTCGCAGCTTTGCGTGGCTTCGCCGTCGGCAAAGGAATCGGTTAAAATTTTTTCGATAGGGGCGAAGCCGTTTTCTACGCCTATTTCCACGTAGACGGCTTCGCCGTCCAAGGAAAACGCCAGCTTATCGCCCGCGTGGGTGTTTTCGTTGAAAACCAAGGTGCAGTTGTCGGGCAGGGAAAATCCTACCTTGTCATCAATACAAAAAAGATTGTTTCGTACGGAAATCATAATATTTGTCCTCCTGTATAAGTGTTATCCGTTTTACTGATATTATTATACCCTCTTTTTTTCGACCCTGTCAACGCAAAAACGTCGTTTTTCCCTGTCTTTAATTGTCTGAAAAAGTCTTTGTTTGTCGTAATTTGTCGAACGCGTATCATATACGCCAAATTGTATAAAAATATGTCGAAAAATGCATTAAAAAAGGACCTACTGTGCCAAAGCGGTAAGTCCTTTTCGTTTATAAGAATTGTCATGCAAAAGAGGAGAAGTTTTATTTTTTCTCTTCCTTATCGGGGAAAACGGAAATCTGTTGAGGGGCTTTTTTATCGGGGAATTGCGATACGCCCACCACGCCGTCTACGGGCAGAGAGAACGCAATGCCTTGCCCCGCGGAATTTAAGCCCACCTCGTCGTACAAAGCGTTTAACAGCTTGTCTTTGAGCTTTGCAGGAATGACAATCATGACGATTTCCTTTTCAGGCTGAACGGTAACGCCGAAAAAAGCCTCGGCTTCCTTGCCCGCCGTACCGCGTGCGTTGATGACCGTACCGCCGCGCGCACCTACCTTTTTCGCCGCTTCCATTACCGTTTCGCTATACCCACTGTTTACAATACAAAAAATAGCTTCATGCGTAAATTTTTCCACGTTATTTCTCCTCCTTGACAGGCGTTCGGTTGTTGCTTAAAAAACGGTATATCGCCACGCCGATGACGCTGGTGAGCGGTATGGTAAAGGCGATGCCCTTGCCCTTTTTTACCGTTTGGAATTTATGTTCTAACACTCGTAATATCTCCGCGCATTTTTCCTCGCGTACGACAGAGAAGATAACGCCCCGTTCTGCATTATCCAAGCCCAATAAATGGAGCGTATTGCTGTGCGCCGTTCCCTCGCCTAAAACGCTCGTTTGGAAATTGACTTCATACCCGCTAAGCAGGTCGGTGTAAAATTCCGTTTTGCTTCTGTTCACAACGGTAATTAGCAGCTTTAAGCGTTTGACGGAGGGGCTTGTTCTCGTCCGTCTTTCCGTTCGTTTTTCCGTGCGTTTTTCCGTGCGCGGCTTTGCGGATTTGGTTGCTTTTGCCTTGGCGGTCTTTTCCGCTTTCGGAGCTTTTTCCGTCTTTTCCGTTTTGGCGGGTTTTTCTTTTTTTACCCGTTCCGTTTGGTTGGTCGTTGCCATATCCGCACCTCCTTACATGAAATGAATAATCTGTTTATCGTCCGCGCCGAGGATACGCCGCATAGCGATTTTCTCGCGGATATGCTTGGTTGCCACCGCCTTAAAGCCCAACGTTTGAATGGTGATAAGCGGCGTCATTGCCACCATTGCCACCAAGCCGAACGCGTCGGTAAGCACCTTGCCTTCCCCTTGCAGAACCGCGCATACGCCGATGACGAAGGGCAGGATAAAGCTGGAAGTTAAAGGTCCACTTGCCACGCCGCCCGAGTCGAACGCGATAGCGGTGTAAATCTTGGGCACGAAAAAGGACAGACCCAAGGAAAGGAAGTAGCCGGGTATAAGGTAATACAAAACGCTGAAATCGTACATCGTGCGTATGACGGAAAGCGCAATCGCCACGCCCACGCCCACGGAAAGGGCGATCAGCATCGAACGCTTGCTTACCGCGCCGCCCGTTACCGATTCTACTTGTTTATTCAAAACGTGAATAGCGGGCTCGGCGAGTACGACGGTCAAGCCCAAAAGGAACGCAAAGCCCACCAAAAGAGCGGGGTGTTGCTCGGCAAGCTGCGTGCCCATTTTATAGCCGACGGGCATAAAGCCGATAGACACAGAGGCGAGGAAAATGACCAAGCCGAAGTAGGTATAGAAAATACCGACGATAATTTGACGAATACGCTGCTTGGGCAATTTCAGCAAAGTAAATTGCAAAAGGAAGAAGAACGCCACGATAGGCAGCAGCGCAACCAACACCTCTTTGAGGGTATGCCCTACGGTAACGCCAAGCGCGCCCAATTTGCTTTCCATAGAATAATCGGGAAGAGAATACGGCACGTCGCCTTTTGCGGTCAAGCCCAAAATCATCACGGCAAGGATAGGACCGATAGAGCAAAGTGCGATAAAGCCGAAGCTGCTTTCTCTGTCGTGCTTATCGCCCATAGCCGCCGCCACGCCCACGCCCAGCGCCATGATAAACGGAACGGTGATAGGTCCTGTCGTTACGCCGCCCGAGTCGAACGCAAGGGGGAGGAAATTTTCGCCGCCGCGGACAATAATAAGTCCCGCAAACGCGAACAGGAGCATATAGAAAAAGGTCATCAAATGGGCAAGACTGAGCCGAAATACGATACGCAAAACGGAGAGAACGAGGAAAATACCTACGCCTATACCGATAGCGATAATCAGCGCGTTGCCGTTGAGAACGCCTTGAACCTGCGTGGCAAGCACGGAGAGGTCGGGTTCGGCAACGGTAACGAAAACGCCCATAATAAAACAGATAAAGAGGAGGGTTTTGAACTTGCCTTTTTTGGGTAAGCCCGAGCCTACCTGTTCGCCCATAGGGGTCATGGCGATATCCGCACCCAAGTTAAACAGAGCCATACCGAGAATGAGCAGTGCGGCGCACGCAACGAACACCCACGCCTCATGGAAGGAAAAATCCACCAGCGGAGTGAGGTCTAACAGCAACACGATCAGCGTAACGGGCAGAACGGAGATTGCCGCCTCTTTCAGTTTTGTAAATAGAGCCTTTAACATGGAACACCTGTTTGTTTTTTACGATAAGGGGGTCAAGGGCAACGCCCCGTAACCCTTAACCCTTGATAGGGGGTAGCGTGGAAAGGGCGAAGCGTTAGTCGGTTATCACCGAGAACTTATACACCGTTTTCGTGGAATACACCTCGCCTGCCTTTAATACCGTCGTGGGGTATTGCGGGCAGTTGGGAGAGTTGGGATAGCCCTGTGTTTCCAAGCATAACGCCGCGTGGTCGTTATATTGCCGCTTGCCGAAAAAGTTCATGTGGCAGGAGGTGTACAGCTGTACGCCGGGAAGCGTGGTAAAGCAATCCATTCTTCTGCCCGATTTCTTGTCATATACGTACGCGAAATGCTCCAAGCCGTTGCCCTCGCGCTCGATACAGTAATTAAAGTCGAAGCCGTTGCAGTTTTTAATCATGGGAGCGTCGGAGAACATATCCTGTCCCAGCGTTTTTGCGGGATAGAAGCTGTACGGCGTGCCGTCGATATCCATATATTCGCCGTGGGGGATAAGCTCGTTATCCACGGGGGTTATTTTGCGTGATTTTATCATCAGCTCGTGCGATAATACGGTGTCGTCGTCGCCGATATTGAAAAACGCGTGGTTGGTAAGATTGCAAAGAGTGTCTTTGTCCGTCGTGGCAAAGTAATCGATAATTACTTCGTCCTGTTCGGTAAGCGCAAACGTTACCTTTACCTGTAAATTTCCGGGGTAGCCGCCCGCACCGTCGGGGGAAAGGTGGGAAAGAACCAATTCCTCGCCCATGATTTCCGCTTCCCAGTTTTGCGAATCGAAATTAGCGGTAACGCCGCCGTGGAGGTGGTGCGCTCCGTTGTTGGTTTCCAAAACGTATTCCTTGCCGTTTAAGGTAAATTTCCCCTTTTCGATACGGTTGCCGTATCTGCCGATGGTCGCGCCGTAATATGTAATTTGACCAACGTAGTCCTCGGGGCGGGCAAATCCCACGATAACGTCGCCAAGCTTACCCGTTTTATCGGGCACGGACAGGCGGGTGATACGAGCCCCGTACGTTAAAATATCCATTTCGCTGCCCTTGCCGTTGGACAGAGTATAAACGTCGTACGTTTCGCCTTGGTATTGAAAGGAATGTGTCTTTTTAACCATAAGATTGCCTCTTTTTAATATCGTTGGCTCTATTATAGCATACTTGCGGACAAAAAGCCAATGAAAAAAAGGAAATAAAACAGAAAAAATTGTCAAAAACGCGTGAAAAATTATTGACAGTTTAACAATAAATGTGCTATGATACTACACAAGCATACGCTAAACGATGATTGCAGAAGATTGACGCAAGTCAAACCGAAGGAGCGAACCTCTCAGGTGATTGAAAAATCGGGAACTGCAATCGGATAGCACTCCGGAGAAGTCCGCTGAAATACGCGGGTGCCGAAGGGGCAAGCAAACCGCCAGAGCAAAGACAAGGGCGCGTTTGCAAATCTCTCAGGCAAAAGGACAGAGAATGGCTTTTTACCGTTGCCGTATTTTTAGACGGCGTAGGGTGGATATTTGCGTTTTTTGTTTATACGACGGAGCGAGGCGATGCGACGCTTCGTTTTTATTTTTAGTTTTTTCACATTTAGGAGGTTGTCTAATGGACAAGATTTTAGAGGTCGTTGCCAATGTAAACGGCGTGATCAACGGCATCGTATGGGGCATACCGATGATTGTTTTGATTCTCGGTACGGGTATTTGGCTTACCGTGCGCACCAAAGCGTTACAGGTACGCAAGTTTGGTACGTCTTGGGGGGAAACGATTATCCCCACGGTAAAGAGTATCGGCAAGCATACCAAAGTGAAAGGGGAAAAGAATACCGTTTCGCCCTTTGAAGCGTTTGCTACCGCCATTTCGGGTACGGTAGGCACGGGAAACATCATCGGCGTGTCGTCCGCGATTATGACGGGCGGTCCGGGCGCGGTGTTTTGGATGTGGATATCCGCTTTCTTCGGTATGGTTACCAATTATGCGGAAAACGTGTTGGGTATGTTCTTCCGTAAAAAGGAAGACAACGGCGAATTTTCGGGCGGACCTGCGTATTATCTTTCCGAGGGCGTCGGCAGAAACGTCAACGGCAAGGCGGGCTCGTTTTTGAAAACGTTCGGTAAAATTTTGGGCGTAATGGCGGCGGTGTTCTGTACGTTTGCGGCAATCGGTATGAGCGGAGCGCAAACCAACAAAATGTCGCTTACCTTCCAAAGCGTGTTCTCTAACGCGAACGGTACGACGGTGGCGTTGATAGTGGGTATTGTCGTTGCGGTGGTGCTTGCGCTGATTATTCTCGGCGGTATCAAATCTATCGGTAAAGTGGCTTCCATTTTAGTGCCCTTTATGTCGTTGTTGTTTATCCTGATGGCGTTGGTCGTTATTTTTGCGAACGTTACCATGATCGGCACGGCGTTTGCGCTCATCTTCAAAAACATTTTCAGTTTTGAAGCGGCGGTTGGCGGCTTTGCGGGATATGCTTTTGCCCAAATCATTCAAAAGGGTTTGGCGCGCGGCGTGTTCTCCAACGAAGCGGGCTTGGGTTCTTCCGTTATCGCACACAGCGCGTCGCAAACGCGTGAGCCTGTAAAACAGGGGCTTTGGGGTATTTTCGAGGTGTTCTTCGATACGTTTATTATCTGTACGCTTACCGCGCTTGTGGTGCTGGTCAGCTTCGGCGACGACCTTACTACTCTGTACGGCGGCGGATACGTGGATACGCAGGTGTCCATGATGGCGTTTGAGGGTATATTCGGAACTTTTGGTACTATCGTATATTCCACCATTATTCCGCTGTTTGCGTTTACCACCATTTTGGCTTGGTCTTACTACGGCGAAAAATCTATCGACTTCCTGTTCAGAAAGGCGGGCGAAAAGGCGAGATTTATTGCGCGTACGGTGTTTAAGGTGGCGTACGTGCTGTTGGTTATCGTAGCGTCCGTTTTGGACGGCGAACTCGCTTGGGCTATCTCCGATACGTTCAACGGCTTGATGGCGTTGCCCAACCTTATCGGTTTGGTGATTATGAGCGGTTTGGTGGCGAAAATCACCAAAAACTACTTCGACAGAAAGGCAGGCAAAGACGTTGCGCCCATGCTGTCCGCTTATCCCGAACAGAACGAACAGTTTATCCTTGACCTCGCAGAGGAAAATGCCGTGGAGGTTGCTGCGAGCGTGGAAGTAGCCGTAGAGGACGGCACGGAGGACGCAGGCGAAAACGCTTAAAAAATTGAAAAAATAAGTTTTAGCACACTCAAAACGATTGACTTAACCGTTTGGGTGTGCTATCATTATATAAATCTATTGAAGAAAGAAAATCTATTCGTTTTTTGAATGGATAAAGCGGGAGGGGAATATGCAAATCACCATTACGAAAACGACGACTCCCAAACAGATGCCGCCGGAAGAAACGTTAGGATTCGGGAAAGTGTTTACCGACCACATGTTTGTCATGGACTACGAGGAGGGCAAGGGCTGGTACGACGCGAGAATCGTGCCGTTCGGGCGCATTTCGCTGCACCCCGCTTCCACCGTATTGCATTACGGCGCGGAAATTTTCGAGGGTCTGAAAGCGTATCGCCGTGCAGACGGCGGCGTGCAGCTGTTCCGACCTATGGAAAATATCAAGCGCATGAACAACTCTGCCGAGCGTATGAGTCTGCCTCTTTTGGACGAGCAGGACGCGTTGGAGATTTTGGAGACGTTCGTGCGGTTAGAAGAACGGTTTGTACCCAAGTCGTTTGGAACTTCCCTGTATTTGCGTCCGTTTATGTTCGGTAACGACGAAAGCTTGGGCGTGCACGCGGTGCACAGAGCGACGTTTATGCTGATTGCTTCGCCCAGCGGAAGCTATTACGCCGAGGGTATCAATCCCGTTAAAATTATGATAGAAAACGAGGACGTGCGGACGGTGCGCGGCGGTACGGGTTACGCCAAGTGCGGCGGGAACTACGCGGCGAGCACGCGTGCGGGCGAACGTGCGGCGAAAAAGGGCTATTCGCAGGTGCTTTGGCTGGACGGCGTAGAGAGAAAGTATATCGAAGAAGTGGGCGCGATGAACGTTATGTTCAAGATTAACGGAGAAATCGTAACGCCTATGCTGACGGGTTCGATTTTGCCTGGTATTACGCGCAAGAGCTGTATTGAGGTATTGAAATCGTTGGGCTATAAGGTAAGCGAGCGGTTGTTGTCCGTGGACGAGCTTGTTTCAGCGTTGAAAGACGGAACGTTGGAAGAGGCGTGGGGCTGCGGTACGGCGGCGGTGGTTTCGCCTATCGGGAAGCTTGCCTACGGCGACGACGAATACGTGGTTGGCGGCGGTAAAATCGGGGAAGTAACGCAGAAGTTATACGATATCCTCACGGGAATACAGTGGGGGAAGGTGGAGGACACGTTCCACTGGGTCCACAAAATCTAAAAACGACGTATATACGTCGCAATACAGCGTTGCGGTGCGTTTTCCTCGCTCGTGTACGCAAAGTACACGTCCCGTCTTTTCGGGGCAACAGGCTTGAACGGTTACGAACAGTAAATTGACCCACGCGGGAAAGATAGAAAGGTCGGGGAGCGGCGACTCGCCGCCAACCTGCCGTAAAATTCCATAAATTTCCCTAAAAAACGTAAAAAAGTTGGCAGTACCTTGTTGACAAATCTTGCGTTTGGGTATATAATAGATATAATCATATTTTTCATACAGGCAACGACGGGAAAAAAATCCGCGTGAAACCGATTTTCAGAGAGTTGACGGACGGTGCGAGTCAACACGGCCCACGGAATATAGCTCCTCCCCGAGCCTCCGACAGAACAGCGCAAGCAACGCTTAGTAGATTCGGACGGATTCCTCCGTTAAAGGGAAGTCTTGCAAAGACACGAGTGGGCGGCGTAGCCGTCAAACAGAGTGGTACCGCGGAGTGTTACTTCGTCTCTTATCTGCGTTTTTAGCGCGGACGGGAGACGATTTTTATTAACGGGCAACGGGAAAATGCCCGCAGAGGAACAGAAAAAATGAAAAACAGCAACAAATACGTAAAACAATATTTTGAACCGCAGGGCGTTACGATGGATTGGACGAAAAAGTCCGCCATTGAAAAACCGCCCGTTTGGTGCAGCGTCGATTTACGCGACGGCAATCAGGCTTTGATTATCCCCATGAGTCTGGAAGAAAAATTGGAGTTTTTCCAACTCATTTGCAAAATCGGCTTTAAGGAAATTGAAGTGGGCTTCCCCGCGGCAAGCGAAACGGAATACGAATTCTGCCGTGCGCTTATCGAGCGCAACCTTATTCCCGACGACGTAACCATTCAGGTACTTACGCAATCGCGCGAGCATATCATAGCCAAAACGTTTGAAGCGTTAAAGGGAGCGAAGCGGGCAATCGTGCATTTGTACAATTCCACGTCGGTGGCACAGCGCGAACAGGTGTTCCGCCGCAGCAAAGAGGAAATTATCGACATCGCCGTAACGGGTGCGAAGCTTTGCAAGGCATACCGTGAAAAGGCAGAGGGCAAAATCACGTTTGAATATTCGCCCGAAAGCTTCACGGGTACAGAGCCTGAATTCGCCGCTGAAATTTGCAACGCGGTGTTGGACGTTTGGCAGCCGACGGCAGAGGACAAGGCGATTATCAACCTGCCCGTAACGGTGGAAAATTCTATGCCGCACGTGTATGCAAACCAAGTGGAATACATGTGCAAAAATTTGAGAAACAGAGAAAACGTCGTCATTTCGCTGCACCCGCATAACGACAGAGGCTGCGCGGTGGCGGACAGTGAAATGGGCTTACTTGCAGGCGGCGACAGAATAGAGGGAACTCTGTTTGGCAACGGCGAACGCACGGGGAACGTCGATATCGTTACGCTGGCATTGAATATGTTCTCCCAAGGCGTTGACCCCAAGCTGGATTTCTCCGATTTGCCCTCCATTACTTCCGTCTATGAGCGCGTAACGCGTATGAAGGTCAGCGAAAGACAGCCGTATAGCGGTCAGTTGGTATTTGCGGCGTTTTCGGGTTCGCACCAAGACGCGATAGCCAAGGGCATGAAATACCGCAACGAGCGTGCCACGGGTACGTGGACGGTGCCTTATCTTCCCATCGACCCTGCCGACGTAGGCAGAGTGTACGAGGCGGACGTTATCCGCATAAATTCCCAGTCGGGTAAAGGGGGGATAGGATATATTTTGGAAACGCAGTTTAAGCTGGTGTTGCCGCCGAAGATGCGCGAGCAGTTCGGCTACCACGTCAAGAGCATTTCCGACCACGAGCACAGAGAGCTTGCCTCTACCGAGGTGTACGAGATTTTCATGCGGGATTTCGTCAATTTGAGCGAAACGCTGAACGTACTCGAAACGGGGTATGAGGAAGAAGGCGACAGCGTGAAGGGCAGAGTCGTGATAGAATACGCAGGCAAGGCGACCACCGTGGAAGTGCAGGGCAACGGCAGACTCGATTGCGTCAGCAGTGCCATAAAACAGGTTACGGGCTTAACGTACGTCTTGGAAAACTACGTAGAGCACGCGTTGGAAGAGAAATCCTCCTCCAAAGCCGCGTCTTACGTGTGCCTAGTGTCTGACGGCAAGCCGTATTGGGGCGCGGGCATACATACGGATATTATGACCTCCTCCGTCAAGGCGTTGGTATCGGCGGTCAACCGTATGTTAAAGGCGTAACTTGGCGTAAATTGCCGTAATCTATCCAAAAGCAAATTACTGAAAAATAACGAAAAAAGCAAGGAGAAAACACACCATGAAATTGAACGGTGCACAAATTTTAATCAAAACCCTTATCGAACAGGGTGTAACCGACGTGTTCGGCTATCCCGGCGGTCAGGTTATCAATATTTACGACGCTTTATACGAATATAAAGACCAAATCAACCACGTGTTGACAGCGCACGAACAGGGTGCGGCGCACGCGGCGGACGGATATTCCCGCGCGACGGGCAAGGTGGGCGTTTGTATCGCCACCAGCGGTCCGGGTGCAACCAACTTGGTTACGGGTATCGCAACGGCAATGCTCGACTCTATCCCCATGGTAGCCATTACGGGGAACGTGCCTTGCTCGCTGATTGGTAAGGACAGCTTCCAAGAAATCGACATCACGGGCGTAACGCTGCCCATTACCAAGCACAATTATTTCGTCAACAAAATAGAGGACTTGGCAGACACCGTGCGCGAGGCGTTCCAAATTGCTAAATCGGGTAGACCGGGTCCTGTACTTATCGATATTCCCAAGGACGTGCAGGTGGGCAAATACGAATACGAAGAACAGCCCGTTGTGGAAAAGCTCCCCTTGCCCAAGGTAAAGGAAAAGCTTATCGACGAAGCGGCGGCGTTGATTGCGGAAGCAAAGCGTCCGTATATCTATATCGGCGGCGGCGCGGCAGGTCTTGGCATGGGCAAGGATATCGTGGCGTTTGCGGAAAAAATCGGCGCGGTAATCGGCTGCTCGTTTATGGGCTTATCCGCCGTTCCTAACGAGAGTGAGCTGTTCCTCGGTATGCAGGGTATGCACGGACATTATGCCTCCTCCATGTCGCAAAACGAAGCCGACCTTATTTTGGCGGTGGGCGTTCGGTTCTCCGACAGAGCTACGGGCAACGTTTCCAAGTTTGCCAAAAAGAGTAAGATTATCCAAATCGACCCCGACTGTGCGGAAATCAACAAAAACGTACGCGTAGATTTGGGCTTGGTGGGCGACGTTGAGGACGCGTTTAAGCGTATCGCGGAAAAGTGCGAAGCAAAGAGCAACCCCGCTTGGTTGGATAGAGTTCGTCAGCTCAAAGCGGAAGAAGCTTCGTTTGAAGAGGAGATTGCGGCAAAGAACTCCGCTCCGCTTACCCCCAAACAGGTATTCGACATCATCAACGCGGAAAAACCCGCGGGAACGATTATCACGACGGACGTTGGTCAGCACCAGATGTGGGCGGCGCAGTACGCCACGTACGACAGAGCGCGTCGGTTTGTATCCAGCGGCGGTTTGGGTACGATGGGCTTCGGCTTGGGCGCGGCGATGGGCGCGTACGTTGCCACCAAAGACCCTGTCGTTCTTATCACGGGCGACGGCAGCTTCGGTATGAACTTAAACGAATTGGCAACCGCGGTTACCTATAAGCTTCCTATCGTCATCGTGCTGATGAACAACGGCGTTTTGGGTATGGTACGGCAGTGGCAGACGCTGTTCTTCGGGAAGCGGTATTCCAACACCGTATTGGACAGAAAGACGGATTTCGTTGCGCTTGCCAAAGCGTTTGGCGCAGAGGGCGAGCTGGCAGAAACTCCCGTACAGTTTAAGAAAGCGTTTGAAAAGGCGGTGCAGTCGGGCAAGCCTACCGTAATAGACGTGCGTATCGACAAGGACGAATTTGTATTGCCGATGTTGCCTCCCGGCGGCGCAATCGACGACATCATTACCGTGGTAAAGTGAGGTGTTTGGTATGGAAAATAAGAGATTTGTAATTGCAGTTTACGTAGAAAATAAGTCGGGCGTATTGACGAGGGTAACGGGTATGTTCACCCGCCGCGGCTTCAATATCGATACGCTTACCGTGGGCGAAACGGAGAGAAAGGAATATTCCCGTATCACCATTTGCATGAGCGGCGATTCATACGCCAAAGAGCAGATGATTAACCAGCTCCGTAAGCTTGTGGTGGTGAAAAAGGTAGAGGTGTTGGAGGACGATTCCATTCAGCGCGAGCTTATGCTTATCAAGGTGGCTAACGCTTCCCAAAACCGTAGCGATATTATGACGGCAGTGGACGTGTTCCGCGCAAGCGTTATCGATTATTCGACGGAGGGAATGTGTATCGAGGTAACGGGCAACCCCTCCAAGATAGACGCGTTTGTGAAATTGATGCAGCCGTTCGGAATTTTGGAAATGTGCCGTACGGGTATCGTTGCTTTGGATAGAGGGGTTACCACTCTGTTCTCGAAAGAGGCGTAACGGCGGCTTTGGAAAGCAGACAAGATTTCGCCTAACGGCGGCTCTTGACACAGGGCAGCAAGGCTGCGCGCCTTGCATGGCGCAAGGGACAACACCCCTTGACTCCAACCATTAAAAACAATAAAAAATAAAAATAAAAAATAAAAAAAATAACAAAAAAGGAAAGGAAAAACATTATGGCGAACAAAATTTACTATCAACAGGATTGTGATTTGAACAAACTCAACGGCAAAACCGTAGCAATTATCGGTTACGGTTCGCAAGGCCACGCACACGCGCTCAACTTGAAAGATTCGGGCGTAAAGGTTATCGTTGGCTTGTACGAGGGCAGCAAGAGCTGGGCGAAAGCGGAAAAGCAGGGTCTTACCGTTATGACGGCGGCAGACGCGGCGAAAGCGGCTGACCTTATCATGATTCTTATCAACGACGAAAAACAGGCGAAGCTTTATAAAGAAAGCATCGAGCCCAACCTCACCGAGGGCAAGACGTTGGCGTTTGCGCACGGCTTCAATATCCATTTCGGTTGCATCAAGCCCCCGAAGAACGTAAACGTTATCATGATTGCTCCCAAAGGCCCCGGTCATACGGTACGCAGCGAGTATCAGGTAGGCAAAGGCGTTCCTTGCTTGATCGCGGTAGAACAGGACGCTACGGGCGATGCGTTGGAAATCGGTTTGGCGTATGCGCTGGGTATCGGCGGCGCGCGTGCGGGTGTGTTGGAAACCAACTTCCGTACGGAAACGGAAACGGACTTGTTCGGCGAACAGGCAGTGCTTTGCGGCGGCGTTTGCGCGTTGATGCAGGCGGGCTTTGAAACGCTTGTGGAAGCTGGCTACGACCCTCGTAACGCTTACTTTGAATGTATCCACGAAATGAAGCTCATCGTTGACCTTATCTATCAGAGCGGTTTCGAGGGTATGCGTTACTCCATTTCCAATACGGCAGAATACGGCGATTACATTACGGGTCCGAAGATTATTACGGAAGAAACGAAAAAGGCAATGCGCAAGGTTTTGAAAGACATTCAAGACGGTACGTTTGCAAAAGACTTCCTTTTGGATATGTCGGACGCAGGCAGCCAAGTGCACTTCAACGCTATGCGTAAAATCGCGGCAGAGCACCCCTCCGAAGTGGTGGGTAAGGATATCCGTAAGCTGTACAGCTGGGCGGACGAAGAGAAGTTTATCAACAACTGATAAATTTTGTATATAGCTATATAAAAAAGACGTACGGTAACGGCGCGCACGCTTGCTTTTTGGGCGTTGCGCGTTGTAGCCGTTAGTAGAAAGCCTTTGTGGTAAAATTCTAAAAAAGCAATTAGGGAGAGTATTATGATTAAAGAAACAATCGTTGACGGGTTTCAAAACGCGCCGCACAGATCGCTGTATCATGCGTTGGGTTTGACCGAAGAAGAACAGGCTCGGCCGCTCATTGGCGTCGTTTGTTCGTATAATGAAATCGTTCCCGGTCATATCAATTTGGATAAAATCGCGCAGGCGGTAAAGCTGGGCGTTGCAATGGCGGGCGGTACGCCCATTATGTTCCCTGCCATTACCGTTTGCGACGGTATTGCAATGGGGCATACGGGTATGAAATATTCGCTCGTTACCCGCGATTTGATTGCCGACTCCACCGAAGCAATGGTGCGTGCGCACGGCTTTGACGGCTTGGTGATGATTCCCAACTGCGACAAAAACGTGCCCGGACTGTTGATGGCGGCGGCTCGGTTGAATATCCCCACCGTGTTCGTAAGCGGCGGGCCTATGTTGGCAGGCAGAGTCAACGGACAAAAACGCTCTCTTTCTAGTATGTTTGAGGCGGTGGGCGCATACACGGCGGGTAAGCTGGACGACAAGGGCTTGACGGAGTTTGAAAAAAAGGTTTGCCCTACGTGCGGTTCGTGTTCGGGTATGTACACGGCGAATTCCATGAACTGCCTGACGGAGGTGTTGGGTATGGGCTTGCAGGGGAACGGTACGATTCCTGCCGTATATTCGGCGCGTATCGAGCTTGCCAAGCACGCAGGTATGCAGGTAATGGAGCTTGTGAAAAAGAATATCCGTCCCCGCGATATTATGACGGCTTCGGCGATAAGAAATGCGATTACGGCGGATATGGCATTGGGCTGTTCGACGAACAGTATGCTGCACTTGCCTGCAATCGCCAACGAATGCGGCGTGGATTTCGATTTAGAGGAAGTAAACGCAATCAGCGAAAAAACGCCTAATTTGTGCCACCTTGCGCCCGCAGGTCCTACGTACATGGAGGACTTGAACGAGGCGGGCGGCGTATATGCCGTTTTGAAAGAGCT
>JAZOPT010000039.1:0-21244 GCA_045655725.1 Candidatus Scatosoma sp.
CACGAGATTGGAAGGCGGCTACGTAGAATGCACCTTCAAAAACGATGAAAAGGGCGATCCCTTGGTAACGGCAGAAGGACTTGCCGCACTTGGCGTTATGAGTATGGAAATGTTCAACAGCATGAAAGAACAAACCTTGAAAATAACCAAAGTGGTTGCCGATGATTTGAAGTCTATTGGCTTAGACCTTTGGGATATTAAGTTTGAATTCGGTTATAACAACGGCGAAGTGGTGCTTATTGACGAAATTGCTTCGGGCAATATGCGCGTATATAAAGGCGATAAAATTGTCGATCCCGTAGAATTGACCAAGCTCATCAACAATAGATAATTATATACGATAATAATATGGAAAGGCTGAATCCGTACAGGGTTCGGTCTTTTTCTTTATTTGTGCAAAATTAAAACATACAACCGTGGACAGGCGCATAGAATATTATAGTTTTAACAAAGCTAAGGAGGGGGATAAAACTATGCGTTTATCAAAAATCGTGGCAGGAGTAACAGAATTTAACGTCGTCTGCTTGGAAGAGGATTGGGAAAGGGAGATTTTATCGTTGACCCACGATAGCAGAACTGCGTCGGTTAGCAGTCTGTTTTTTTGTTTAACAGGCGGAGAAACGGACGGTCATAGCCATGCAAGAGAGGCAATCAAGCATGGTGCGGTGGCAATCGTAACCGAGCGGCGTTTGTCTGTTAAAGTTCCGCAAATTATTGTGAAAGATACCAGACAAGCATTAAGCCTGATGTCGGCGGCTTTTTACGGCAATCCTGCCCAAGATTTGCAGATGGTAGGCATTACGGGTACGAACGGTAAAACCACCACGGCGGCAATGCTTGCTTCCATTTTAGAAGCGGCGGATAAAAAGGTGGGCGTGATTGGCACTCTTGGCGTGCGGTATAGTGGAAAAACGTATCCAAGCGCATTGACAACGCCCGACCCTATCTTTTTACACAAAACGCTTTCGGAAATGCGGGCGCAGGGTATAGAGTACGTGGTTATGGAGGTGTCGGCGCACGCATTGTATTACAAAAAGGTGGAGGGAATTTGCTTTTCCGCCTGTATATTTACAAACTGCACGCAAGACCATCTCGATTTTTTCAAAACTATGCAGGCATATAAAGAAGCGAAAATGCTACTGTTTCCACCTGAAAACTGTCAAATTGCCGTTGTGAACAGAGATGACGAACTTTCACGTGATATAGAAAAATTGCGCGAAGAGAATACGACGGTTTCTTACGGAGTAACCAACCCAGCTGACGCATTTGCGATTATTACGGAAGAAAATTTATTGGGTAGCGAATGCTTGTTGAATATCCATGACGAAGTGAGTCGAGTGTCGCTTGCATTATCGGGAAAACACAACGTGTATAACGCATTGGCGGCTGCAACCTGCGCACTTGCGCTGGGTATAAAAGCTAAGTCGGTAACCGAAGGATTGAGCGGTTTGCGTATGGTGGATGGCAGATTGGAATGGGTGGGCAGTATTCACGGCGCGGAAATTTTCGTGGATTTTGCGCATACTCCCGATGGATTGGATAAATCGATATCAGCGTTAAAGAAGCACTGTAAGGGTAGATTGGTTTGTCTGTTTGGGTGCGGTGGAAATCGGGATAAAGGGAAGCGACCGCTCATGGGCGAAGCGGCGGCAAAGAAATGCGATTTTGCCGTTCTCACGTCGGATAATCCGCGCTATGAAGACCCTATGGACATTTTAGCGGCGATAGAAAAAGGGTATCGGAGATTTTCGTTGAAGTACGTAGTGGTGCAGGGCAGACGGGCGGCTATTGCGTATGCAATCGACTGTTTAACTGCAGGCGACGTATTGCTGGTTGCGGGCAAGGGCGGGG
This sequence comes from Candidatus Scatosoma sp., assembly GCA_045655725.1. Lineage (GTDB taxonomy): Bacteria > Bacillota > Clostridia > Christensenellales > Borkfalkiaceae > Scatosoma. The sequence goes on from JAZOPT010000039.1 coordinate 1,852, forward strand.
AAACGTATCAAGAAATTATGGGTATAAAATACCCGTTCTGTGACAAGGATATAATTAAAAATTATATAGAGGAGAAGAGGGAAACGCCGCGTAATTAACGCGGCAACTCCGCAAGGAAGTGAAGATGAGAACGTACGTTTTCGCCGCCATTACGGCGTTTGGGTTGTCGTTGGCGTTTTGTTTTATTTTGATACCTGTGTTACGAAAATTAAAAGCAGGGCAAAATATTTTGATTTACGTCAAAGAACATAAAAGCAAAAGCGGCACGCCGACCATGGGCGGAATCGCGTTTATTCTTGCCGCCGTTTTTTCTGTTGCTTTATTTTTGCGTAAAGCGGATAAAACGGCGCTTATTACCTTGGCGATAGGTCTATCCTACATGATTGTTGGATTGATAGACGATTTTTTGAAACGTAAACACAAAGAAAACTTGGGGTTGCGAGCTTGGCAAAAATTCGCATTTCAAACGTGTATCGCCGTGCTCGCGGGGATATACTGCTACCGAGCGGGCTTTACCAAGCTTTATTTGCCCTTTTTTAAGCGGAGATGGGAGATTGGTTGGGGAATTATCCCGCTGGCAAGTTTCGTCTTTTTGGGCACGGTAAACGCCGTGAATTTAACGGACGGATTGGACGGACTTGCAGGGGGCGCAAGCGTTCCTTTTTTTGCTTGCTTGGGAATATTGATATTGCTGCAAAACGGCTCGTCTGCACTTGCTACGGTATGCTTTGCTTTGGTGGGTGCGGTTTTAGCGTATTTACTCTTCAACGTTACGCCTGCGCGTGTGTTTATGGGAGATACGGGTTCGCTTGCTTTGGGTGGATTTGCGGCTTGTATAGGCGTTTTTTCAGGAAATGCACTATACGTGGCGGTTATGGGGGCAATGTTTGTTTTTTCCGTCATATCCGTGGTGTTGCAGGTAATATACTATAAAGCAACGGGCGGGAAACGAATCTTTTTAATGGCGCCTGCGCATCATCATTTTCAAGAGAAAGGGTATTCGGAAACGCAAATTTCGTATGCGTATTTTGTGATTACGCTTTTGCTTGGAGTAGTTTGTCTGTTGTTTGTATAATATATTGCGTTGGCTAAATAGGAGGAAATATGTACCCGAAAAAACAGGTATTTTTAGTGTTGGGGTTATCCAAATCGGGCAGTGCCGCTACGCGTTTTTTGCTTGCACGCGGCGCGACGGTGTACGTGTATGACGACGTAGCGGGAGAGCGGGTAGAAAGAGTGGCGCAAGAGCTTGCGCAAATGGGTGCAAAGCTTGTGGCAAAAGAAACGCTGCCGCGCATGCACGAGGTATGCGACGTCTTGGTGTTAAGTCCGGGGATTCCTATCGATCATCCGCTTGCCGTTGTGTTTAAGCGGGCAGGGAAATCGGTGATAGGAGAAACGGAGCTTGCTGCAAGGTATATGCGTTGCTTGGCGGTTGCCGTAACGGGAACAAACGGAAAAACCACGACGGTATCGATGATAGAAGCCGTACTCAAAAAAAGCGGGTATCAAGCTAACGCTTGCGGTAATATCGGTACGCCGATGATAGAATATTGTACGCAAGCAGAGGACGCGGTGGCAGTTGCGGAAATTTCCAGCTTTCAAATGGAAACGTTAAGCAGTTTTTCCCCGCACGTAGCGGTGGTGCTCAACGTCACGGAAGATCATCTCAACCGACACTATACTATGGAAAATTACATATTTTTGAAAGCAAAGCTTTTGAAAAATTTAACCGAATCGGAGTATGCCGTATTAAACTATGACGACGAAATCGTGCGTGGCTTTGCTGAAAATACCAAGGCGGGCGTGATATGGTTTTCCGTTAAAGAAAGAGTGCAGGGCGCGTATTACGAAAACGGCGTGCTGTATTTTAACGGGGAAAAGATTGTTTCTGCGTCCGACCTGCTTGCCGAGGGAGTTCACAATATCCAAAACGCTTTGGCTACCATAGCCGTAGCGAAAATCATGGGCGTTAGAAATGCGGTAATTGCTGACGCTTTGGTTGCGTTCAAGGGAATAAAACACCGTATAGAAGTGGTGGGAGAAGTAGGCGGAGTGGCGTACGTGGACGATTCCAAAGGAACAAACGTAGATGCCACCGTTAAAGCCGTTGAATGCATGAAAAGGGAAACGGTATTGCTGCTCGGCGGTAAAAATAAGGGGTACGATTATAGTAAATTATTTTCCCTTTTGAAAAAAAGTAAAGTATTCCATGCGGTATTATACGGCGAGAACCGTTATGCTTTGCTCAAAAGCGCACGTGAACAGTCGTTTGAAAGCGTAACGGTATGCGAAACGTTCGCGTTTGCCGTTCGTGTGGCGGCAATCTTGGCAACGTCAGGACAATGTGTTTTGTTAAGTCCTGCAAGCGCAAGCTTTGACGAGTTTGCAAGTTATGAAGAAAGAGGTGATACGTTTGTCAAAATGGTCCGCGCCATGGAAAAAGAAAAAGCTTTACATACGGCGACAGCCCAAACAAGTAGAGAAAATAACGCAACGAACGGAAAAAACGAGGTTGACCGATTTACAAACCGTAACGACGGTAACGACGATACCGACGGCACGGAAAGAGTCGGGGAGGAAATCGAATAAACCTGTCGGCGACCTGTCTATTTTGATAATCACGGCGTTTTTGGCAGCGTTTGGCGTTCTTGCTGTGTATTCTGCAAGCGCATACGTGGCGGAAACGCAGTATAACGACGCATGGTATTTTGTGAAAAAGCAGGCGTTGGGGTTTATCGTAGGCTTCGTGTTGATGCTTGTGTGCGGCAGGCTTGATTACCGTAAATTAAAAGGCAAAAAAGTGCGTTGGATTGCGCTAATCGTACCGATTATATTGCTTGCGTTGGTGTTCGTACCGGGGATAGGAAAAAGCAATTACGGGGCAACGAGGTGGATAGGCGTTGGCGGGGTTACCGTTCAGCCGTCCGAGCTTGCGAAATACGGGTTTGTCGTATTTTCAGCGGCGTATATGTCCGAGAATATGTCGCAAATGCGTACGCTGAGAGGCGTTTTGCCCGTGCTTGCGGCAGGCGGGATAATTTGCGTTTTGATTATCATCGAGCCGAATATGTCCGTTACGATGTGCGTGGCTTTGTTGATGCTTGCCGAGCTCTTTTTAGGTGGAATGAAAATCAAACATTTTTTGATGATATTCGTTCCCGTACTTTTGGTTGTGCCCGTCTTAATTCTTGCCGAGCCGTACCGACTTTCGAGATTGTCCGCCTTTCTCGACCCTTGGGAAAATCCGCGCGGGGAGGGGTATCAGTTGATACAGTCTTTATATGCGCTGGGAAACGGAGGCTGGTTTGGAACAGGTTTGTTTCAATCCCGTCAAAAATACCGTTTCTTGCCCTTCGCGGAAAGCGATTTCATCTTATCTATTATAGGCGAAGAGCTTGGCTTTATCGGTATTTTTGCGCTATTTTCGCTGAGTGCAGCGTTGATTTTTTGCGGTATTAAAACGGCGCGGGAAACGGACGATTTCTTTTCCTTTTTATTGGCTTCGGGGATTACGTTGGTGTACGGAATACAGACGGTGTTAAACGCAATGGTGGTCAGCGGAAGCATACCGCCCACGGGCTTACCCTTGCCGCTTATCAGTTCGGGAAACACTTCCTTAATTATAACCATGGCTTCCATGGGCGTTTTGTATTCGATATCCGTACGTAACAAAACGCGGCGATAACTTCATACAATAAAGCATAAGGAGCTTTTTCGTATGGATAAATATATCGTAGAGGGCGGCGCAAAACTGTTTGGCAAAGTGCAGGTGCAAAGCGCAAAAAATACCGTTTTGCCCTTGCTTGCCGCCTCCGTTTTGACCGATGAACCAATAAAAATTAGAGGCGTACCGCCGATTACGGACGTGGAAAATATGATGCGGATTTTAATCGAACTAGGTTGTAAAATTCGCCGCCAAAAAGAGAACGTCGTTATCGACAGCGCAAACGCAGTTTCCCACGAAATTCCGCCGCGGCTTACTCGGGAACTGCGTTCTTCCGTTTTTATGCTTGGGTCTGTACTGACTCGGTTTCGGCGTGCGAAAATATCCTATCCAGGCGGTTGCGACATTGGGCTTCGGCCTATTGATTTGCATTTGTCGGGGTTAAAGCGGTTGGGTGTAAAAATCACGGAAGAGGGCGGATATATCGACTGTGTTGCCGAGAAACTTGTCGGGGCGGAAATTTTATTGGATTTTCCAAGCGTAGGAGCGACGGAAAATATTATTCTTGCCGCAGTGAAAGCGGAGGGAATGACGGTAATCCGCAACGCGGCGAAAGAACCCGAAATTATCGATTTGCAAAACTTCCTTAACGCCATGGGTGCAAACGTACGCGGCGCAGGAGGCGGAACGGTGGTTATTGAGGGAGTAAAACGGTTGCACGGCATAGAATACGTGCCCATGGGCGACAGAATAGAAGCGGGAACGTACTTAATTGCGGCGGCTTGTTGCGGCGGGGAAATTGAAACAAACGGCATTTCTGCGGAAAATATTGCGGCTCTTTTGCATAAATTGCGTGAAAACGGTTGCAAAATACATATAAAAAATGATAAAATAATATTGCGTAGCGACGGAACGCTTAAATCGGTGGATTTGGTGGAAACGATGCCTTTCCCCGGTTTTCCTACCGATTTACAGGCGCAATATTCCACGCTTTGCTGTCTTTGTAAGGGTACGACGCTGGTTGTGGAAAATCTGTTTGAAACACGTTATAAGTACGCAGGAGAGCTGAAACGCATGGGCGCGGATATTACCGTGCGCGGCAGAACCGCGTTGATACGCGGCGTGGAAAAGCTGCACGGGGCGCGTGTTACGGCAAGCGATTTGCGGGGCGGGGCGGCGTTGGTGGTTGCGGCTCTTGCTGCGGAGGGGCAAAGCGAAGTGTTGGATTTGTCGCACGTGGATAGAGGGTACGCCGATTTTGAGTATAAGCTGAAAAAGCTCGGGGCAAAAATCCGCAGAATAAAAATTTAGGAAACAATGTTGTTCGCCTGTGAAAGGCGGTGTAATAAATACCAAAGAGGAATACGATGACAAAGAGAAACGTTTTCATTATTATACTCAGTCTGTTGCTGTTTTTATCAGCGGCGGTGTTGGGCGTATCAGCGGTGTATCGGGTAAATGAAATCACCGTGTTTGCGCCTGCGATATCCGACGAGGCAAAAACGGAGGCTGAGGACTTAAAAAAGCGTTTATTAGAAGCGTATAAAAAGCAAAGCACCTTTTTTGCGGATAGGGAAGAAGCGGATAAAGTGATAGAAGATTTCCCCTATTTCCGTATTATTTCCTTTGAAAAAGCATACCCCAACCGACTCGTTATTGAGGTTCGGGAGGACGCAGAGGTATATGCCGTTGCCAATTTACAGGAAGAGGGAACGTATTATATCTTAAATGCGGACGGCGTGGTGCTTGGCGTGCGCGACAACCCCGCTAACCGTTCCACAGACGGGCACAACGTTATTTTGCGCGGAACGGAAAAAGCTCCGTTGACGGCTGTGGGTAAAAAGGGCGAGGTGTTATCCGGTGACGAATGTTTGCCTGCCTTGTTTGCGTTTGTAAAGTCTGTTTCTGCCAAGTTGGAGGGGATTCAGCGTAACGTATTGGCGGTGGAAATCGACAGACCTGCTTCCGACGAAGCGGAAACGACGATAAAGCTGTATATGAAAGAGGGCGTAACGTTGTACGTCCGCAATCCTTTGTCGCAAACGGAAGCGAAGGCGGAGCGCATTATCGAGGAATATACGGCTCTTGGCGACAAGCAAAAGACGGAAGGTATTTTGGTCTTGTTTGACGGTGAGGAAGGGGAAGATTTTGAAATCTATTACAGCAAAGAGGATATTCTCACAAGCGAAAAATAACGTGAAACGCGCCAAACGGCGCGTTTTTTCATTCTTTTTTCTTTTAACCCATTGACATTTTGCTGAAAATGGTATATAATAGTAAAAATATTGTTTGTGTTTTATAATATTTAATGCAGATACGGAGCAGAAATACTTATGAAAAACGAATGCGTCGCAATTTTAGACGTGCGTTCGTATGAAGTAACCTTTTTTCTTGGAACGAAAGGGGTAAACGGTACGTTCGTCTTTTGTGGTAGTCATAGTGAAAAATACGACGGGTTTTCTACGGAAGGGTTTTTTGACGAGCAATCGTTTTGTCAGGCGGTTATGACGGCGGTGAAATCGGTTCGGCAAAATTACAGCGGCATCATTGAGGAACTGTACGTGGGCGTTCCGTCTGCGTTCGTTTCGCTTCAAACGAAAGGTCATACCGTTTCTTTCCCTAAAAGACGGAAAATTACCGCGCAGGATATCGATTTTTTGTATGAAAGCGGCTTATCCGAATTGATGAGCGAACAGCGTTGTATTCGCCGCTCTAATATGTATTTTACTTTGGGGGACAACCGTAAATATTTCAACGTGGACGATATTATGGGTGTGCCCACTCGTTTGTTAAAGGGCGCGCTCTGTTATTATTTTGTGTCGGATACGTTTTATAACGTAATTACCCAACTGTTTCATTCTTTGGGAATGGATAACGTTCGGTTTTTACCCTCTACCTTGGCGCAGAGTATGTATCTGTTGCCCGAAAAACGGCGGGAGGGGTATTCGTTCTTATTGGACGTTGGATTTTTGACAACCTCTATTTCCGTGGTGTACGGCAACGGCTTGGTGCACGAAAAAACGTTTGAATGCGGTCAGGGTACGGTTTTGGTCGCCTTGATAGAAGAATTGGACGTAGAGTTTGAAACGGCAGAAGAGATTTTACTTTCCGCAAACGTATCGGGCGGCAGCGTTCCCAAGGATTTGATGTGGACAAGCGCAAAGGGAGACGTTGCATTCCCCGTGCAGAGGATAAACGATATCGTCAAGTATGCGTTGGACGTGCTTTGCGAAAACGTAGAGAAATTCTTTGCAGAATATTATAATGAAGAAAAAATGACGGCGTTTGCCGTAAATCCTATTTCCGTAACAGGAGAGGGGATTAGCGGAATTGCCGGGGCAACGGAGCACGTGGCGGGCAGGCTGAACAGACTAACGGAAATCGTTTCGCCTGATTTGCCTTACTACGATAAACCCGTATTTTCGTCCCGTATCGCGCTATTGAATATGGCGCTTGGCGATAAGAAAAAGCGCGGATTTCTTTACAGGATATTTAACAAGAACGGAGGACAAAAGAAATGATGGAATTTAATGAAAATAATTACACGGAAAATTCGTACGGCGTAGAGAATGCCGTTTCGGCGGTAACCGAGGCTGTCAACAATCTTTCGGGCGTAGCGAAAATTAAAGTAATCGGCGTTGGCGGCGCAGGCAATAACGCCGTGGATAGATTGATTGACTCGGGCTTGAAAAGTGCCGATTATATCGTTGTAAATACGGACAATCAAGCGTTGGCGCGTTCTAAATCGAATAAACGCATTCAAATAGGCGTAAAATTGACGAAAGGCTTAGGTGCAGGCGCAGACCCGTCTGTGGGTAAAGCGGCGGCGGAAGAGAATAAAGAGGCTCTTGCAGAGGCATTGAAAGATACCGACCTGTTATTTATTACCGCAGGTATGGGCGGTGGTACGGGAACGGGTGCTGCTCCTGTCATTGCAAAGATTGCCAAAGACTTGAAAATTTTAACGGTGGCGGTGGTTACGCTTCCCTTTAATTTTGAGGCAAAGCGCCGCATGGATAACGCTTTGGCGGGCGTGGAGGAATTGCGTAAATCGGTGGATTCCATTATCACGATTCCCAATGATAAGATACGTCAAGTTGTTCCCAAGGGAACGTCCTTTTCCGATTCGTTGAAAGTGGCGGATGAAGTGCTTCGGCAAGGTATTCGCGGGATTGCCGAGCTGAGTGTCAAGCCCTCGCTTATCAATTTGGATTTTGCCGACGTAAAGGCTACGTTGAAAGGTCGTGGCTTGGCGCACATGGGTATCGGTGTGGCAAAAGGCGAAAAACGTATTTCCGACGCTGTTCGTTGTGCGGTTTGCAGCCCTTTGCTCAATACGACGATTGAGGGCGCAAGCTCGGTTATTTTGAATATTATCGGCGGAAAGGATTTATCGCTTGACGAAGTGATTATGGCGGCAGACCTTGTCAAAGACGTTATTGATTTTTCTGCAAACGTTATTTTTGGTGCGTGTATCGACGAAAGCATGAAAGACGAGGTGGAAGTGGTTATCATTGCGACGGGCTTTAACGGAACGCAAAATGTGATTGGCGCAGAAGCGCAAGACGTTACGTTTAGACAAGCCGCATTGCTTTCTCAAAAAATCGATTCGGCGTATAATGCGGAAAAGTCTGCGCAGCAGCAACCGAATACGCCGTATGCTTATACGCCTCCTGTATTCCCTGAAAACGTAGGAAATTACGCGCAGCCCGCGGTAAATACGTATGCGCCTAATTACGGAGCGGCACAAAGTCAGCCTAACTTTACGCAAAATGGGTATGCTTATCCGCAACCCACGCAAACGGTACAAACGGCACAACCCGTGCAGCCTGTTGCTCCTATGCAAACGGCAAGCGTTGCGTTTGAACCTGACGATCCTATTCCCGATGCGACGGCAACGCAGCCTGAAACGCCGCCGACGGACAGAAAACACCGTCCCCGTTTCGTGGATTATTTTATGAAGAAAAACTCCGAAAATAAATAATGGAATATGAGAAAACACGCCTGCTAAAAAGCGGGCGTTTTTTCGAGGAAGAATAAATCAGATATGAGTGTTGTTTATAGAAATGTAATCGATTTATAAAATCAAAAACAAAGAATAAATCGATAATTTCAATCATTATAACATATATTGTGAGCAAAATCAATTAAGTGAAAAGGACTTTTCAAAAATGAAATATCACATTTGTTTATGTCGGTTATAATCGACGGTTATAGCGCGTAATATATCGTATGTTTTTGAAAGGTTTGAATAACGTAAAAAATATTTACTTTATCGGGATAGGCGGCATCAGCATGAGCGCATTAGCGAAATATATGTCGGTGCTGGGATATAGCGTTTCGGGAAGCGACGGTATGCGCGGCGAGGAGATAGAAAATCTTGCGTTTTACGGAATTAAAACGTATATCGGAGCAGAGGAAAACCGCTCGGAATTACGCCAAGCGCAACTGATTGTCTATACAGACGCAATACCTGACGAACACGTGGAATTAGCTTGGGCGAGAACGCATAAAAAAAAGCTTATGGCGAGGTCGGATTTGTTGCAGCTTGTTTGCAACGCCTTTCCGTACGTAATTTCCGTGGCGGGAAGTCATGGGAAAACAACTTGTACGTCTATGTGTGCGCATATTTTAAAGTCGGCAAGCGTACCTTTTACGGCGCATATCGGCGGTCATGATTTGGCGTTTGGTAATTTCTATACCTGCGGAGACGAGTATTTTGTTACGGAAGCTTGCGAATATAAAAAAAATATGTTAAAGATACGTTCGGACGCTGCCATTTTGCTTAATATCGACAAGGATCACATGGAGTGTTATGAAAGCGAAACGGAGCTTTCTGCGTGTTTTCGGCGGTATTGTATGCAGGCAAAGGCAGCTTTTGTGTGCGCTGATGATGCGAAATCGGCTGATTTGGGAGATTTTGCGACTTTTGGGATAAATAGCACCTTTGCCGATTATCGAGCCACCGATTTGCGGGCAATGGGAGAGAGGTATTCCTTTACGGTAGAGGAATACGGAAAACCGCTTTGCCGTATTCGGTTAAAGGCGTTGGGGCGTTGTAACGTGTATAATGCTTTGGCGGCGTTTGCGGCAATGCGCTCGGTAGGGTTTAACGAAAGAGAAATTCGCGGGGGGTTAGAATCGTTTGAGGCTGTAAAGCGCAGATTTGAAAGGATAGGCAGCTTTCACGGCGCAAGTTTTGTGTGCGACTATGCGCATCACCCAAGGGAGATAGCTGCTACGTACGCTACGGCAAGCGGCGTATGCAAGGGTAGGCTGTACGTCGTATTTCAGCCGCATACGTATTCGAGGACGAAGCTGTTGATGAAAGAGTTTATAGAGGTGTTAAAGCCGATAAAAGAACTGCTGATTTACAAAACCTACCCTGCTCGGGAACGGTACGACAGGGAGGGAAGCGGCGAGGTTTTATCAGAACGTTTAGGAAGCTTATACGCCGAAAACGTGTACGTATTAAAAACGTGGCTGAAAAAAACGGTAAAAGAGGGGGATATGGTGCTCTTTTTGGGTGCAGGGGATATTTATTATGCGGCGCAATATTTGATAAAAGAATTAAGGTAACTTTCAAGAGGCGTTTAGAGGCGAAAAGGGGGAGAAAAATAAAAAAATCTCCTACTTTCGCCTGTTTTTTTGGTGTGAAACTATTGATATATTTTGAAAAAAATGCTATAATTATTTTATATGAATGATTATCCTTGGCGAAATATGCCTTTTTTGGACAAGCCCAAGGAGAAGTATCACAAACGGCAGACTACGTTTTATGGAAGACAGGAGGAAAGTCCGTTGAGTAAAAACACAGACAAACAAGAAAAAGCAAAAAAGAATAAAAAGGAAACGGATCTTGTAACCAAAGAGAGCCTTTGCGCCGTTTGCGCGCTATTTTCCGTTATTGCGCTTTTGATATTGTTTACCCGTTCGCTGATTTTCGGGGCGATTGGGGTGGCAATTCATTCCTTTTTGATAGGCGTATTCGGGTATTTTGCTTATCCTGTTTTATTGGGTGTGTTATACGCTTCGGCAACCTCTCTGATTGGAAAGCGGTTTGTGAAAAATCGCAAAGGTTTTGCTTGCGTTCTGTTCACTCTAATTTCCATTGCGCTTATCGTACATACGGCAACTGCGTATTCTTGGGAATTAAACGGATATATTAAGCGTTGTTACGTTGCTGGCGCAAGCTTTCCTTATGCAACGGTAACGGGTTGGCTTGGCGGCTTGGTGGTTTACGTCGTGGCAAAAATGACTACGAAAGTCGGCGCAATTATTATTTTCTCGATACTTACGCTGTTTTTCGGATATTTGACCTATATCGTATTCAAAAAACGGAACTCTGCTACTGGCAATGAGGTGGCTTCCTCGCAACAGCCGATGACGGAAAACGCAATGCCCGCTCAACAACCCTACGTAATGCAAGAAGCGGCGTACGGAGAACAGCCTAACGGTTGGCAAAGACGGGTGGAGGCTGCGCAACCCGTAGAACAGTACGGCTATCAGCCTAACCGCGCGCCTATAAATTCGCCTATAATGCAAGCACAGCAACAGACAGCGGCCGCACAACCGTTTGGTCAAACGGGCAGCTACGTGGCGTACGGAGATATGGCAACGCAACGCCCCGGAGTAACGCTTGCAGACGACGGAGGACAAGCTCCGCAAAACCAAGGCAGCGTAGGTAATGCAAACGTTGGACAGGCGTTCTCGCCTTTTGGAAATCCGCAAAATATGCGCGTAGAGGAAACTCCTAAAACAAATGCATACGAAAATAGCCGAGCGTTTTTGTTCGGCTCTACGCCTGCGGAAAATTACCAACGCAATTTGATTTTTGACCCTAACGCACAGGTAAATAAGCGCAACTCTGTGGACGTAAACGGCTATCCCACTATATCCGCGCCTACCATTGCGGATAACGGATATACGCCCTCTTATACAGCGGCGTATGAGAAGTCGGTTAATGAAAATACGCAAGCAAACAGACCTGTAACCTCCTATCCCGAATACGCAGAAGAAAAGCGCATGGAAAACGACTTATATAGAATTAAGGAAGAAGGGTTCACTACGCCCGTTGCGCCTGTTTCGCCTGTTGACTCGGTTGTATCCGAACAGACTGTTCGTTCAGTGCAGCAAGAGGAGGATTACAATCAATCCACCTTGTTGCAACCGCAAACGGATTCTTATGCGAGAGTGGAAACAGACCGCGACGCAAACAGTCGTCATGAATATATGGATTTGTTTTCTCCCTCTAACAGTAATATTTTCGGGAATGACGAAAGCAGCCGTCGATTGGCTGAAGAAACGTTTGGCAGAGGTAGTGATATAGACGTTACCAACGATTCCCGAGATGTAGGAAGAGAAAATTTCAATGACAGATTAGAGGATTCCTACGGCGAAAGACGCAATCTGTTTGAAGATGAAACGGAAGAGGACGCTTATACGTTGCGTTCAGGTTTTGAAACGGAATCGCGTAGAGATAGCGCGTTTGAGGTTGCCGAACGGAACGTAGAAGTGGAACAACCCCGTGCTCGGTTTGAAGAGGAGATGGTGGATTTAACGCCTGACAGAGGTCGCTCGTTTATTGAGGAAGAGTCGCCGAAAACGGAGCCCGTTTCCGTTGCACCTGCCTCGCCTGCACCTACTACCGCTCCCGCACCTGCTCCGCAGCCTGCACCCGAGCCGCCCAAGCCGCGCGTGATTCGTCCGTACGTTCGCGTGCCTTTGGACGATTTCGATTGCCGCGACGTAGAGCCTACGTCCAACTTGGTGGAAGTAGAAGAAACAAAAGCGAATATCATCGCCACTTTGGAAGATTTCAAAATTACAGGCGCGTCTATTGCTTCGGTAACGTTTGGTCCTACCGTTACACGTTATAACGTAGCGATTCCGCGTACGATACCGCCCAGAAAGGTAGTGGCTTTGGATCAATCGATTGCTATCAGCTTGCATTCCAGCGGTGTAAATATTTACCCGAACTATGAAGACGGTGTGGTAAGTATTGAAGTTCCCAACAAGGACAGACAGTTTGTTCAGCTTGGCTGTATGCTGACGGGCGATACGTTTGTCAATGCAAAATCTTCCTCCTTGATGTTCACAATGGGTAAAGACGTTGGCAATCGCAAGGTTTACGGCGATATTTCCAAGATGATACACTTGCTTGTAGCAGGCTCGTCCGGTTCGGGTAAAAGCGTGTTCCTCGGCTCGCTTATTATTAGCTTGATATATAAATATTCGCCCGAAGAATTGCGTTTGATTTTAATCGACCCCAAAAAGACGGAGTTCGTACTGTATAACGATTTGCCGCATTTGATGATCAACGAGATTATTACGGACGTAAACAAATCGGTGCAAAGCTTGAATTGGGCAATCGGGGAGATGAACCGCCGTTACGGTTTGTTTGAACAAATGAGCCGTGCGGGTACGTACGTTGTCAATCTCGATCAGTATAACGCGCAGTTGGAAAAGAACGAGCGTTTACCCAAAATCGTCATCATCATCGACGAGCTTGCCGATTTAATGTTGGCGGCGAAAAAGGATATCGAAGACAGAATCCAAAATCTTACGCAAAAAGCGCGTGCGGCGGGTATTCACCTTATTGTGGCAACCCAGCGTCCTTCCACGGACGTCATTACGGGCGTCATCAAGAGTAATTTGCCTACTCGTATTGCGTTTGCTGTTGCGACAGACGTCGATTCCCGTGTTATTTTAGACCAAACGGGCGCGCAAAAGCTGTTAGGGAAAGGGGACTTCCTTTATACCATGCAGGGTATCAATACACCCGTACGCGTACAAAGCGCGTTTATATCGTCGGAAGATTCTCAACGGGTAGTAAACTTTATAAAAGCAAATAACGAAGCGTATTACGATGAAAGTGCAACGGCGTATATTAACAATACTCGTAGCGGTGGAGACGGCGGCGATTCGTTTGGCGGAAACGAAGAGGTAGAAGCCGTGTATATCGAAGCGTTACGGTTTGTCATCGTAACGGGTAGCGCTTCTATATCTATGATTCAGCGTAAATGTTCTGTTGGTTATAATAAAGCAGGAAAAATCGTAGAATGGATGGAAGATATGGGCTACATTTCCAGCTTTGACGGAGCAAAGGCTCGAAAAGTGCTGATTACCAAGGAAGAATTTGAAAGCAAATACGGTACTTTATAAGATTTTTCGTAAATTCTTTCAAAAACTTTCAAGATTTTTATAAAAACAGGCGTACGTATGTCATATTTACTATGGTATATTGATAGCGAAAGGAAGAGGAATGCTAACAGGAAAGTTGTTTGGCGTAATTTCACTCGGTTGCGATAAAAACCGCGTGGATACGGAAAAATTGCTTGGTCTGATAAAGGAAAAAGGCTTTTCTTTAACAGACGATTTGCAAAAGGCGCAAATTTTGGTTATCAACACTTGCGGATTTTTGCAGTCGGCGAGGGAAGAAGCCATAGAAACCGTATTGGAATGCGCCGATTATAAACGCGGAAAATTAGAAAAAATAGTGGTTACGGGTTGCTTGCCGCAAAAGTTTATCGACGAACTTTTTGGGCCTTTGACGGAAGCGGACGTCTTTTTGGGAATATCCGATTATGAAAAGATATTTGAGGCGTTGGAAAAGTCTTATCAAGAGGGCAAGCGGCAAAATTACGTCGGGAAAGGCGCGGATACTTATAAATTCTCCCGAGTGATTACCACGGACGAGCATTACGCGTATTTGAAAATCGCAGACGGTTGCTTTAATCATTGTACCTATTGCTTAATACCAAAAATCAGAGGGAAATACCGTTCCTATCCCATGGAATCGCTCCTCAAAGAGACAGAAGAGCTTGGAGAGCTGTCCGAGCTGATTTTGGTGGCGCAGGACACAACGAGGTACGGCGAAGATTTATACGGCGAAAACCGTTTTGTGCAGTTGATTCAAAAACTGTCGGCGCTTGATAACGTACAAAAAATACGGCTTTTGTATTGCTATCCCGAGATGATAACGGACTCGTTGATTGAGGAAATTGCCAACAATGATAAGGTTTTGAAGTATTTGGATATTCCGTTGCAGCATTCGGAAAACAGATTGTTAAAGCTTATGAATCGGCGGGGAAAAAGAGAGGAATATTTGGCTTTGTTTGAAAAGCTTCGTAAGCGTATTCCTGAAATTGCTATTCGTTCAACGTTTATCAGCGGATTTCCCACGGAAACGGAAGCGGAATTTGAGGGAATGAAAGCGTTTTTGCAACAAGCGAAATTGTTCCATTGCGGATTTTTTGCATATTCCCGAGAGCCCGATACGGGCGCGTATAAAATGCAGCCGCAAGTGCATTGGGCAACCAAAAAACGGCGAGTGCAAGCGTTGTACGCCTTGCAGGAAAGTATTTCCGCAAAAACAGTTTCAGGTTTTGTTGGAAAAAAAGTGGAAGTGTTGTGCGACGGTATTGACTATGATAAAAACTGTTTCGTTGGCAGAGCGTACTGTCATGCGCCCGATATTGACGGAAAGGTGTATTTCCATGCGGCAGAAGCCAAACAAGGCGAATATTACACAGTTTGCATCGAAAAAACGGACAGTTATGATTTATACGGAAAAACGGAGGATTATATAGTATGAACTTACCCAATAAAATTTCTTTAACGAGAATATGCATGATACCTGTTTTTGTACTGGTATTTTTCTTGGACGGCATTTTGCCGTTTAACTACGGCATTGCGGCAATTATTTTTGCCGTAGCGGCTTTTACCGACTTTTTAGACGGTCATATCGCGAGATCGCGCGGGCTGGTTACTAATCTCGGTAAATTTTTAGACCCTATAGCAGACAAGGTATTGGTCGCGACGGCAATGATTTTGCTTTTAACGATGAAAAATAGTCTGTTCGCTGTATATGAAGGAGTCGAAAACACCTTATATATTATCACGGCAATCAGTATTTGCGTCATTTTGGCGAGAGAATTGATTATCAGTGCTTTCCGACAAATCGCAGCGGCAAACGGTATTGTTATGGCAGCGGAAAAGCTTGGTAAATATAAAACGGTTTGTCAAGACGTTTCCATTTTTGTCTTGATTTTGGCTGCGGATATCACAGGCACGGCGGGAACGGTAGTGGCTTGGGTCGGCTTTGCTTTGTTTATGGCAGCAACTGTGCTTACCGTTTGGTCGGGAATTTCCTACGTTGTTAAAAATAAGCAAGTGTTAAAGGATAATTAATTGTAGGCTATGGACTTGTTGGAAAAGACGGTGTATAAAACCGTAGGCGCAAACCCCGCGCACGTAGCAAATTTGTTACAGCGAGCGCAGGAATTGGACGAAAAACAAATTCGATACGAGCATTATCAGCGGTTCGGCGAGGACGTGATTCGGCTTATTTACGATAGAAATATCGATCAGCGTATTCTGCTTGCTGTTATGCAAGTATTTTCCGAGGGGTTGGAAGATTGTCTGTATGCCAACGAAGAGGTCTCTTTGTCGCAAGAAATCGTTAGGTTGCTCCAAGAACAAGGCAAACGTTTAAGTACGGCAGAATCGTTTACAGGCGGTGGAGTGTCGGCGGCGATAACCTCCGTTTCGGGTGCAAGCTCCGTTTTCTTTGAGGGATTAAATACCTATCATGAGGAAGCCAAAGTAAAGCGTTTGGGCGTTCGGCGAGAAACGTTGGAAAAATACGGCGCGGTTTCCAAAGAAACGGTGCATGAAATGGCGCTCGGTTTGCTTTCCACGGGCGATTGTGACTTGGCTGTTTCCACAACGGGCATAGCGGGCCCTAACTCGGATATAACGGGATTCCCCGTCGGGCTTTGCTTTATCGGTATCGGGGATAAAGAACGGGTGAAAATTTACCGCTACCGTTTTGAGGGGGATAGAGAAACCGTTACGCAAACGGCGATTCGATACGCGCTGTTTTTGACGTATAAACATTTGAAAAATATATAAAATATATTATAAAGGAAATAAAAAACAGGAGAAATATAATGGCGAACGAAAAGAATACGGAAAAGATGAAAGCTTTGGACGCGGTATTGTTGCAAATTGAAAAACAATACGGTAAGGGTTCGATTATGCGTCTTGGCGATGAGGCGGGCAAAACGGAAATAGAAGTAATTCCCTCTGGCTGCTTGACGTTAGATTTGGCTTTGGGTATAGGCGGTTTTCCCCGTGGCAGAATTATCGAAATTTACGGACCCGAATCTTCGGGTAAAACAACGGTTGCGTTGCACGCTGTGGCGGAAGCGCAGAAAATGGGCGGCGTTGCAGCGTTTGTTGACGCAGAACACGCGCTTGACCCCGTTTATGCGAAAAAGTTGGGGGTAAACCTTGACGATTTGTACGTTTCGCAACCTGATACGGGCGAACAGGCGTTGGATATTACGGAAGCGCTTGTACGTAGCTCCGCTGTGGATATTATCGTTATCGACTCCGTTGCGGCATTAACGCCGAAAGCGGAAATCGAGGGGGATATGGGAGATACGCACGTGGGCTTGCAGGCTCGGTTGATGTCGCAGGCGTTGCGTAAGCTGACGGGTATCGTCAATAAATCGAAAACCTGCGTTATTTTCATCAATCAGCTTCGCGAAAAGGTTGGTATTATGTTCGGTAATCCCGAAACGACGCCCGGCGGTAAAGCGTTGAAGTTTTATGCAAGTATGCGTTTGGACGTAAGAAAAATGGACGTTTTGAAAGACGCAGACGGTGCAATGGGCAACAGAACGAAAGCAAAGGTTGTGAAAAATAAGCTTGCGCCTCCGTTCCGTCAGGCAGAATTTGATATCGTGTTTGGTGAGGGCATTTCGCAAGAGGGCTGTATCATCGATACAGGCGTTCAGTACGATATCATCGGCAAAAGCGGTGCGTTTTATAGCTATAACGGCAATAAAATTGCGCAGGGCAGAGAGAAGCTTCGTATATTCTTAAAAGAAAACCCTGAAATTCGCGCGGAGATAGAAGCCAAAATCCGTGAGGCAGCGAAAGGGAAAGTGGAAGAAGAAACAGAAGAAGAATAACGAAGAAAAACACTGAAAATATTAAAAAGGCGGGAGCAGGTATGCGTTCTCGCTTTTTTTATTGGAAAATTTTGATATAATGAAAACTATTTTCAACCAAACCATTGACTTTTTGAAAAATTTAATGTAAAATAGTATTGATAGAAAAAATTATAAGTCGGATTTTTTAAAAATTCGTTGAAATAATGGTTTTATCAAATTAATTTTAATGCAGGAGGCAAAAATGAAAAATATTAATTTTGGCGTCCTGTTTCTAAATGCTATGCCTATGGGCGGTTGGATCGCTATTGCGGCGGTTTGCGCTCTTCTTGGCGCTTTGGCGAGCGTTCTCGTTTATAAGATGGTTACCGATAAGAAAATCGGTAATGCAGAAGAACAAAAACGTAAAATCGTCGAAGATGCGGAAGCGGAAGCCGAACGTATCAGAACACAAGGAAAAGAGGATAGCAAGAGAGCCCTTAAAGAAGCACTTCTTGAAGCAAAGGAACAGGATCTAAAATTAAGAAACGAATTCGAACGCGAAACCAAAGAGAAAAAAGCGGAAATTCAGAGAATGGAGCAACGCATAACGCAAAAAGAGGACGCGCTCGATAAGAAAACGGAAGCAATCGAACAGCAAAAGGAACAGCTGAACAAGCAGGAAGAGGCTGTGCGCGTATTGCAGGAAAAGCTCAGTTCTCAACACGAACTGATGATTCAAGAGCTTGAAAAGGTTTCGCAACTTACCCGCGA
The DNA here is from genome assembly GCA_045655725.1 of Candidatus Scatosoma sp. Classification (GTDB taxonomy): domain Bacteria; phylum Bacillota; class Clostridia; order Christensenellales; family Borkfalkiaceae; genus Scatosoma. The sequence goes on from JAZOPT010000039.1 coordinate 20,233, forward strand.
CGAGGCAAAACGCTTGCTTACGGAAGAAATTCTTGACAGCACCCGTCATGAGGTTGCTATGCAAGTTCGTAACATGGAACAGCAGGCAAAAGACGAAGCGGATATCAACGCCAAGAAGATTATTGCGCTTGCGATTCAGAAATGTGCGGCAGACCAAGCTTCGGAGATTACGGTGTCTGTTGTACCTTTGCCTAGCGACGACATGAAAGCACGTATCATTGGGCGCGAGGGTAGAAATATCAGAGCTTTGGAGAATGCAACGGGTATTGAACTGATTGTTGACGATACGCCCGAAGTGGTTATTCTTTCGGGATTTGACCCTGTTAGGCGTGAAATTGCTCGGTTGTCTTTGGAAAAATTGATCAACGACGGCAGAATCCACCCTGCAAGAATTGAAGAAACCGTGGAAAAAGTTTCTCGCGAAATGGATCTTCAAATCAAAGAGGCAGGCGAAGCGGCTGTATTTGAAGCGGGTATTTTCGGGTTGCACCCCGAACTTATCAAGCTGATTGGTCGTTTGAAGTTTAGAACAAGCTACGGTCAAAACGTATATAAGCATTCCGTGGAAGTGGCAACGCTTGCAGGTCAAATGGCGGCAGAACTTGGTTTGGACGTAAACTTTGCAAAGCGCGCAGGTTTGTTGCACGATATCGGTAAGGCGGTTGACCAAGAACAAGAGGGTACGCATATCCAAATCGGTGCCGACCTTGCAAAGAAATACAAGGAAAACGCAAATATCGTCAATGCAATTATGGCGCACCACGGCGACGTAGAGCCGAAAACGATTGAAGCTGTTTTAATTCAAGCGGCAGACGCGATATCAGGCGCGCGCCCGGGGGCAAGACGTGAAACGGGTACAAATTACGTAAAACGTTTGGAGCGTTTGGAATCGATTGCATCCAGCTTTAACGGCGTAGAAAAGAGCTATGCTATCCAAGCGGGCAGAGAGGTGCGCGTTATCGTGAAACCCGAACAGGTAGATGATGCACAGGCTTTGTTCCTTGCAAAAGAT
>JAZOPT010000040.1:0-40433 GCA_045655725.1 Candidatus Scatosoma sp.
ATCTTCCGTAGGCGCTTCGCCGGGACGCAGACGTCTGTACAGTTCGTACAAGCCGTCCGATTCGCTCTTTGCCGTATCCTTTGCAAGCGTGGAAGCGATGATCTTGTCCCCAGGGAACAAATCTTCAATCGCGCGGTTAGAACCGTAACCGAGCGCACGCAAAAGCACCGTAACGCAAAGCTTTTTCTTTCTGTCCACGCGGACGAACAAAGCGTCCTGCGCGTCCTGTTCGAGTTCGAGCCAAGCGCCGCGGTTAGGCATAACGGTAGTAGCGAACATTTCCTTACCCGTCTTGTCCTTGCTAGACGCGTTATACACGCCGGGCGAACGAACGAGCTGGGAAACGATAACACGTTCCGCACCGTTGATAATAAACGCGCCGTTTTCCGTCATGAGCGGCAAATCGCCCATGAACACTTCCTGATCGAGTACTTCGTTTTTCACCTTGTTGACAAGGCGTACTTTTACACGAAGCGGAAGCGCGTACGTAGCGTCGCGCGTACGACATTCTTTTTCGTCGTACTTAGGTTTATCGCCAAATCTGTGCTCTAAGAAATAGAGTTCAAAATGGTCGGAGTAGTCCGTGATCGGCGAGAAATCCTCAAACACCTCGCTAATGCCCTCTTCGATAAAGGCATTGTAGCTGTCTTTCTGGATTTCAACGAGGTCGGGAATGTCGATCACTTCGTTGATAGAACCGAATTTTCTTCTTTCGGTTTTGCCATACTTGGAAATAGGTAAATCCATCTTTCAAATGCTCCTTACATATTTTTCAGCGATCTACCGAGTATATCTTTTCATCGATAAAAATCGAATTTTTACGTATTCTTATAAAAATTTTCTCTTTATGCTTTACTTTTGCGCACGTTTGCGGTATAATAAGAGTATCGCATAAGGTTGTCCGTTTGGCGTAACCCCTTTATTTTCCAGGGCTTGCACGTCTTTTGTTTTCCGCAAAACGAACCGCCGAGCGGCATTACGCCATATTAAGCATAATGATACATTATTTAATTATAATCTTCAAGAAAAAAGTTGTCAAGCATTTTTGAAAGTCATTTGCAACTTTTTTTCAAAAAATATTTTTACAAGGCAGAAAGGTATGAGAATCGACAAATTTTTGAAGGTATCGCGGATATTAAAGCGCAGAACGGTAGCGCAGGAAGCTTGCGGCGAGGACAAAGTTCTTATCAACGGCAAGCCCGCCAAGCCCGCCGCAAAAGTAAAAGTAGGCGACGTGGTAGAGGTGTTATACGCTTCTGGCAGCTTGAAATTCCGCATTCTCAATATCAAAGAAACGGTGAAAAAAGAAGAGGCGGCAAGCCTTTATGAGGTGATAGTATGAAATACAGCGTATGCGCCATTATCTGCGCCGCGGGCAAGGGCTTCCGCGCGGGCTTTGAAAAGAATAAATTGCTTGTGCCTATCGGCGGCGACAGAGTTCTGAAAAAAACGCTTTCGGCGTTCCATTTCCCGCTTATCGACGAAATCGTGGTAACCGCTTCGCAAGAGGATATGACGGAAATTACGGAAATTTGTTCGGCGTTCCCCAATACAAAGGTGGTGCTCGGCGGCGAAACGAGAAGCCGTTCGGTGTATAACGCTCTGCAACAGACCAAGGCAGACATCGTACTTATCCACGACGGCGCACGACCTTTTGTTACCAGAGAAATTATCGAGGGCTGCATTCAAAGCGTCAAATCGCACGGAAGCGGCATTTGCGCCGTGCCTAGCTTGGATACCGTTGCAATGGCAAAGGACGGCGTTATCACGCAAGTCCCCTCTCGCGATTGTATGTGGCAGATACAAACGCCGCAGGGCTTTTTCCGCGAAAACATCGCGTTTGCCTACGAGCGCGCTTTTGAAAACGAAACCGAGATATATACGGACGATTCTTCCGTATTCAAAAAGTATTGCGGCTATCCCCGCCTTTGCGCGGGCGCGCGCGATAATATAAAGCTGACGTACGCGCAAGACTTCCGTCAAAACACCGCACGGTGCGGGTTTGGCGTTGATACGCACGCGTTTGGCAAACCGCAAAATTATATTCTGCTCGGCGGGGTAAAAATCCCGTCCGAAAGCGGACTTATTGCGCACAGCGACGGCGACGTGCTTATCCATGCCTTAATGGACGCTCTGCTTTCGGCGGCAGGCTTGCGGGATATCGGCTTTTATTTCCCCGATTCTAATCCCGATTTCAAAAACGCCGACTCCACCGCCCTGCTTCAAACGGTTTTACGTCTTATCACGGAGCGCGGCTTCGCCGTTGCCAATGTTTCTATCGCCATTCAAGCGGAAAAGCCCCGTCTTGCTAAGTACATAGACGAAATGAAAAACACCCTCTCTGCTCTGTTGAAGATAGACCCCACGGCAGTAGGCGTAACGGCGGGCACAAACGAGGGGCTCGGCTACGTAGGCGAGGGCAAGGGCATTACCGTCCACGCGTATGCTTTGCTCCGCGAAATCTAATCACTTGCCCCTATCTCTTTTGATAATAAAGAGAAGTGGAAGAGAATTTGAAGAGAATTTGAAGAGGTTTTCTATGCCCAAACAACCCAAAGCACCCATAACGCAATTCGTTTGCAGTACGTGCGGTTACACCGCTCCCAAATGGCTGGGCAAATGCCCCGACTGCGGCAATTTCAATACTATGCAGGAGGAAACGGTGCGCATAGCCGAGCCGTCCGCTCCCTTGCGCCAAGGCGTATCGCAAATGAAAACGCGCGCTATGCCCCTTTCCCAAATCGGGTATGAAAAATTCGACCGCGTCCTTAGCGGCATTACGGAATTCGACACCGTTTTGGGCGGCGGTATCGTGCGCGGTTCGCTGGTGCTTCTCGGCGGCGACCCCGGTATCGGAAAATCCACTCTATTGACGCAGGTTTCGGCACACCTTGCCAAGAACGCCACCGTTTTATACGTTTCCGCAGAGGAAAGCTGTTCGCAGGTAAAAATGCGTTGCGAACGGTTGGGGCTTACCTCCGACAAGCTTTTACTTCTCAATGAAACGTGCTTGGAGGATATCGAACAAAATTTAGACGGAGCACAGTTCGTCGTTATCGACTCGGTACAGGCGATTTATACGGAAACGCTTACGTCGGCGGCGGGTAGCGTGGGTCAGGTGCGCGAATGCGCCGCAAAGCTTATGCGTATCGCCAAATCCCGCAATATCACGTTTTTCATCATCGGACACGTTACCAAGGAGGGCTCGTTGGCAGGGCCGAAAGTTTTGGAACATATCATGGACACCGTTTTGTATTTCGAGGGTCAGCAAGAGGATAACTTCCGCCTGCTTCGAGCCGTAAAAAACCGTTTCGGGTCGGCGCAGGAGGTAGGCGTTTTTGAGATGACGGATACGGGAATTGCCAGCGTTGCCGACTATTCGGCTCTGTTTTTGTCGGACACGCGCGGACTTGCGGCAGGTTCTGCCGTTACCCCTTCCGAAAGCGGCAATCGGTGCATGAGCGTGGAAATACAAACGCTTATTTCGCGCACGGCGTACGGTATGCCCCGCCGAATGAGTCTTGGCGTAGATTATAATAAATTGGTGGTGCTTATCGCGGTGTTAGAAAAGCGGTGCGGTATTCCTTTTTTCAATGCGGACGTGTACGTCAACGCCATGGGCGGTATCAAGCTTGGCGAGCCGTCCGTCGATCTTGCCATTTGCGCCGCGCTTGCCAGCGCGGCAAGCGACGTGCCTATCGATAAATATACGGCTTTGTTTGGCGAGGTGGGTTTGACAGGGGAAATCCGACCCGTCAATTACGCGGACAAGCGGGTAAACGAATGCATCAAAACGGGATTTAAGCGGGTACTGTTGCCCGCCAAGAATATGAAAACGTGTAAAAAATACGAGGATAAGATACAACTTATCCCCGTGCAGTACGTTGGTCAGATGATAAAAGAATTGAGGTTAAAGCCCTCTCAACCGCCCAACTTTGGCGAACAAAATTAAACGAACGCCCGCCGTTTTTAACGGCGGGCGGTTTGTTTTATAACAACGTAGCAATGAGTTCTTCACGCGATTGCAAGCAAAGGTATGCAGGCGGAATATCTAGCATGGTTTTGCAACCGTAATTACTTTCCTTGTTCATGCGATACGCCGCGCGAGCGCACGCTACCAACACCGAAGCGGTAAATTCCGCGTTGGAATCCAGCTTCAACGAATATTCTATCACGTGTCTGTGTTCGCCGTTCAAGCCTGTTACGCCGTTGCGAATGACTTCCCCTCCGTGCGGCAAACCGCCGTGCTTTTCGTTCAGCTCCTGTTGCGAAATGAAATGAACCGTGGTATCGTATTCATCAAAATAATGGGGCATGGAAACAATTTCCTTTTCCACTCGCGCACCGTCTGCCCCCTCTTTTAACACAACGAAGCACTCCCGCTTATGCTTTTCGCGAACGGTAAATTCGGGCGTTTCCCCGCTTCTTACCCGCTCCATTGCCTGTTCTACGGGAATGGTGTATTGCTTGGCGTCTGCCACGCCGTCGATACGTCTTATCGCGTCCGAATGACCTTGGCTTACTCCCTTACCCCAAAAGGTATAAGTTTTGCCCTCGCCGAGCACCGCGCCCGAATACGCGCGTGCCAAGGAAAACATTCCCGGATCCCAGCCCGCCGAAATAACGGCTGTTTTTTGTGCCGATTGCGCCGCCGCTTGCACGTTGTGTAAATGCTGCGCAATTTTTGCGTGCGTATCAAAGCTATCCACCACGTTGAAGTATTGCGCCAAAGCGGGCGTTTGCTTGGGCAAATCGGTAGAGCTGCCGCCGCAGATAATCATGACGTCTATTTTATCCGTCATGGAAAGAGCCGAATCCGCAGAAAACACAGGTACGCCCGTACACGTTTTCACCGTGTCGGGGTTGCGGCGCGTAAACACGCCCACTGCCTGCATATCGGGGTTTTGCCTTATGGCAAGTTCTACGCCCCGTCCAAGATTTCCATATCCGTAAATACCGATGCGAATGCTCATTTTTTCTGCCCTCTGTATAGATTAGCCATACCAACTACGTTTATTATAGCATATAATCGCATTTTTTACAAGCGGTATAAAACAAAAAATGAACGGCTTTTTTGCTGTTTTTTTATAGCAGGTATGCATTTTTTTTATAAAAAGAAATCGGCTTCCGTTTGGAAACCGATTGTGGCTAGTGGCGAATCACCACTGACGCGGCAAGTTGCCGCTCCCAAGCCTTTCTTTCTTGCGCAAGTAAAGTCGCTGTTTGTAACCGTACTTGTCGATTATCCCGAAAAACGGCGGAGAGTGCATCGTTTTTAGTACATTTTTATGTAGGCGTCTCTCTCAGCCCCTACCGAAACGTATCTAATCTTGCAGCCGCAAGCTTCTTCGATATAGCGTACGTAATCTAACGCTTCTTTGGGCAGGTCTTCTACCGTACGGCAATGGGAAATATCGCAATTCCAGCCCTTTACCGTCTTGAATACAGGCTTGCAATCGTCCAACACGTCGATAAACGGGAATTCGTGAATAATCTCGCCGTTCAATTCGTACGCAACGCAAACCTCAATTTCTTCATAGCCCGAAAGCACGTCCATTTTCGTAAGTGCAATTTCCGTCGCGCCTTGGCAACGAATTCCGTAACGGGAAGCCACGATATCAAACGGACCTACGCGGCGGGGTCTGCCCGTAGCCGCGCCGTATTCCCCGCCCAAATCGCGGAGGAATTTCGCCTTATCCCCGAAATATTCCGCTGTGAAAGGACCTTCGCCCACGCACGTGGAATACGCTTTCATAATACCGACGGAATTATCCAACTGCAACTGCGGAACGCCCGCACCGATAGGCGCATACGCCGCAATGGTGGAAGAGGACGAGGTGTAAGGGTGAATACCGAAATCGATATCGCGCATTGCGCCCAGCTGTGCCTCGAACATGATATTTTTGCCCTCTTCGTTGGCTTTCGTAAGATACAAGCCCACGTCGCATACGTACGGAGCAAGCTGCTTGCCGTATTCTTCAAAATATGCGATAATGTCTTCCGTTTTTACAGCTTCCGCTTTATAGCCGCCCACAACGGTAAGGTTTTTCCATTCTACGATATCCGCTACGCGCGCATACAGCTTTTCCGTATTGAGAAGCTCGCCCATGCGGAACGCCTTTTTATAGTATTTATCCGCATATACAGGCGCGATACCACGGCGCGTCGAACCGAATTTCTTATCCGAAAGACGGTCTTCTTCCAAGCAGTCCTGTAATACGTTATAGGGCATAGTGATTACCGCTCTGTCGGAAATTTTCAAATTATCGGGCGTGATTTTGATACCTGCTTCGCGAAGCTTTGCAATCTCCCCGCAAAGGTGCTTGATATCGATAACCATACCGTTTCCCATGACGTTAACAACGTCCTCGCGCAAGATTCCCGACGGCAATAAATTCAAAATAAACTTACCGCGTTCGTTGATAACGGTGTGTCCTGCGTTGTTGCCGCCTTGATAACGACAAACGACGTCAAAGCTCTCCGAAAGCAAGTCTACCATTCTGCCTTTGCCTTCGTCGCCCCAGTTAATACCGCAAATTGATGTAAGCATTTTCTATTTCTCCTTTGGTTTTTCCGTAATTCCTGTTTCCAAAACGCGAAAAATTGAGCATTTTAACCACTTCCGTTCAAAACGCTCCTTTTTTCTCTATCTTCAAACGCAATATATTATATCTCATTTTTTTATGCTTGTCAAGCCAAAACCACCCACCTTTTCATTTTGTTCGCATATTTTTATCCCCCGCCAAAAACGAAGTAGGACTCACCCTTACCAAGCAAGCCCTACACCAGTTATTTTTATGCCTATGCAATACGTACGTTCCCAAGATACAAATTCAAATCGGCGGCAGCAGACTGAAACCCGCCGTTATCAAACGTCAGCCATGCCGTACCCAAGTACGCTTGATTGCTTTCGCCGTCCACCAAATTATCCCATTCCGCCAACAAACTGCCCACCGAAATAGTAGAGGTATGTAATTGATTTACTTTTTTCCAAGCCGAGCTTGCCGAACCGTAAACAAAAGTCTTTGCGCCCTGTGCGGTATGGATAATACTCCCCTTGGAATCCACCTGTTCGAGATACCAATCAAAGCACAACGTTTCCGCCGCAAATAATTGATAGTAGCCCTTGGAATGCCAAACAGGACGAATTTTCACCTTCATTTGCTTTTCATAATGCCCCTCCAAAACGTGCGCTTTCGCCATAGGAGCGGTCGCGCCAATCCTTGTAAGGTCTTCGCCTGTTGCCGCCGTAACGCTATATTGACTGCCGAGATTTTTATTTATTGCAACCGTGTCCGATATATACCCGTTAGACCAATCTACCCATTCAAAAACATCGGGATTATAAATATCCACTTCACCCGTATAAACCGCAAGCGTTCCCACGCTTGCCTGCACCAAATACAGCCCGTGCGCCATAGCGGTAATATCCACTATATTCCCTTTCACTTCATGCGTGGCTGTGCCGTCTGCGCGTGTAAATATCCAAGCGGTATCCGCTGCATATTGCTCCAATACTGTCTTGTTTTCCGCAATGGAAACAAGCGACGTTAAATCGTATGCATTCGCTCCTGCCGCGCTATCGTCTATCATTTCTACCGTAGTATCTCTTTCCTCGACAATATCCAAAGCGTTGGCGTTTAGCGTAATATTCCCGATAAACAAATATAGCGGTTGATTGAGGTTAGAATTTTCACCCGCCAATTTCAGCCAATACTTGCCTGCCGTAGGCGCATTGTCCGTAAACAAGATATCCCATTCTTCCAACATATCCGATACGGGAATGGTTGTGGAATATACTTGATTTACGTTTGCTGTAATTTTACTGCCGCTATCGGGCGTATTTCCGTATTTATAAAAACCCCAAGAAGTTTGCTCGGGAATATCAAACCACCATTGAAAGGTAATCGACGTATCCGCTGCAAACTGCTGATAGTACGCCTTGGAATGCATAGGACGAACCGACCACGTGCTCCCCGCATACAAACCGCGAGGGGTTACGCTCGACTTAAAGAAGTCGCCCGTCAAAGCACCCACCGCCGCTTTCTCCTCTTCCGTAGCCAAAGCGAACGTGGTTTGTGCGTCTTGCGTATCCGTCTTAACTCCGTACGCGGTGCGCTGTTCTGCGTCCGACCATTGCATGAACGCAGGGTCTGCCCAAACAAGCTCGTTTTCAGAATGGTACGCGTCAAAATCAATCGTGCTTACCGTTTGGGTTGCGCCGTCCACTACCTTAGTTGCCACAATGCGGTAAGTACCCTCCATTTCGGTAATATCCAAACTTTCGCCCGACAAATCCACGTCCATTACTTCCACGCAAGCATTCAGCATACTGTTCTCGCCCCAAACGCGGTACAGCTTTTTATGCAACCCTTTTGCAATACCCGTGAGGTCAACCGATTGCGTTGCCGTTTTGGAAACGTCCACAAGACCCAAATTTTCATGCGTGCCCGCCGCAAACTTCATATATTTCTTTAACGTGAGCTGACCGTTGGCATATACCGTGCCTGTGCTGACGTTGTTTGCGTTTGCACTGTCAAATTCGTACCCGTGAAAGGATAAAGACGTTTGGTAATCGGTAACCTTTGCGTTTACCGTGCTGTTTACCGTCTCCGTGGTTTCCAGCTTATACGAGCCGTCCGCCTGTTCCAAATAATACGCTTCTTGATAGGTCGCCGCCGTGCTTTGATAGGGCGTAATGTATTTCTCCGTCAACCACGGTGCGTTGATATCTCCCGCCTCCACCGCAAGCTGTGCAACGTACGTCATCGAACGCTCTTCCGCATTCGTCATCGCATACCCGCTTACGTTTTCGTATTTGTACGTAACGTAACCGATACCTTGGAATTCCCGCGTTACGTTCGCCGTATCCAAATCGGTAACAGAACCGCGCAAATACACGTTGTTGTCGTTCTCCCAAGCATAGGTGGACTCAAACATTTCCGTGGACTCGAAGTTCATAATTTGCGTATAGGCGTCGGTATTCGTGCCCGTATATACCCACTTTTCGCCGTCCCACGTAGCCCAATCGTACTTCTTCGTTTCACCGAATACGTTATCGTAGGTAAGCTGATATTCCGTCTCGCTAGGAGCCACCAAAACGCCAAACGTAACGTCGGTATATTTGCTATCCTCTTTCAGAGCCTTATAATCCGTTTTCGCCATTTGCATTGTGAAACGCAAACCGTTGCCCGTTCCCTCCGTAGCGGTATCGACAATACGCACGGACGCGCCCTCTACCATGGATACGGCGGGCTTTACGTCGTTTTGCGTAGTCGCAGTCGCCAAAGCCACTTTTGAACGGATACCGCCTATTGCCACAGCGCAAGCGGATAAAACCACGGACAAAGAGATAAGTAAATTTCTGCGTGTTTTCTTCGTCATGTCTTTTCTCGCCCTTACTTAACCGCAAAAACGTCGGCTTGCGCAAAGCCTTTGTTTTCGTCCTGTTCCGCCACCGACAGCGTTACAATATCCTGTTCCCCAATATCTTTTACGGCACAAAGCGGGCTTTTGTAGTCTTTCTGCACCATACACACCTCCTATTATTCGGCTGCACAGCACAGTTTTTCGCGCCTTACATCCCCCGTCTTGCATACCGTTTTTTCTTTTGTTTGAGTTCGCCATAATCTATTATAACAGTTATTTTGCATTCTGGCGAGTGTTTTTCTCTTCTTTTTTCTTTTTTTATAAAAAATGCACGTCCAAAAGCTTGTTTAACTTTTGGACGTGCATTTCGTCGCAATCGTGTTTTTTTGTTATTTCCATTGTGCAACTCTTAAAGCCGTGAAACTTCCTAACCCCGCATTTGCCAAAGCAGGAAATCAATTTTTTTTGTTTTACTAAACCACTGATATTCTGGAAGTAACGTGTCAAACTCCTTTATACAATCCACAGCTTCTTGCGTTTGCAAATAAGACTTATACCAATTTGCGATTTCCTCATAAATGCGAATTGCATTTTGAAGTTTTTCCTCTTTGGTTTTTCCTGTTAATTTTTTATTCAGTTTTTCTAAAACAAATCTATCCCATATAGGCATATCGTTGTTTATCGTATGTAACATTTTGCTTGCAAAAGATGCTTCTATGTTTCCTGTTTGTTTATAAAGCAGCGTTATGATACTTTCAAACGTTGGATTTATTTTTCTAATTTTTTCAAAAAGAGTATAATATATTTTTCGCCATTCCGCGCCACGACGAACACGATAAAATCCATTAAAAGACTTTTGAAATTCCCGACTTTCCAAAACATTTACCCGTTCAAGCATGCTCATTATTTTTACATATTTTTCAAATCCCATGTTTTTTCTTGATTGCGCAAGAATTCTTTTCACGTCAATACATATCTTTTTTTCATTCATAATCTTATAACCGTCCTTTGTTTACTTCTCATTTTTTACTTGAAAAAACTATTCATCCATATATCACGAATATAGTCTTTTGTGCTTATTGTCCCACTTGCACCTCGTACTAAAATATACTCAAAATCATCCGTATATTCCACTAACGGAAACGGCGTTTCATCTTCGTTACGAAACCTTACTAACTCGCCGCGTTTATATAGCTTGCCTGTTTTTTTCTCCCGGATAAAGTCTACGTCTTTCCATGTGTACATGGTAGGCTCTAACCCCTCTATTTCCCATAAAGTAAAATAGTTAAGATATTCTTTTTCTCTTTCATACGGCTGTGCAGGAAATATACTATACGTCTTGGTCTTAAACAACCCAACTTTTTCCTCTCGGGAAGGGGGGATTTCCTCGTAATAAAAATCATATATACATTCTCTTTTTGCTATATCCCACTGATCTTCCGCAAGAGTTTTTGGATAATTTTTCTTTTTGTAAAATTTCCCCTCTCCACAATTATATTTTTTGCCCGTTTTTTTATTTACAATATATTTAACGTAAGCTTTCCCTGTAAACAAAGGCTTACGCGTTCCTTCTATCTGCCAAAACATTCTCATAACTGCACCTCTTACGTTTTCCTTTACAAGTATAGCACAATAAATATGACAAATATACGCCTATATTAAAAAATATTTCACAAAAAATATTATATGATACAAATTTGTATTTGTCAAATGATTTGATACATTTTTGTATATAATAATTTTATGAAGCTTCATTTCAAAAACAATAAAATTGCAGAATTCAGAAAAGAGAATGGGTTATCGCAAAGACAGCTTGCCAAGGAAATCGGCACAAGCCAAGCAAACCTATCTCGTTGGGAACAAGGCTTAAACGAGCCCAGCATTATCGAATGTTGGAAAATTGCTGATTATTTCGACGTTAGTATAGATATTTTATGTGGGCGAAAAGAATATTAAAAACACGATTGCTATCACGCAATCGTGTTTTTAATATAAAATTCAATTATTAAGGCATAGAAAACAGACTTCTGTCGTTCCTATACTTGTTGGACTATATGTATTTATGCCATCATGATAGCGGAAATCACGTCCAACACTTTATCGTGGCAGCCACCGCAACCCGTCGAACAGTGCGTAATACGCTGAACGTCTTTGAATACCTCTAAAACGTCCTCCATTTTGTTATGGTTTGCCAAGGCACGTTCGATGTCCGTATAGCTTACCTGTTTACAGTTGCAAATGATGTAGTTTTCCATAATATTTCTCCTTCTATATTTATTATAACCCGTTTGCCTCGTCTCTTTCGCAAAGCTCTTTGGCAAGCGCGCATATTTGTTCTTTGTTTTCCTCCGTCATAGCGGAAAATATCTTCACCGTCGTTTGGGTATATTGCAAATTTTTACAATTTTCCAGCATACCCCGCATCACTCTCGCCGCCATGGGTGCCCAGCTCCCGTTTTCAATAAAGCCCACAGTGCGGTTTTGGAAATTGCGTTCGGTAAGGCAGTGAATAAACTCCCGCATGAACGGGAAAATCTCGCCGTTATACGTCGTGGTTGCCAGCACAATTTTACCGTAACGGAACGCGTCCTCCACAGCCTCTGCCATATCGCTCCGCGCCAAATCGGTAACCACTACCTTTGAACAGCCGTTTTCTTGCAGCTTTCGCGCTAAAAGCTCGACAGCCTTTTTCGTGTTGCCGTAAACGGAAGTATAGGCTATCATAACCCCCTCCGTTTCCACGCCGTAGCTCGACCACGTATTATACAAGCCCACGTAATACCCGATATTTTCCGTCAAAACAGGGCCGTGTAAGGGGCATATTTTCTTTATGGCATACTTCGACAATTTTTTCAATACTGCCTGCACCTGCACGCCGTATTTGCCCACGATACCGAAATAATACCGCCTTGCCTCGCACGCCCAATCTTCCTGCGTATCCAACGCGCCGAATTTCCCAAACGCGTCTGCGGAAAATAAAGTTCCGTCCGTTTCGTCATAGGTAAGCGTTACCTCTGGCCAATGCACCATAGGAGCGGCGATAAAGGTAAGCGAATGCTTCCCCAAAACAAGCTTTTCGCCGTCGCCCACCACTACCTGTTTATCAGAAAAGTCCGTACCGAAATAGTTTTTCAGCATCACGAACGCACGCGCGGAAGCCACGATTTTCGCCGTCGGATACTCGTTTGCAAAAGCCAGAACGTTTGCCGAATGGTCGGGTTCCATGTGCTGTACGATAAGATAAGCGGGTGTTTTGCCTTGAAGAGCGGTTTTTACGTTGGTCAGCCATTCCTTTCCAAAGGCGGCGTCTACGGTATCGAAAACAGCCGTCTTTTCGTCCAACAGCACGTAAGAATTATACGACATTCCGTTTGGAACTTGGTACATACCCTCAAACAAATCGATACGTTTATCATCCACGCCGACGTAAAGCAAATCTTCGCCAATCTTCATACAAATCACACCCCCGTAACGTAGGTTGTGCTATTATTATAACAAATACTTTTGAAAATTTCAAGTTTTTTATAAATCTTTCTTGCCTTTCTCTTACTGTTTTTTTAGAAAAATATGGGAACGTCGGAAAGCGCATAACTTTCCGACGTTCTTTTATTTGATAAACTGTATATATCTATCCATAATATTCGGCGTAACAAAAACAGGTCGTTTTACCTTCGTCCACCCCGAAGTTTTTCGGGTATATTTCCCAAGCTCTTCGGGCGTTTTGCCGACAAATTCACTTTTTACCCCCTTGATCATCGCGCCGTCGTCGTCCATTTCCACGATTGCAAACACCGCGTCTTTATAGGGAGCTACGTAACGTATATCGGGGAACTTTTCGTCTATTTCAGGCGTGTACCTATTCAGGCAAGGGAACGCCGTCCCCAGCCAACAATTGGACAAGCTGTTCACGCTGTAATGCCAAAATTTCCCCTCTCGGTACAAATCCTCCACGTGCGTATGACCGTAAATGCTCATATACGCTCCGTGGGGCGCAAAATTTAATATTTCCGCAAGCTCTTCCGAATTTTTATATACTTCCTTGCTGAAAGTATCGTGCGTTGTGGAGCGCAGCGTATAATGGGAAAACACGATGGTAGGATTTTCAGTTTTTTCCAAATCCGCTTTCAGTCAAGCGAGCTGCTTTTGCGGAACGTAAGGAAAAGGCTTTTCCGCACGGTAGCTTTCGTCAAAATAATTTCCGTGAGAATAGGAGTATTCCTTTCCGTCTATCACGTAATTGTTATTATCCAATACCACAAAATGGAATCCGCCGATATCAAACGAATAATAGGGCGCGTAATCCGCTCCGTAATAAGCGAGAATCTGTTCTTTACTGCATAAATCGCAATCGTGATTGCCGATAACTTGATAAGAGATTTTTTCAAATCCCCGATACGCCGCGATAATCTTATCCTTATTTACGTAGCTTGGCGTATTTACTGCGTTGCGCGTATTAACAGGAACGCAGGATTCTTTGCATACGTACTTTTTCCCTTGGTCTGGATAACAGAAATCCCCAAGCTGAATAATAAAATCCACGTTTTCCTTTCTGCAAGCCGCCAAAAATACTTCCAAGCGTTCTTCCACGTCGTGCATAATATCCACGTGTGCTTCCGCAAACACGCCAAACTTTACCTTTCTTGCCATACGAATAAAAGCTCCTTGCGTTTTATTTTTTTAATTATAACACGCAACGTGCCCCCCGTCAATAGCTTTTTTTTGCATATTTGATAGCGTTTTATGCAAGAACAAAATATTTTCCCCGCGTCGATTTTTGTCGAGAAACGTTGACTTTCCTCTTTTTCTATGATAAAATAATAGAAACGGGCGTTTACCCGTCCAAAAAAAAATTATTGGAGGCGTTTCTTTATGGCAAACTTGGTTTATGACATTCACGACAGACCAAAAACAAGCAAAATGCTGCTTTTCGCTTTACAACAACTGTTGGCGATTCTTGCAGCGACAATCGCAGTTCCCACCATTATCGGACTGCCCACGCAAATCCCTGCGGCTATCTTCGGCGCAGGTGTAGGTACGCTCGTTTATCAACTTTTCACCCGTTTCAAAAGCCCCGTCTTTTTGGGTAGCTCTTTTGCATTTTTAAGCTCCCTTGGCGTAGCCCTTGCATACGGCTATTGCGGTATCGTTTTGGGTTCTGTCGTTGCAGGACTTGTTTACGTAGTCATCGCCGTCGTTATCCATTTTGTCGGCACGCAATGGATATCCAAATTGATGCCTCCCGTCATCATCGGACCTACGGTTACGCTTATCGGTCTTTCCCTCGCAGGCGCGGCTATGGGCGATATCGTAAAAGCGAACAGCTCCGTTTTGTACGGTTCTAACAACCTTGTAGCGTTGCTTTGCGGCTTGGTTACCTTCTTCACCGTAGTACTTTGCTCCACGCAAAAACGTTACACCATGCCCCGACTCGTGCCCTTTATTCTCGGTATCGTTGCCGGGTACGCATTGGCTTCTCTGTTCACCTTAATCGGCAAGCTTGCCAATATCGACTACTTAATGATTATCAACTGGTCGCCCGTTGTCAATAATTTCATCAATGCAGACGGCTCGTTCAAAGGCATCACCGCCTTTTTAGACATCCCCGATTTCGCCCTTGTAGAGGGAATTAAAGAACTCGTCAACGGCAAAGTGTCGGCGGAAGTATTGAGTGCAAACGAAAACGCAACCGTGTTAACGCTTGGCGGCGTAGCGGAAGTAATCATCGCTTTCCTGCCCGTTGCGTTGGTAGTGTTCGCCGAACATATCGCAGACCATAAAAACCTTTCTTATATCATCGGAAAAGACCTCATCAAAGAACCCGGCTTGAAGAGAACGCTTCTTGGCGACGGTATCGGCTCTATCGCAGGTACTATGTTCGGTATTTGCCCCAACACCACTTACGGCGAATCGGTAGGTTGCGTAGCCATCACGCGGAACGCGTCCATTGCCACTATCACCACCACGGCGTTTATGTGCATTCTGCTTTCGTTCATCTCCCCGATTACAAGCATTCTGCAAACCATTCCCTCCTGCGTTATGGGCGGCGTTTGCTTAACCTTGTACGGCTTCATCGCTGTTTCGGGCTTGAAGATGTTCAAAGAACTTGATTTGAACGAAAACAAAAATCTGTTTGTCGTTGCGGCAATTTTGATTACGGGTATCGGCGGCTTGACCATTCAAATCCCCTACGCCTTGGCAGATAACGGCGCAATAGCCAAAACCATTCAGGTAACCTCTATCGCCACCGCGCTCATTTTGGGTATCGTTACCAACACCGTGTTGACCAAGCTTGAAAAGAGCAAACTCGGTCAAGAAAAAGCCGAAACAGCCGAAACGGCAGCATCCGCAGCAACGGATACCGTAGCGGAAACAAACGAGGTATAAACCATGAAAGCGTATGATAACGTAATTATTTTCGACCATCCTTTAATCAAACATAAAATTGCTATTTTGCGCGACGAACGTACCAGTATGAAAGAATTCCGCGAGCTTGTGGAAGAAATCACTACGCTTATGACGTACGAATGTCTCAAAGACGGCGTTCCCACCACGGAGATACAAGTAAAAACTCCGTTGGAAACCTGTACGCAACGAGTGGTAAAAGATAACGCCATTGTTATCGTGCCCATTCTGCGCGCTGGACTGGGTATGGTAAACGGAATTCACGTGCTTTTCCCTTCTGCAAAGGTAGGACATATCGGTATGTACCGCGACGAAGAAACGTTGCAGCCGCAATCGTATTATTGCAAGCTCCCCGACGGAATCGAAGAAAAATTCGTGTTGGTGGTAGATCCCATGTTAGCAACGGGCGGCAGTGCGTGCGACGCCATACAGCTATTGAAAGAGCGTGGCTGTAAGGATATTAAATTTATGGCTATTATCGGCGCCCCCGAAGGCGTTTCCCGCGTAGCGGAAGCGCACCCCGACGTAAAAATTTACGTTTCCACTTTGGATAGGTGCTTAAACGAAAACGGCTATATTCTGCCGGGACTCGGCGACGCAGGCGATCGCTTATTCGGCACGAAATAAACAGCCGCCTACAGATAACAATAAAGGTAAAAAACGGACAACCAACAGGTTATCCGTTTTTTTGTTTGAACTTTTTATATCTATCATTAAGTAAGTACTGCTTCAAATAATTCTTTATGCTTTACGTTGGATTTAATGTCCGCAACAATTTCTCGCCATTCGCGAACGATACCTTTTTCGTTAAACCATAAAGATTTTTCATAAATCCAAGCTTCATTAGACTCGTCTTCTAATCCGTTGGCATACAAATTGTGTAAATAGATAATCAAAACTTTCATACTAGTATCAAACCGTATATCTTTCCCGTTTTTACTGTAAAAAAGCGGTTTGATTTTTATAGCAAAATTGATAAGCGGATTATATTCCGCCTTTAAACAATTCGGATAAGAAATTGCAGGAGCAGCTTCGCCGTCTATCGCCAAATCCGCAGCCATAAATGACAATGTCGGAACATCTATGGTATTCAGTGCCCGCAAATAATCGGCAAAAAACGTGCAAGGAAGTTCTTCCCGTCGAGCGTTTCCTTCTCCCGTATAAAAAATCAAATCAGACGGCCCGCCTTCTTCCGCCCAAATTTCATACATTTCTTTTGCATACCGCAAAGTTCTTTTAAACGTATCCTTTGCGTCTTCGCTAAAAAACCAGTTCACCTTTTCTTCGTCAACAGGCGGTATAATAATTTCCTTTTCTTTAAAAAGGTTTTTGAAAAAATCAAAAAAGCCCATAAGCGTTCCCCTTATTTTAATGCTGCCCATTTAGAAAAGCCTTGACAAGCTGAAAAACTCGCCGTCATCTCGTGGTTAAACCAACCACACGTTCTACATTTACAAGTCCCTTTCGCCGTAGAACTATTGACTTTTGACCACTGTCCGTAATAATCCGTTTCACGATTACCCGTCCAATAAGCACAAGTCGCGCACTGTTTCCAAGAAGCTGGATATTGTTGAGCCATTTGTAAAAACCTCCAAGATTTATTTTGTACGTATATTATATCCTACATTTCGTAGGAAGTCAACTATTTTCCTACATTTTGTAGTAAGATAATTTTATGAAAAACAATATTTTTGGAAAACGGTTAAAAGAATTACGATTAGAAAAAGGGTTATCGCAACAAAAGCTAGGCGAAGAATTAGGTTTTTGCAATCAAACGATTAGTTTTTGGGAAAACGGCAGTCGCGAGCCAGATTTAGATACTTTATTAAAAATCGCCCATTATTTTGACGTTTTATTAGAAGAATTATTAGAAGAAAAATAAATAAAACACGGTTGCGTATTTTGCAATCGTGTTTTTGTTTTGGTTGAGGCGACGGGACTTGAATGCGTTATTATATACTGAAAAGCCTTTATTTTAAAGGGATTCCGCTATGCATTCCCCGTTATTCCCCAAATACTTATTATACTTTTCGAAGCGTCATCAAAGTCGTTATATTCTTCATTCTTCGTGTTTTTATGAAAGTTTGTATAAAAATGCGATAATCTCGCAGAGAGATTATCTCATTTGACTGTTAATCATATAGCTATTATTGCAATAGAATTTAACGGATAAGCTGGTCTTTTATGAAAATCGATTTTTTACAGATTCGCATTACAGCTCCGCCAAACTCACGCACGGCGGTCTTTATAATAGCCACACATTAAAAGAAATAAAAAAGCGTTATTTTTTTCTCCGAGCAAAAATATCGCATTGATAACGATAAAGAATTGCGCGCGATATACTGTTTCCAAGAATATTCATAAACCTTTACCAGTTTTTCAATAAGTAATCTTCCGCTTCCGCGCACCAAAGTCCGTTATTTTTCTCAACGATTTGCGCAAGAACGGCAAATCGCGCGTCCGTTTCACCCAACGTTTTGAAATCGGAAATAGCCGTTAAAGGCAAATTGATATGCGTATAAATCAGCTTTTTACCGCCGGGAATTTTCGGCAAACGCAACGTTGTATCAATCGCCGCGTCAATCCCCCCGATATGCGTAATCATAACCGCAGGTTTAATACGGTTTTGGGTGATTAGACGCACGATATCACGCATATCTTCTACCGTACTACCGCTCGTTCCAACAACGTGATGGCGCGCATAATGCACGTTATAGAAGTTAAAGTTTGCGGAAAACGCTTTATCCGTAGGACCTGCAAAGAAATTTAAGCATCCGTCGAACGCCAAAATTTTATCCGCAAGCTCCACAACCGCCGATACGGGCGCGTAAACGAATACGTCGTCAAAACCCTTGTTTTCGCTAAACGCAAGCAAACTTTCCTTATCCGTTGCCGTCGTATATACGAGCTTTATCCCATCTTTCATAGCGTCTTCGGGCGTAAAAATACTCTTCGCTCTATCCAGTCGCGTTTCGTCCAAATCGGTAACCACGACGAGTTTGGGTTTTATATCGCCGTGCAAAGCACAATCAATCGCGACAAGTCCCATAGGTCCGCAACCAGCCAAAATCGCAACACTTCCGCCTGCCTTTATTCCCATCACGTGGTTTTGGTCGGCGTCCAAATGGAAATTCGCTTTATATCCACGCAATACACAGGACGCAGGCTCAATGAGCGAACCGTTAAAAAACGCGTCGCTTTGCAATTTCATCAAATAGCCGTTTTCAATAATATGACTGTATACGGTCGAATACGTACTCACACCACCGATGTCTTGAAACGAATACCCTACGGTATCCATTCCGCCCAAATATTCAAGCACGGGCGGCATTATTACCTTTTCGCCGATAGTATATTGCCCTTGCCATTTTTTACCTACTTCCACGATTTCCGCGCAAAATTCATGTCCGATAATAATCGGATTTTCCGCCACGTCGTTTGGTACACGCACATGCTCCGCGCCCTGCATTGCCGTTTTATAAGTAGACATACAAACGCTGTCGGCTATTACCTTAATACGTATTTCGTCTTCTTTTAAGGGCGCAAGCTCAAATTCTTCCAACCGTAAATCGTTTTTACCGTATAATCTTACTGCTTTTGTTCTCATACCTGCCCCCCTTATATACGATTATTGCTACCGAAAGTTCTTATTTTTTCTCTAACAACTTCTTTCATCTTCTTCATAGCGTCTTCATAAACGATAAACGGCCAAGTAGATGGATTGCTAATGTTGTTAAGCGTATTTTTTAAGCCTTGATTAAGAGCGTAAAGCACGTCCGAATATATGTTAATTTTCGTTATACCATGCGTTATCGCATTCTTCATTTGGTCATCAGGCGTTCCGCTGCCACCGTGAAGCACCAACGGTCTATCGCAAACCGCCGTTATTTCATCTAATCTATCTATCCTAAGTTCAGGCGTTTTTTTGTAAACACCGTGCGCAGTACCTATCGCCACCGCAAGAGCATCTACGTTTGTAATTTCCACAAATTTACTAACTTCTTCGGGGACGGTTAAACTTTCCCCAGGGTCAACGTCAGCGCCCGTTTCACTTATACTACCAACGCTTGCATTACCAACGTGTCCAAGTTCTGCTTCCACTGTAACGCCTTTTTCGTGCGCGTACTTAACCACTTCGGCTGTTTTTAATGCGTTTTCGTTAAAAGGTAAAACAGAGCCGTCGTACATAACCGAACTAAAACCGTTATCAATAGCAGTTTTAATAAAATTAAAGTCTGTTGCGTGGTCTAAGTGAAAACATACGGGAATATTAAAATAATCCGACGCTGCTTTAACCATAGAAGTCAAAAGTTGCATATTTCTTCCTTGAAGGTCAACGCCAAGCCCCATCAAAAGCGCAGGGGACTTTTCTTCTTCGCAAGTTTCTAAAACCGCTTTCATCATCTCGTAATTACTTACGTCAAACGCAGGGATTGCATATTTTCTCTCTCTTGCGTCTGCAAGCATTTCTTTTATGGTACAAAGCATTTTTCTCTCCTTGATTTATATACCTAATTCATTTACAACTTTTTGGTATTATCTAATTCATTTGTCTTATTCCACGTCGGAAACATTTCGTTCCAAACGTCCGTATGCGCTTCACAATCGAGAAAATGCGCAAAAAGTTGCCCCGTTTTTTCCTCCGAATCCTTTGTGAAGGCATAAATCACGTCTTTATACCACTTCACGCTTTCACAAAACGCGTGCCAACCGTCTTTCCACTTTCCGTTTTTCAATTCCTTGTTTCTTTCTTCGAACTCTTCCATTAAGCGCACGTATAACTCGCCTTTCGCAAGCATAATACTCGCCCCTTTGGCTTCAAACGGATAAAATTGAATAGCCACTTTGTCTGTAATATCAAGTTCTACGAGCATTCCCGTATTCCACATTTCGCTCCCCTTATCGTTTGCGAAATGAAAATTACCTTGCCCATAAACGATATGCCCGTTATCGTATTCTTCATAGCATCCAATGCAATGACTGTGTTGACACAAAACGACGTTCGCCCCGTTTAACACCAATTCTCGGCACAAATTCCGAAGACGCGGTGAGGGATATCGACAATGCTCCTTTCCGCCGTGATATACCACTACGACGAAATCCGCATTTCTTTTCGCTTCCCGAACGTCTTGCATTGTAATAAACGGATCAAAAGGATTTGCCCCCATTCGGTTTGGCAACGCATACGTATATTCGTGTTCACATACGTTTACAATCGCCACCTTTTTTTCCTCTTGTTCGATATAATAAATTTTTCGGCTATCCGTATCGTCATTACCGACGCCCGTGTAAGGCAACCCCGCTTTTTTCAAGGTTTCTACGGTATCCACCAAGCCGTCCACTCCATAATCGAAAACGTGATTATTTGCAAGTAAAATATCCGTTATCCCTGCATTTTTTAAAGCTTTAACGCAATTTGGATTCGCCTTTAAATTAGGACCGAACTTTTTGATAGGTCCATCCGTTTCCGTCAAAGCACACTCTAAATTGACAATTACCCTGTCTGCCTTTTGCATTATGGATAAAACGTCTGTAAATAAAGCTTTTGCGTTGCCGTCTATAAACAATTGCTCGCTTACCGTTGTCGGACAAGTATCCGCCCCAAATAATATTCTCACCTTTTTTTCCTCTTGTTAGTTTTCATTATATCGAATATTTTCCCACAACAAATCGTTGACGTATTGCGCGCGCAATACTTCTTCGTCTTTATTTGCGTTAATGAAAATATTTTTAAAAGATACGTTATTTAAGTGAAATCCTTCCTCCGAAAAACCGTTAAGCACAACAAACACCTTTTCTCCCGACGGATGCGTATATCCCTCTATTTTTATGTTTTCATAGTGATAATCGGAAAGTTTCGGCGGTTGTGACATACCTTCGCCGTCATCGTTATACGTTGCACAACGCACGTAGATAGTACTTACCACGCAATCGGTCGCTTGTAGATTTTTGATATATCCGCCGCGCTTCTTTGTACTTTTCACCTGCAAACCGCAAAGTGCGTTTTTCAAATCACAATCCCAAACATATACGTTTTCAACGCCACCGGACATTTCAGTTCCTATGGATATACCGTGCCCCGTTTCCACATGACAATCAAAAATGTAGATATTTTTCGTAGGGCGGTTGATGATATTTCCTTCAAGATTTTTTCCCGATTTTATAGCAACGCAATCGTCGTAGGTTTTAAATACGGTATTAAAAATAGCACAATCTTCAGAAGAATCCGGATCCCAACCGTCGCCGTTCCAAACAGGTTCGATTGCAACGCTCCCGTCTTCATTGAGTACCCTGTCCGAATAAATCTCACAACCGTACGTCACGATATTTTTGGAATAAATAAAATGAATATTCCAAGACGGTC
Organism: Candidatus Scatosoma sp.; assembly: GCA_045655725.1. Taxonomy (GTDB): domain Bacteria; phylum Bacillota; class Clostridia; order Christensenellales; family Borkfalkiaceae; genus Scatosoma. Next base: position 22,136 of record JAZOPT010000040.1, read on the forward strand.
CAAATCCCATTTTCAATCCGCTTAATACGATATTTTCACAATTACTCATATTGATTAAGCGCCCGCGAACACGTCCGGGTATCGTATTTGGAGTTTCACAAGTTTTCACGTATTCTACGTTTTCATCTAAATACGCTTTAATCCGTTCTCTCTCCGCTTCCGTCATAGCAACGGCAAGCGGTCTGCCGCCGCCAAAAATCGAACCTTTGCCACGAATGATAACATTTTCACAATTATAGCCGTCATTGCGACTATCCAACTCTCCCATATTCAAAAGAGCCCGATAACACATTCGTTCTATACCTTCAAAACGGCTTTTTATTTGTGGCAAATAATCCTCTACCACCGTCGTTCCCTGCAAAACCGCGCCTTCGTCCAAATATACTTCCGTGTTGCTATGTATGTTTAAAGCTCCGCTCAAATACACACCCTTGGGAAAATAAACATATTCGTCTTCTCGACAGTTGTCCAAAGCGAATTGAAGAGCTTTTGTATTTAACGTTTTTCCGTCCCCAACGGCACAATACGGTGGCAACGTTACGTCTATCCGTTTTTTCGCCGCTTGCGTTTGAAACGTATATTCTTTCTCCACCTGCATTGCGTCCCTATTATACGCTTGAATGCGTATTGAATACGCCGTACTCTCCTGTAAACACGCAAAAGTATAATGTGTTTTCACCGTACTTCCGTGATACACACCGTTCAAATATACTTTGTAAATATTCGTTTGTTTGGGAAATTCTTGTTTATCCCACCAAAGCGTAATTTCATCCGCAAAAACTATTGATTTCAACATTTTGTCTTTTCTTTCTCTACTATTTTTACTTGTTAATTTTGATAAAAACGGCGTTTGGCGAAACGGGGAACGTTACCTTTATTTTTTCTCCCATAACACTTACTTTCACGTCGCTTTCGCTGGGATATACTATCTCAACGCTTTTTATTTGATAACCAATATCTATCTCCGCCGTCTTTTCTCTACCCAACGCCCATACAGGCAAATAGATTTCCTTTCCGTCAATAAGCCCCGAAGCTATAATTTCATCGCCGAATTTAGCATATCCAAGCGGAAAATAAGGCAATGCTCGTTTTTTCATCTTTGTAAGCGAATAATAACAAGCTACGCCTTCTTTCACAAGCGCAAACTGTTTTTCGCTTAAAAGGGATAAATCGCTTGCAAGATGCATTCGCCCAAGCATACAGTTTATCATATTGATAACCACGCGCTCGCCCGTAATTTCGTCCGTGCTTTTTAGGGAAGCGACAGGATAGCTCCATATCCCCGCCTGTTCGGGCAATACCGCCGAAAATAAATTGCCTACAATATAGGGATAATTTATATAGCTCGTGCAATCGGACGTGGATACCAAACTGAATTTTTCCAGCGATTGATAGTCAAGCCGCATACCGCCCGAAGCGCAATTTTCAAATATCACTTGGGGGAATTTCGCCGTGATTTCTTCCACCCACGAAAGATATGCCTTTGACGCACTTTCCAAACCCTCGCCAAGCGCGGTTGCCTGTACGTCCGTGCCCACGCCCATATCCTGATTATAATCAAACTTGATATAATCCGCGCCGTAATCTTCCACCATTCGCCGTATCGTTTCGCTCATATAATCGCGTACTTTTTGCTTGCGGTAATCCAAAAAATATCTCCCACCAACGGCAATTTTTTGTCCAAATCGCCGTAAAAAGCACTCGTCGCCATAATAGTCTATCATTTCTTGGCATTTAATACCGACGATTTCAGGCTCTATCCAAAGCCCCGCTTTCATACCCAGCAAGCGGATATAGTCCGTCGTTTCCCTAACCCCACGGGGAAATCTTGCGTTGCTTTGCACCCATTTCCCAACGTACGGATAGATAATGCTCCCATCTACTTCGTCGTGCCAACCACAATCGATTACGTAATAATCCGCGCCTGCGCTTTTGGCAATCGGCGCAATTTTTTTCGTGTTTTCCGCCGACGGACTGTCCCAACAAAGATACATATATTCGTTGAAAATCACGGGCAAATGCTTATCGTTTTTTGAAAGCGAAGTAATTTGACGACGGTATTTCGTCATTTCGTTTATCGCTTCGTTTGTCGATTTGCCAAAGGATAACGCCACGTTTACCGTCGTGTACGTTTCCCCATTTTGCAAGCGTTTTGCCCAAGAACAGTTATGTAAGCTTGCCGTAGATAAATATAGATAATACTTCGCTTCAAAATCCGCAATTTCATAATACCAAGAATGATTGCTTTCGATTTGAAACATTAAGGCGTTTCCGTTTTCGTCTTGGATAATCCCTTGTGGCAAAGCTTCTTTCGTGGATTGCGAGCCGATATTCGCAAATGCAATTCGGCGTTGACTTTGGTCGTTCCCGCGGTGCATTCCCAAATCGAAAAACGAATTCGTTCTTGCCTGACATTCCATGTGGTGGCTTTGTATAAACTTGGTAAAGCGCAACGACTTTGCATCGTCTATCGTTTTTCCAAGCACGCCTTTGAGCATAAACGCCGAAACGTCTTCTAATACGATTTCTTGCCCCGAAACGTTTTTCACTTGCGTGTAGATACGCAAAGCGTTGGTATTTTCAAAGCTTTGAAAATACGTTTTCACTTGCACTTTGTCCGTGCTTTGCGTGATAATAAGGGTATCCCCTACAATCTCGTGCGATATGTAAGCAAGCTTTTTGCTCTCCGACGAGCCGACCGCCTTAATGCCCAGCTTGCCCTTGTTTTCCCCGACAATTTGCACTTCCGCAAAATTATAAGGTGCGGTGGCAAAACCGCCGTGCGAAACAAGATTTATTTGATTGTTTTCAATTTCAAATTCTAATAAGCCAAATTTCATAACCGTTAAAAATCAATAACGTCTTTTTGCTCCCTACCGACCCATTTCCCGCTTGTGAAATCGGGAATTTCCACGGGCATACCGCCCTTTGCAATACTGCTTTCGCTCAAACAGGATATACTCATCCAAGTCGCCGCGTCATATACGTCAAGGGGCATTTCTTCGCCGTTTTGCACTGCGTCGAAAAACGAACGAAGCATAAGCGTATCCATACCGCCGTGCCCTGCTTCGATGGCTTCGGGCGTAATTTCTTTCCAAATCTTTGGCAAAAATTCTTCTTCGTAATCCAAAAGCGTGCCACGGTTTTTATCCATTTTGAACTCGTGCACAAAACCCCTTTCTTCCGTGAGTGCAACTTGGTCTTGCTCGGAAACCATACCTTTCGTACCGTTTATTGTAAATTCGCGACTATACGTTCTTGGCAAGCTCGTATCCAATTTAATCGTGATAAGTGCCCCGTCGGCACAAGTGAGTGTGGTGCATACCACGTCTCCTTGCGCAAAATTTTTGCCCTGTAAAAAGGCATATTCTTCCTTGCCCTTGACATATTCGGCAAGACCCCTTGCCTTGGACGACATAGAAGTGAGCGCTAGCAACCTGTTTCCACGGTTGATATTAAGGATTTTTGCGATAGGACCAAGCTCGTGCGTGGGATAGTTTTCACAATTTCTCGCAAGGTAATTACGCAAACGGTAGTGCCTGTTTTTTACGCCACCGCAAATTTCTTCACGGCAATCGTGGCAATACGCCCCGTGGCAATATACCACTTCTCCTATTTTTCCTTGGCGCACCATATTCGTCGTCATAAGCTCGATTTTTCCATAGCAACAATTTTCCAAAAACATAAACGGCGTTTTCGTTTGCTCGTAAGTTTGCACAAGCTTCCAACAATCTTCTATGCTATACGCGCCGCCCACTTCCAAGCCCGTAATTTTGCCTGCTTGCATAGCTTGGATTGCCAAAGGCACGTGCGCTTCCCAAGCCGCCGAAATGATAACGAGCCCCACGTTTTCGTCCTTAAAGAACTCGTCGTGTGAGAGATACCCTTTTGCAATAAAATTGCGTTTTTCTTTTATTAAATCAAGTGCTTCTTGTACCCTATCGGAATACACGTCGCATACGGCGACAACGTCCACGTCCTTAAAATTTTCCAAAACGTTATATAAAAGATTTTTCCCACGTTGTCCAAGCCCGATAAAGCCGATTTTCAAATTTTTCATTTTTTCTCTCTTTTAAGCAAAATTTGCCCTTTCCCTGTGGCTGTTCCCACAGGGAAAGGAATTTTTATGAATTGTTATGCTTCTTTGACAAATGCAATGCTATCCACGTAAATTGTGAAATCGTTTACACTATTAGGCACGGAGAATAAATAACTACCGTTCCCCGTTGAACTATGCCGTTTGTAGAAGCATTCTACACCCGTAGCAGCCTCGCCCTGTCTAGCCTTCGCTCCCCAAACGGTTGCCGTGGAATTAATCTCGTCTTTGGTATAACGAATTTCCGTCCATACTTTGTTTTTATAAGATTTATTGCAACCATTCCATTGGAAAAGTGAACCCGAATTGCCCGTTCCAAGGCTATCACGTTCTACAAGCACCCAAATAGACAAATAATCCCATTCCACCGCAGCCATTTCCGTTGCAGTAAATAAACTATTAAAGAACAACTGTCCACTAGCAACAAGAGAAAGACTTACAACGCCTGTTCTTTCCGTACCTGCGCTATCTTTTTTAGTTTCCATGTGGGTCGAATAGTTCGCTTCCGTACTTGCACTCAACTGGGCGTTACGCAACGAAGATACGCTTGTTTCCGCACCAAAGTCAGCCAAAACCAAACCTGCGCGTTTAATCGTGAAAGAAATTAGTTTTTCGTAAACAATTCCGTTATAGGTAAATTGATAAGAAATTACGTACTCGCCTGCGTCATTAAGCTCAATTTGATTATCGGAAACGGAAACGGAAGCACCGTTACAGGTTGCCACAACGTTATATTCTTCTTTCATTACCACGCTTTCATGGTTTTTCATCGTTGCCGGGGGAAGCGTAAACGTTGCCCCCGTCAACGTAGGCGCAGTATATTCTTCAAGAGCAATATTGAAATCTTCATTCTTTCCATAGGAAATACTGTCGATATATATCTTCGTGGAATCGCAATTATGTTTTCCGGGACGCAATGCAATTAAATTGTTTGCACTTAACCAAGATTCGCGATCCGCGCGGTCAGCACCGTGCGCGTTTGCAAAATTCTCTATCGCACTTACCGCTGTCCCCATGGCCGCAACCCAATAAGAAGTGCTACTTTCTATTTGATCTTTGGTGATTCTAATTTCCTGCCAAGCATTATTTGGCAAGCTACCATCATCATATAATTTCAAGTTTTGCGAACGAACGCCGTATTTGGCATTGTTTGCAAACCACACCCACATAGAGATATAATCGAAATCCAAAGCCATAATTTCCGCTTTCGTTTTATCGAAAATCACGTTCACGTAGGTTACCCAAGTACCACTCGCTTGCGCCGTTGTCAGCGTTTCAACGACACCTTGGCGTCCTGCAAACGTATCATGCCAAGTCGTGGAAAGCTCACACTCTTCCCCATTTACTTTATAAGTATTGTTTTTTGATGCAATAACGTTATCTACGCTGTTTTCATTATCAAAGCTGACAAGCACGTTATCCGCGCAGTCCACCGTAGCCACAGTGTAGTCTTCGCCAAGTACCGTTGCCGTAACCGTCGCGTCGCCCGTTTTTGCAATCGTCAACAAGCCGTTTTCGTCCACCGTTACGCAATCGTTATTTGTGCTCCATTCCACACCCACACCGAGATTTTCGGGAATACCCGTAGGTGCGGAAAGCTGATACGTTTTGCCCTTTTCCAAGGCGATGGAAACGCTTTCCGCAGAAATCGTGGGAAGCGCAACGTTTTCCACCGTCGTATAATCGTCGTCTTGCTTCGCGTTATACGCCTTTTGCACCATTGCTTTTAAGCTTGCTTTTTCGTCCGTCGTCCAATTATTCGTCTTATCGTTGAGCGCCGCGCTTGCTACTTGCGACACGCTTCTCACGTTTTCGCTCGTTTCAAACTCCGCATACGTTCTTTCGCCATTCACTTCCATATACGCAACGCCGAAGAAATCGCGGAAGCTGTTTTCGTATTTAACGTCCGTAATCGAACCGTTGAAATAGTAATAATCGCCGTCTAATTTGGGCGTAGCTTCCATAACGTTCATCGTTCTTTGCGAAGGATTGTCAAACGACGCGGTTTTTCCTGCTTCCGTCAATACTTCGTAATAATCGCAAGTCGCGTCGTAGCTTTCGCTTAAATTATACTTCGTAAGCCAACCCGTAGGAATAATCATTACGTAATATTTCGCGTTTTCGTTGTAGCTTTCTTTTGCGATTTTCGCCGTGTACTTAATACCGTACGTCGTAGCGTCCGTACCCACCAAGCGAACCGAAGCCCCGTCAAGCATTTCCATTGTGAAGCCTGCGTCTGCGTTTACTGGTTGTTGTTCGTTTTGCAATGCAACTGTACCGCATAACGCCGTTAACGTTGCCATTGCGCCAAGAAACCACATTTTTGTTGTTTTTCTCATTTTCATTTCCCCCTTATTCAACCCAATCGTCCGCGGAGTATACGTCCGTCAAGAACGGCATATCCGTTGCTTCCGTCGAACCGTTCGTCAAAACGTCTGCCTGCGACGTTTCGACAACTCTCATTTTGAGAGGTTTGTAATTTTGTTTCATTTTTACTACTCCTTATCTTTTATTTTTAACGGTTGCCCGTCAATTTCTTTTTTAAGCATTCTTACCAAGCGATATCTCGGCGATATATACCGTGAAATCAGTTACGGATGACGGTACGGAGAACAAATATCCGCCCGAACCAGTCGCACTATGGCGTTTATACAAACTTTCCACGCCCGTTGCTACACCGTCTTGCGCGGCTTTCGCGCCCCAAACGGTTGCATTGGAATTGATTTCGTCTTTTGTATAACAAATTTCCGTCCATACTTTGTTTGCATAGGCTTTATTGCAATTGTTCCACTGATAGACGTAACCCGTTGCACCCTGCGAAAGAGAACTGCGTTCGACAAGTATCCAAACGGACAAATAGTCCCAATCCATTGCGGACATTTCTTCCACCGAAAGCAAGCCGTTGAAATACAGCGTTTTTCCTGCACCAAGAGAAATTTGCACCACGCCCGTCTTTTCCGTTCCCGCGCCGTCCGTTTTACTTGCAAGCCAAGTGCTCGTCGTCGTGGTAGACAAGCCTTTTTCCCCGTCGCGAACGTTTGCGCTGCTCGTCGGCGTAGCAAAGTCTTCTAAAACGCCTGTTCCAAGCACACGCGGAACGGTAAAGCTTATTTCTTTTGTATAAGTAATGCCACCATAGAAAAACGAATACGTAATCACGTAATCCCCGCCGTAGGGAATTTGGATTGCATTGTTTTCCACCGCCAAATCTCCAACGCCAAGAAGCTTTGCTTGCACTTGGTATTCCGCCGTCAAAAGCGCCGTCGTTTCGTCAAGAAGCTTTGCCGTCGGCAACGTGAAACTTTCTCCCGTATTCGTCGGCGAAGTAAAATCGCTTACCTTTATATTCGCATAGGAAACGCTATCCAAATATATTTTTACCGCGCCCGATTGCGTAGTTAAATCATTGGGGTTTGTCGCTTGGGGAAGTTTGATATTAAACAAATAATCGCCCGTACCGTCCTGTGCGTGTGCGTGATTAAACCAATCCCGCGCGCCTTGATATCCTTTCGTGTCGTTATACCAATAAGATTTTTCACTCTCGATATCTTCTTTATAAATACGGATTTCCTGCCACGCATTTGCCTGCACTTCTTTTTCCAAAACGGCGTTGCCCGCATTCACTTGATACGTTTGCCCATTTTCGCCGTTTATCCAAGCCAAAACGGAAATATAATCAAACTGCATTGCCGCAAGCTCTTCCACCGTGCGGTTAAACCGCAAAGCAACCTTGCCCATACCGTACTGTCCGCCACTTGTCGTTACCGTTTCCACAACGCCCGTTTTTCCTTGATAACTTTCGTGCCAAACGCTATAAAAACCGTTTTCTTCCGTGTCGTAGTTTGCGCCCGTTTTCGATTGCAACACGTCTGAAACACTTGTTTGCACGTCGAAGCTTTGTAATACGTTCATATAAGAACGAACGTAAAATTCGTGTTCTAACGTCGATACCCCGCCGTATTGATCTTCCGCCGTTACGACCATTTTATGTATACCTTCGTTCATAGGCGTAAATTTGCCGTTCGTAACGGTAAGTTCGGTTGCTTCTTCGCCCAAGATAGAATACACCTTAAAGGCAGGTGTAATTTCTTCCGCTTCAAACTTACTTACGGTGATTTCAGGCGCACATTCTTGCCCTTTTCTCGCCACGAATTGCGCAACGGAAATGACGGGTGCGGTTTTATCCAGCACGTCGATGGTAAGCGTTCGGGTGTAGTCCGTTTCCCCAAGCGTTACGTTCACCGTCGCCGTATAATTTTCTACATTCGCAATCTTAAAGCGGTTTGCAAAAAGCTCCACCTTATTGCCTTCCCCGTCCACGACGCTCGCCGTGCCTTTATGCACGCCGCCTTGATCGTCGATTGCCGTTAAATAGGGATTGATGGAAAAATCCGATTTATAATCGGCATACACCGTCGCGTCCGTGAAATCCACAAGCGTTGCTTGTTTTTCTTCCGTTTCCTTGCAAGCCACGCCAAAAAGCGCACAACTTACGGAAAGCGTGGCAAGCAAAACGCCGACAAACCATTTTCTTTTTCTTGTCATTTTTCTGCCCCCTTATCCGATAGCCGCGTCCACTTGCAGTTCTTCGCCCGTTTCCAAACGGAAATTATCGAAGAACAATTCGCTGTCCTGCGTTCCGTTATAATTTGAAATGAGTATCCCAAAATATCCGGGATTGTTTACGTATTCCGCACCGCACCATTTCGCAATTTCAAACAAACTGATTTTATACGTCGCCCATTGTGTCGCACCCGGTTTCACTGAATAATTCCAAGGTGCCCATTGCCCAACCACGCCTTTATCAATTTGTTGCCCGTTGCTATAAAGCATATATTCCCCTGCTTTTCTAACAATCCTGCGCGTCCACGTTCTGCCCGTTCCGCCAGCCATCGTAACCTGCGTGCCTAAATATTCGTTTCGGGGGTTACTTCCATAGCGCATATCAAAGCAAAAATACGTCTTTTTATAATCCGATTCTGCAATTTTATCCAAGCCTGCTTTTTTCATGACGCTTTCGGGAATCATCAAACGGCTGTTTCCGTTAGACGCAGACGGGTGGCGCAAAAGGCGCAACACGTTTTCGCCCGACGACGCGGTAACGCCGTAATCGGCGGCTTTAACAACGTCCATTTCAAACGTTTCGTTGACCGTGCCCGCGCGCTCCGCTTGCATAACGTATTTTTGATAATCCGTTTCAAAATCGCAAATTTCGTTTTCTTTTAAGGTTACGAGATCGTTTACCGTGCGTTGCTCCATAGCTTTGACAAGCCGTACGTCGTCGAGATATACCGTAGGCGCTTCGTCGGGATAAAGCACTCCCGCGTTTTCAAACTGAAAATATACGCCTTTAATATTCGTTACGTCCGCCGAAAGGCTCAATAAATCCAGCTCTAACCAATAATCAATCCGCGTCCATTCTTTGGGTTGTAAATATACCGTGTCGCCAACTGCCGTCGAAACGGTGGTGGGCGAGCCGATCGCGCTCACAAGCCCAATCGTTGCCGTAAGCGGTTTTTCTTCCGCGTTATACATATACGCGGTAATGCGGTCGTATTGCGTGAAATCGGTATAATTATATTCAAACTCCGAGGATTGCGTAGGCAAATATAAAAGCGGTTGACTGGGCGTGAGATATCCGCCCATAGGCTGCAGTTTTGCCGAATAGCTCCCTTCTTTCACGAAAGCCTTATCGTCGTTTCTCGTTACTTTACCAAAATTATTGATAAGGCGCAAAAGCTGAAAATCTGGTCCCCATTTTTCAAAATCCGCAAACACAATCTCGTTGCCCGTTTCCATAGTTTCGTCGGTAGGCTCGTTGCAAGCAACGAGCGAGCCGAATGCACCCAAAGCCGTACAAAGGGATAAACCAAACGCCAAAAATTTTGTTTTTTTCATTTTCATACCCCCTTATTTGTAATAAACGACGAACTCTTTCATATAGACGGTTTTTGCGTTTTCCGCTTTGGTATCGCCGAGTTTGATCAGGAAATGTTCGATACTTCCAAGCTTCGCCCATTGCAAATTGCCCACGTCAATTTCCACTTTCATTTCGCTCTTTGGCGCAAGCTTCACCGATTTCAATTCGCCAAGGTCTTGATTTTTCGCCCCTAAATAGTAAACCGTGAGCGGAATTTCTTCATCGCTATCGTTTTTGAATGCAATTACGATTTTCTTTGCGTCTGCGTTCAACGCGGTAATCGTATCCGTTTTCAGCTTAAAGCGTTGGGATTTGTCCGTCGTTGCTCCTGCTTCAATTTTTACGTAATCCCCTTCGAGCGTAGCCGTAACGCTTGTAAGCTCTGCACTAAAACCGCCAACGAGCGTACCTGCATTATCCAAAGTAACTTTACCGCCGAGATTTTGCTCGTAAATATATTCTTTGCCGTCGGCATTGAAAGAAAGCGTAAGCGTGTTCACGGCGTTTTCCAACTTACTTTCTACCGTGTAAATTTTTCCTTCGCCAAACGTTTCGCCACCGCTCGCCGTTTCGCCGTTGACTTGTAAGGTGTACCCGTCTTTGATATATACCTTATTCGTAATCGTGCCGTTGCCGTTGTCAAAGGAATCGACGATGCAAGCTTCCGCGGAAGAATTTGCCATTGCGCAAAGCTGTAAAAGTGATTTTCTTGCGTCCGCAAACTTGTTACTGTCCGTAGAAACAACCGTGCCTACGTATAAATTGGAATTGAGCGAAGAAATGAGTTTATCTGCGGAAAAACCAAGCTGTTTATATTTCTCTTTGAGCGATAAGATAAGTTCGTATTCTTCCAGCCCGTCGCGAAGCGCTTCCAAGCGAAGCGACCCAACGGGTTCTTCTAAACCATACTGTCCGCCGGGATAGAACAAAAATCCTTCGCCGTGCGTACCGTGGCTTGTGCGGTTTGCACGCGTTTCATAATACTCTTCAAGACAAACGGTATTGCCCGTACCAAGTTCGTAAAGGCTATATTGATTGACTGCCCAATACAAAAAGCCCGTAATATCGTATTCCCCTTGCATCCAACCGATTGCGCGCGTATTCAAAACGCTCGTGTTGTCGATCATAAGGTTAGGATAAGGGAATTTAGGATGGTTGGCAACGTACCACCATCTTTCGTTTTGCATATCATACTGCGCGCGTTGCGTTACAGAGTCGCAATCACGGACGATAGGACAAAATGCGTTTACGTATTCGTCGCCCGCGTAGTTTGCGTATTCCCCGTAGTAATGGCAAGTAACGACGTGCGGAATAACGCGCATAGACGCTACTACCTCGTCTTTAATTTCCGAAGTGATGCTTGTATCCGCCGCGATTTCGTCCGCCACCCTTTTCACCGTTTGATTGAAAATTCGGCAATTTAACTTGACTTGATTAGGAGGCAAGCTGAAATCGATAGGCTCGTCGATAATCGCGTTATACAGTGTACATTTTGCAAGCATATTCAAGCCCGTTTCAAAACTTTTTTCCGCATACCCGTATAAGTATTTTTCAAAAACGTCAGGATCGATCGCCTGATAGGTTTCTCCCGCCACGTACTCTTGTGAAGACACTAAATAAGGAATACCTATATTCGAGCATTTGGGATTTTTCATAAATCCGTAAGCTTTTTCCACGTAGCGAGCAATATCTTCGTCCGTATGATTATTTTCGTTCAAAATCGTGCTCGGTGCTAAACGGTATTTAATAAGCGCTTCCGTATATTTATCGCGCATTTCTTGCGAAGAGTTCAATTCGCCGTGCTGATACGTCCAGCTCGTAAGAAAGGTACTTTTCGCATGATTTTCTTCGCTTACGGTAACGTCTACAACTTCTACGCGAACGGGAACTACGGAAGTAAACTCCTTAAAATCCAGCGTCAAGCTTCCCGTATAAACACCCGCCGTTTGATCGGCTTTCGTTTCTACGGTGATATAAATACCTTGGTTTTCCCCCGCCTTGATACTCGTTTCTCCGTAAGAAACAGCGGTTTCTAACGGCAACAGCGCGTCGGGATAGAACCCTTCGGGGAAATTATTACCCGATTGATACACCACGCCCACTTGGATATATTTTTGCTTGTAAAGGTTGATATTTTCCTTTGCAATCGTAGCATCGCCGTCCACAAGCTTCAAATCGGTAATACTTGCGTTGTAATACGGAACGTCAACGCTCGGCGAAATGATAATTTGATCGCTTTCATATTCGCCCTTTGCCATAAGGATATTCACGTCGGGAGCTTCTTTCCATTCCGCATATTTTTCAACGGGTTGATCGCGCAAAACCTTTTCCGTTGCAATGCAACCCCAAATATCCAACTGTTCCAAATTTAGCGGCGTAACCGTATTTTCTTTTTCTTTGCAAGCAGCAACGAACACCGCCGTGCTTGCAAGAAAAATACTTGTCACGCTTTTAACGAGTTTTTTCATAAACTACCTCTTATTATAAACCTGCGTTTGCCTTTGCTGTATTCCACTTATCTTCCGTCCAAGCGGATATCGTTTCCTGATAATAGTCCTGAGGCGTTTTCGTGTTATTTTCCGCGGAGAACGTTGCCCAATAATCTCCCGCAACAAAAGGTTTAAGTTCAGCGTAATTATTCAAAGGGAATGCGTATTTACCAAGTGGCGAATATATCTTTGAAACGCTGGAATTGAGATACGTGATAATCTCTTTTTGCATATTGCTCAAACTTGCATACAGCGTCGGATTCGTTGCTTTTACGTTGTGTGCAAACGGCAAAGTCGTACCAAGCGTCGTTTCCGTATATGCGTCGAGTGCAATATCCGTTGCCATAAAGCGCAAGAAATCAATAGCAACTTCCTTACCCGTTGCATAGGAAGGAATAACCGCACCGGTGGACAAAGACGAAGCCGTCGTAAATCTTGCTTCGATAATTCTATCCATAGCACCTTGATCCACTTTATACCCTTCGCCTTCCAAAGGAATATCCGCTTTTGTTTTTTCGCTCTCAATCGCGGTATCAATCGCCTTTACAAGTGCGGAAAGCTCTTGATCTGCCGTACCGCCGTTTTCACCCGCGATACTTGCGCAAACAGGCTCTTTAACGAGATTGCTGATAATAGGGTGTTTCATCATTTTTATGTTATAAATTTTTGCGCCGTTGTTTTTACGCGTAGCAACGTCTTCCTTCATTTCTTCTTCAAAATAGTTGCCGTTGACGTGGAACACCGCCGCGCCGTCAAGATACGCCGCTTGCGACACCATAAACGTCTGCGTAAACGAATAGGGATGAATGTTGCCCTCGCTATATTTGAATAAATCGTAGAACACTTCCAAAGCTTCTACTCGACCTTGATATTCGGTAAAAATATTGCGGGAAGTTGCGCCTTCGCTGTCTTTACCGCTATAAAATTTATTCACGCCCGCCGCCGTGTCGTATTGCGCCCAAAGCTGGGGATAAAGATACATATCCCAATACGGCGCTTCTTTCGACTGAATAATCGCGTATTTTTTAGCCGTGCCTTTGTCGGCGTTGAGCGCCGTGATCTTTTTGCACGCAACGATAAGTTCGTCCGTTGTTCTGGGCACTTCGATCTCATACTCGGCAAGCAAATCCGCGTTATAAAGAATACCCGTCATACCGCCTTGCCAAGGCGCTTGATAGTATTGTGCTTGTGCATCGGCGTCGTTTAAATTATAATACGCATAAGAATCGCGCATCGAAGCATTCATTTTGTCTTTGTATAAAACAGTTTCTCCGGGTACTTCCTTATTATACACAACTTCCGTTAAATCAAGGATTTCGCTACTACCGTTGTAATCCGTGAGTTGATTTCCAAAAAGCAAATCAAACGTATTTGCACTTTTACCTGCATTAAGCTGTGTTTGCACGTAGGTGTTCTGGTCGTTGGTATTTACAATAATTTCAAGTTGGGGATACGCCGTTTTTACCCATTCTTGTTCTTTGAAAAGCTCCACGATTTTATGCGCCCAGTTTGTTCCGAACCCGTGGTCGGACACGAAAATTTGCAAGGTTTGTTCGCTATCGGGAACGTCGTTCCCCCCGCATGCCGCCGCAAACGCCGTCGTGGAAGCAAGCGCAAGACACGCTACCGTTTTTAATACTTTTTTCTTCATAATATTTCTCCTTTTCCTTTTTTCGTTTAATGCTTTTTATTGGGTTGTTCACAACCAAATAAGGGACGCGACCCTTATTTCATTTTTATTTTTTAACCTTTCAAACCGCCCACCGAGAAGTTTTTCATAATTACGTCTGAAAAACAACCGTATAACACGACTACGGGGATTGCCGAAAGCATAAGTCCCGCGTAGTAATAGGGCATATTCGATGCACGCACCGCCGTGAGTTTGAGTTGATACAACCCCGACGCAATCGTCGGATAATCGGGCAAATACAAAAGCGGCGTTAAATAGTTGTTCCAGCTTTGAATAAACGCCACAATCACGAGCGTTACAATGGACATCTTTGCTTGCGGAAGCATTACCTTAAAGAACGCAGAGAAATGTCCACCACCGTCCAAAAATACCGCTTCGGCATAGCTCCACGATACGTTTTGAAAAAAACCGTACATAACCATAAAGTTAAATCCCCAGCCACCAAGAGCAACGGAAATCAAAAACATTGGAGAGTTGTAGATGTTCAAATCGGCTACCAATTTGAAAAGCGCACCCGTATTGCCCACGACGGGAATCGTCATCGAAAAGATTGCCAAAGCGTAGATAATCTCCCTGCCCTTAAATTGATATTTCGACATAATATAACCCGTGAAGCAACTCATCAGCACCTGCCCGCCTACGGCAATACCGCAATACCACAAACTGTTAAAAAACATTGCAGGTAAATAAATGGGTTTGCCAAGCGTATCGTAAAAGCAAAGCTTCATCGCGTCCGCATAATTTTGCAGTTTCCAAACGGACGGAAGCTCAAACGGGCTATGCCCGCCTTGCACTCGGTTGTTTAAATACACGCTGGGGTCTTGAAAAGAGTTGATAAATAAGTACACAAGTGGGTACAAAAGCGCTAAAGAATAAATTGCAAAGACAACGAACGCAACACCGTAAACAACTTTTTCGCCTTTCGTGCGTTTGGTTAAAATACTTGCCTCGTCTTTGGCTCGGAATTTTTTCAATTTCGTCATAGCATACCCCCTTAATATTCTACCGTATCAATCTTTTCCACGACTTTACGCGAGATTAAAATCAGCGGAACCCCGATAAGCGTAAAGCAAAGCCCTGCGCACGACACGAGATTATACGCGCCCGTTCCCCCCACGTTACCGTCGCCGTAAACCTGCTTAAATATCCAAAACGCAATCGTTGAAGTATCGTATTTACCGTTGGTAAACAGCAGAATAGGACCTGTCGCGTTAAAAATACCCGTCATTGTAAAAATGAGTTGCGTGGAGAACGTGGGCCAAATAAGCGGAAATACGATAGAAACAAGTTCCCTTGCAGGTCCGCAACCTTCCAACTTCGCAGCCTCCAACACGTCGATGGGAATACGCGCCATGCCACCGCTGAATAACAGTACGTTGGTTGTAAAACTCGTAAGTATCACGTAAGTAATAATAGTAGAAGTTGCCGTTTCCGTACTCGCAAGAAGTCCGTATGAAGGCAACGGTTTACCAAGCTTGTTCATAATCACGCCCAGCGGACCGTTGGGATCGATAAACTCGGAATACGCCGTTACGAACACCATACCCGAAATAATCGCAGGCAGATAGAAAATAATTCTAAACCCCTTATAAAAAGCAATTCTTTTATAGAAGAAAAAGCTGATTACAAGACAAATAGGAATGGTTATAAACACCGTCGCCCCAAAATATTTCAAGGTATTCAACAGCGATATACCTATATCGTTATTCACAGGCGAAGTTATTCTCTCCCAAACGGTTGTAAAATTATTTAACGTAAATGCACCCGTTCTTTGATGTTGGAATGCAAGCAATATCGTTTGCATATTCACATACAGCCAAAAAACCAACCAATGCAAAATAGGCAAAGCCAAAAGCACCCAAATAAACACGAGCTTATCCCGCTTCGCGTTTACGTTTTTGCTCACTTTTCTACCGTTGGGATAAAACAGTTTTCGATTGGTTTCATAGAAAAAATCGTTAACTTTTTGTTTGAGTGACTGTTTTTCTTTCATCCTTTTCTCCTTATACGTCCACTTCGCTAAATCCGTCGAATGCGCCAACGCTTGCTATCGCTTCGTGCGAGAACAAATCCAATCGATTGCCTGCTCTCTTTCTCGACACCGCTTCGGGTAATAATTTTTCGCCGAGTTCGGGGATTTCTTCTATTTCCCCGTTTAAGTAGGCTTTCAATCTTTCTCTGCAACCCGTCAAGCGTTCTTTCAATCCACCCAAGCGGATTTCCTGCACTTCCAAACCGTTGGGCTTGTTTTCTATCAGCCATTGCTTACGGTAGCTTATAATAAACTTTTCCAAGCGTTCTACGATTTGTTGCATATTATCCGCGCATTTTTCAAGCTCGGTTTTGTCTTTCTCTTGATACGCTTTGCGAAGGCGTATACCCATATCGTATTTGAGTTCTAAAACTTGATTTAAGTCGTAAGCGCTTTCAAAAACATACCCGTATTGTCCGTTTCGTAAATGCGATATTGATTGCTTGGCTTTGGAAAAATATTTCTTATCTTCGCCGTCTATCGCCGCATCTACGTACCCTAAAAATACGTCGTTATATAATCCGTATTTTGCAGGATTGCCGATATCTTCCGTGTACTGCCCAAACGTTTGCGCTTGCTCTAATTGTATATATTCGTTGTAATCATACCCCGTCAACGCTTGGAATTCTTTCTCCAACCGCTCTTGCGATAAACCAAGCGCGGTATACGAATAATGCATAATTGCTGGCAGGGTTGCAAACAGCGAACACTCTCCACCGTTATCTCCCCACACCGTTTCCATTAGGCTTTCTATTCCCGATTGTTTCGCCGCTTCTATTGCTGCGCTTGCTACTTTTGTAGAATAGGTTAAGTGGGGGATAACGCCACGGTTATCTTCCACCGTTCCACCTGCAAACCATATTTCATTGCCGAATTGTTTATGTATCTCCAACAATTTCCGATATTCATCTGCCTTTACGTAATGATAATCCCAATGACAAAGCGTTACTTCTTTGGGGATTTTTTCTAATATCCCTTGCGGTATCACGACCTTGCCGTTTTCGTCGCGACAGCTTTTGTCCGCATACGCGATACGCCAAAACATATCGCTCCATATCATTGGTTGTTTTCCGTATCGCTTGGCTATCTCGCATATCTTTTGCAAATGACTGCACAGGATTTCAAATCTTGGTACAAGCCCGTTTTTGTTTAGATAGTTCCCCCTTCCAAGCAACCAAGCTTCGTCCATGCCTATATGTATTCGCTTGCTCGTGTAACACGCCGAAAGCGTTTTGAACATATTCTCGATAAGCTCGTACGTTCTTTCTTCCCCAACTAGCAAGATATCCGCACAATCAAAGCATTTGAAGTGCGTGTATTTATATCTCGTCAGTTGATTTAAGTGCGCAAGCGTTTGTATGCAAGGAATAAGCTCTATTCCCCATTCATTTGCATACGCGTTCAGCTCTTGCATTTCCGCTTTTGTATACCTCCCGCGAAGATACCCGAACACAGGCTCGTTTTCCACTTCATACGTATCTTCCGTATACAGCATCAAGCTTGTATAGCCTATCATGGCAAGATTACGAATCAGCTTTTTCACCGTTTGTATATTTTTCACCGCGTTTCTCGAACAATCCACCATTAGGCAAATATCGTCAAAAGCACATTGTTCTTCGATTTCGTAGTCGCTGTCGATGCCGTTTGCTTTGAGTATTAAACCCGCGCGTGCGATATCACGCACGGAAGCATATTCCACGCAAACGTTCCCGTTTTTCACGGTGATTTTCAAGCCGTTTTCACGGAGTATATACTTCGTGTTTTCGGGAAAGCTAAACCCGATTTCTTTAATTTCGTTCTTCATTATTATTTATTATATACTCTAATTTCAGGTACGGGAGCTTTGAGCGCTTCTCTCGTTGCATACAACATTGCGTTAGGATGGCTTTGGAAGAGCGAGCAAGGGAAATGACAATCTTCTTCGCCTAAAAGTACGGGACGAAGCGCGCCTGCGTTCCAATCTCTCGGCATACACATACGCACTTTCTTTGCCATATACATCTCTTTCATTCCTACCGTGATACAATATTTAGGAATTGCGTTAAAGTTACCGCCTGCGTTCATAAACCCG
>JAZOPT010000041.1:0-4411 GCA_045655725.1 Candidatus Scatosoma sp.
GGAAAGTGCTTATTCTTGAAAAAAAGAAAAACATCAGCGAAATTGCCGAAATGCTTGGATATAATTTATATTCTTTTAGCAAATCTTTTAAGAGCATGTACGGTATTTCTCCGAAAAACATACAAAAGACCGAAGATTAACGATATTAAACACATACATGGTAAGACGACTCAATTCCTTTTCCGGGAAAACCGTTTCAGCAAAAAACACTCAAACAAATGATGAACAAGGCGATACACGCTAGAAGAAAACGACGTCTTTTTGCGAGCAGACGGAGTAACGGAAAACGGTATATCAGGACATGCTACCTTCCTTCCGCCGAAAAAAGTGACGGAAGTGACGTATAGGACGCAAGAAATCATCCCCGTAAAACTTCCGTTTTTTGGTTCCTTTGTTTTAATAAAAAGGATGACAAAGCAAAATTCCTTTTCTTTGTTGACTGCGTAGCAAATTTTGATAGGCTAATCAGCTCAGTCACTCTCTCATTCTTTCTCTTACCTATCTTACATTGTCGCGTAATAATAAATAGGTATTGCACTCCAACCGTAGCAAAGGCTACCTGCGTTATTGAATGCGCTTATCCCGTCTATCGTTTCCCAGGCCGTATCGCCTTGTTCTATCATCTTGCCGTATTCCCTGCGAATTTCATTCAATAACCACGCTTGATATTTTTCTTTATCTGTAGCAAGTAACGCATCATACTTAAAGATTTTCATAATAAAAGAAATATGTCGTTATACTATTGAAAAAAAATTTTTATTATGTTATAATTAGAATATCCTTTCTATAGGCAGGAGAAAACAATATGATAATTGATAAGAATAATTTTTTGGAATACGGTTTTCTTACAGACGGTACGCCGGCTGCGGAATTCGCCAAAACAGAATTACAAAGTTTTATAGAAAAATCGTGCGGCTTCCGTTTAGAAAACTACAATGGGCAGGCTCATTATATTTCACTTGGTGAAAATAAATATTCGCAAGATATCATTTCGAAATACGATTTTACGGAATTAAACGAAGAGGGCTTCTACATTCTCCCAAAAAACGGAAACATTTACATTTTCGGCGCCTCTCCCAAAAGCGTAATTTTTGGCGCGTATGAATTTTTAGAGCGTTTCCTCGGCATTCGTTTTTTGTCCGCCGATTGTTGCCATATGCCTATGCGTGGGCGTTTAGATATTCCTGAAAAAGAAGTTAAATGCGTGCCCATTTCTCCGCAGAGACTCTACCTCTCCTATAACGGAACCGAGAATAGGCTCATGAGCCTTCGTTATAAGTTTTCGGCGGATTTTACACCCGATTGTAGCGACCTTGGTATAAAAAATAAATGGTACACAAAAATCCCTACGTCGCATAACTCGAACTGCTATGTCCCCTACGATAAATACAAAGATTCTCACCCTGAATTTTTCAACGTACACTGTTACAACCTCTTCCGCACGCTTACCGCGGTAGAATTGTGTTACAGCAACGGTTTGACGGATGAGGGAGAATGGGATGAAAGCGTGGAAACGTCTGTAGTCTCCATTGCTACCGACTCCATGATGCGCTTTATGGAAGAAGACCCGTCGGTAGAATATTTTATGTTTGGCAGAGCCGACAACGAAGATTGCCGTTGCCGTTGTCCAAGATGTGAAAAAGCGAGAGAAAAGTATGGCGACGCAGGTATCATGGTCGTGTTCATGAACGCCATAGCAAAGAAACTTCGCCAAAAATTCACCGAAAAAGGCAAAGTATTTGACAAAAAATTGGTAACGTTTGCATACCTCTCCACTGTTGAACCGCCCGTAAAAGACGGGAAACCCATTTGCAAGCAAGTTATCCCCGACGAGTCGTTATACATCCGTTATGCACCCATTCTGGCGGACTATGCGTATGGATTAGAGGACGAAAAACAACAGGAAGAAACTCGCAGACAAATAGCGGGTTGGTCGACGCTCACCAAACATTTAATGATTTGGGATTATAACGTAAATTATTACGACTATTTGTGGTATTTCCCCAACCTTTCTTATCTGAAAGAAAATATGAAAACATACCAACGTATGGGCGCGCACTATATCATGAAACAGGGCGCAAACAACGTCACCCCCATTTGGCATGACGAGCTTCACGCCTACATATCTTCGAAACTGTTCTGGAATGTTGACGCAGACGTAAACGCTCTTACCAAAGAATACGTTTCCTTGTATTTCGGCCCGGGCGCGGATAAAGTACAGGCATATATAGACGAAATGGAAGCCTTTTACGAGGCGTTAAAACAGCACGACTTCCATTTGGATGTCAGCGGTCAAAGCGGAAATCAGCGCTATTTTTCCGCGGAGATTTATCCCCTTGCCATGTTGCAACGTCAAGAGCAATCTTTGGAAGAAGGTATTCGCGCTGTTGAAAACTCCGATTTACCGAAAGTAGAAAAAGACGCATATATCAAGCGTATTAAATCAGTATTAATAACTCCCCTTCGTATGATGACTCGAAATGCGCAAACCTATTTCGGAGGAATAGACCTTGCTTACGAGGAGAAATATTGGCGCATCGCAGACGACATCGGCGTGAGAATGTCAGGCGAAGCTGTTCCCATCTACATGGAATTAGCCAACAACGATACGACCACGTACAAAATCATTACGGGGCAAAATCCAACGAAAGAAGAAAAACAAGCCGTTTCTCTTTTACAAAACTTCGTTCTTGAAAAGACGGGAGCTCTTCTTCCCGTTCATACGGAAAACGCTATCTACCCTGGTCATTTTGAGCACGCAATCATGATTGGTAAAAATCTGATTACCAACGAGTTCTATAAAGAAGGTTTAGATCTTTCCGATTGCTCTTATTATATCGAAGCACAAGGCTGGTGTGTATTCATTGATTCCGATTTCAACGTGGTGGGAGCCGTACAAGCGTTCATTGACTTATGCGTAAGACAAGGCATTGAAGAACGTTCTTTGGATATTATATCTTGCAAACGAATCGGGAAACGGTAAAGCCGTTTATCGTAAAAAGATTGGAATGCTAACTATTTTCACAAGTCATAACCACTAAAAGGGGGTAATACCTGCTAACCCGTAAACGGGCGTAGAAATTTATCATAGCACTCAATAGCCCCCATAAACGGGTGCCTTGTCGTTTCGAATGAAATATATCGAAATACTAAAATTTTTTTGTCTCTATCGCTACGCTCTAGAGTGCCCTTACCCTAAAGCATTTTTACCTACCCCCCAGTAGAACTGGGGGGTTAATCAAGCTAAAGCGCCAAAAACCAACTAACCACCCTAATGGGTGGTTAGTTTTTCTCTATTTTGACAATTCCAATATACTGCGCCTTCTTTAATCGTCACTTTCTTCCCAGGATATACCGTTGCCTTCTTTGAATAATTTTTCGCTTATAGTATGCAATACAGGGCTCGCCACAAAGCGAGCCCTGCTTAAGTCCAACTGATGATATTCAGTTTTTATTAGCCGTTAAGCATCAACGTCCGTATAGGTTACTTCGCTGGATACGTACGTAATCATACCTTCCGCAACAAAGTTACCAATATCGTACTTAATTGCCGTAGCGCAATAAATCGATAATTCGTAAACTTGACCAGCCTTCAACGAAGTTACTGCGTTGCCTGCTTCGTCCGTGATGCTTACCTGCATTGCCGACGAGCCAGAAAGCGTAATGCTTCCATTTGCAGGACAATTACCGCTATTGTCGGAATATGCCCAAGCATAGAACAACATATCCGTAGAGTTGAAGTCTTGCGACAAAGCAAATCGAATCTTTGCTACTTTGCCAGCTTCGCTTGCTACTTTAATCAACCAAGCAGGTCTAGTCTTTCCGCTAGTAGGTTGAGCATCGCTCCAAACGTTGGAAACCGTTTCGGTTTCTAATTGCTTCACGACTTCGTTTCTGCCAAAGCCGAGTTCTTCTGCGGTATAAGCAACGGTTACCGTGCTATCTATCGTACCCGTAATGGGCGAGCTTGCAATCGAGGTAGCATACGTCTTGTTGCTCTTCGTTGCAAACGAAACGGTGAGTGCATTAGCCGTTATGTTTCCTAAATTGCAATAAGTAACACCTGCAGGGAAATAGAGTTCCAACATATAAACCGTGTTCGCTTTTAAGGTATCGGTTAAAACTTCTCCGTTTGTCGCAACGATACGAGCGTTGTCGTTCGCCGCCAAATAAACATAGTAGTATGCTGAATCTACGTAAGAACCGTCCGCTGCGTGCGTCCAAGCAAAGAAGAGACTACCAGTTGAAGTAAAATCTTCCGCTAACGAGAACATAATGCTCGTATAACTATTTTCTTTTCCGTAGATTGTAACACCATTCCTTTCGGCTGTGTTATCCCACGAAGCAGAAGGTGTCCACGCCCATTGTTGAACGTATTCGCCTTCGGCAAAGCCGAGTGCCGTTACGTCAC
>JAZOPT010000042.1:0-18747 GCA_045655725.1 Candidatus Scatosoma sp.
TCACATCTGCAGTCTTGACGTAGGAGAACGAATCCACGTACACCTTATAATCCGTTTTCTCTGCGCCTTTTACGTTGAGCAGTAGGTAGTTATCATAATTGGTTATAGACATAGAGAACGTGTTCCAAGGGGAATTCAAGCCCATTTTTATAAAGTTATCAAGCGTTACGCGATATTCCCACCAAGTATTACAAGGCACGTTTTCGTATTTGCCGTGTGTACTCATACCCGCAACGGTAACCGTTTCTCCGTTTTCGCCCTCGATATAAATCCACATAGACACGTAATCCCAAAGGGTGTTTTTGGTTATATCCCCTGCGCCTTTCATAAAGTTTTTATCCTGCACGGTACTTCTCAAATAGTACGCGCCGTAGTCTTGAGCACCATACGTTGCCGTTTTTGCAGGTTTCATAGAAACAACGCCGTATCTACCCTCGTGCTCTTCTTTCCATTCCACGCTGTTTCCCGCATAGTCTTTATGTCCTTTGCCCGTGTCGGGATTAAGACCGTAGACGGCAACCTTGCTGGACGGCAAGTCAAAGCCTTCAATCTCGCCCTCCGACGTTTTTACGTCTAAATAAAACGCTTTCGTACGGTACACCGACGCCGTTTTCGCTTCTTCCTTATCCGTTCCGTCCCAAGCTTCGACAATTATCTTGTGTCTGCCCTGTAACGTAGGCGTAAACGTTGCCACGCCATTTTCAGCGTTATATTCCACAGTAAGGTCTTGCCCTGCGCTTTCGTCATAACCGTTTTTAGAAACGCTATACGGTACGCGCATTACGGAAACGCTCGTGGAATAATCTTCGCTTGCGTCGTCGAACATAAGCGGTACACTCACTTCCTGCCCAATCACGCCGTACTGCACCATATCGCCTACCGTGATAAGCGGAGCGGATTGATCCACCGTTTTGAGTTGCACCGTGCGCGTGGCGATAATCTCGCCCGTTTTGGGATCGTGTGCGTTCAATACGAGCGTATACCCTATGCTATCTTGCACGGTAAATTCGTTTTTCAAAAGCGTTACGTAATTCCCCGTGGAGTCCGTCAGTTCAAACGTGGCTCTATAAAGATTGTTCTCGTTATCGTAAATTTCCAAAAAATCGCCCACGAAAACGCTGTCGCCAAGTTCAATTTCCACCGTTTCGTCCACAAAGCCAACGAGCGAGTTGGTTTGGGTTTCTTCTTTTTCTTTACAAGCAGTTGCGGTGGCAAAACAGGATACACACAAAGCGGATAACGCTAAAATTTTCCATTTTTTCATAGTCTTTTCCCCCTTACACCGTTGCTTTATACACGCGGAGATTATCCAGATACACCACGCGCGATTTTACCGTTTCCGTTGCCTTGAAATTGTTCCAAGTGAAATTGATAGAACCTGCGTCGGAAATACGCCGTCCGCGTCCGCCTGTTTTTTCATAGTGTTCTTTATACGCCGCATACGCTTTTTCAACCTTAGCCGACGAAAGAGAACGATGGTTTGCCTCGTTTGCAATGTCCGCCAAGCTCACTCGGGTGGTTACCCATTCGCCTTGCTTAACCACTGCGGCTGTCTTTTGCCAATAAAGCGCACCTTCGTCGCCGTCGCGGAACGTCGCCGTTCCAAACTTATAGCCGTCGGGGAAGTCGTCGTACGCATCCACTGCGTACACGTCGTAGGCAAAGTAGTAGTTGCCCCACTCTTCCACGGGGATAATATCCTTGCCCGTGTCGTAGTCAAAGAAGAATTTATCATAGAACGCGCGCACGATTGCACCCGAAATCTTATATTGCGTTGTGCTCTTGCCCGTTTCCGTGCCTTGCGTTTCCACACGCAATACGTGCTTGCCCGATGCCGCCGAAAAGCCTTCTATTCCTTCTTTTTCCGCGTTGACGACGGTGAATACAGGCGCTGCCTGCGCGTCATTGATCGTCGGTGTGAAAATGTATTTTTGATATACGTGTTCAAAATCACAAAGCTCGTATACGTCCGTGCCTTCCTTGTGGTTAAATTGCATTACTTCGCTAACGTCCATAACCATGTTCGCTTCCGTTTTATAATAGATATTCAAATCGTCCATATAAAAAACGGGGGAATTTGCTAAATCCGTCGAACCGGAGCTGTTAAATTCGAAATATACGCCTTTAATCTGCATAATGTCTTCGGCATCGATCTTTTGCGTAATACCCATTGCGGAAAAATCGACGTAGTAGGTTATGAGAGTCCAAGACTTGGGTTTTAGATAGAACGTTTCCGCAGGGTATCTTTCAACCGAAAGCTGGTCAACGATTTTTGAAACAAGTCCAACGTCCAAGGCTTGCACCACTTCACTATCATTATACATCCAAAAAGTGATACAATCCACGTAGGAAAAGTCTTCGTAGTTAAAGTCGTGAATGGTAGACGAAAACGGATAGTACATAGCAGGCTTTAGATAACTGTAATACCCACCCACGGGTTGTAATTTTGCTGAATATTTCCCGCTTTTTACGTAATTCTCGTCTTTATTCCGCGTTACTTTACCGAAGTTTCTCAAAACCCTAATCAAAGAAAAATCAGGTTGCCACTGTTCAAAGTTACAAAGTTCCACCCTGTAATCGTTTTCCACCTTGCTCATGGTCGCTACGGGCTCAGTTTCAGGAGTTTGCGCTTCTTCTTTTTTGCACGAAGCCACGCCAAGCAAGAACAACGCACTCAAAGCTAAGCTCATAAATTTTTTCAATTTTCTCATTGCCATTCTCCCTTTATTTATTGTAGATAACAATATCTTTCATATAGAGCTCTTTTGCCGTTTGCGCCGTTTCGCCTTCGCCTACACAAAAATCCAAATACTCGATTTCGTTCTTCTCCCAATCTATCGCAGGCATCGTAAGCACAAGTTGCGTATCGCCCGTAGTTATCGTTGCGTCAACCAATTTACGCAGTTGCGCTACGCCCTTTTGCCTGCAATATACGGTGATTACCATATTTTCCGCTTGCGCATTATATAAATGCATTACGATTTTCTTGGAATTTTGTAAATCCGTTTTAAGAAACGCGTTGGTTAACTTAAAATATTGCACCTTTTCGTCTAACTTCGTTGCGTTCGACGCGCCTATCGAAAGCTTGATTGCTTTGCCCGCCGTGCCCGCAACTTCTTCCACGAGCGACGAGCTGAAAGAAACATCCGACGTTTTCACAAAATCCGTCGCTACGACATCGCTACCCACCGAAATTTTCTTTACGCAACCGCCAAGGTTTTGCACGTATTCGTAGTTAACGCCGTCGCAAGAATAGCTCAAACGCAACGAGTTGCTTTCTTGCGTTAAGGAGATATCCACGGAATACACCGTGCCTACGCCTTCAATCGTTTGATATACGTTTGTAAGCGTTTGACCGTTATTTGCAATGCTTACCCCTTCATTTACGTAAATTTTATAATTTTGCGTGCCGTAGGAGTCGTCGGTATAGTCCACGATACACATATTCGCACTCGATTCCGCACAGCTTGCAATCTGCAAAAGCGAAGCTCGCGCCGCGGCAAAGGCTTCGTTGTCATTGATAACCTTATCCTGCGAATACAAGGATGCACCCAAACTTTGAATGAGATTCGACGCATCGAATTCCAAACCGATACGGCTACTAATATCTTTATACGTGTTTTTTATGTTGTAGAAAAGCTCCCATTCTTCCAAGCCATCGCGAATCGCTTCCGCTCGCAAAGAAGGTATCATTTCGTCAAGCTCGTACTGTCCGCCCGGATACCAGAAATACCCATTACCGTTAGAGCCTGGAGTACGCAAATAGTTGGTTGTAAAATAATCTTCAACCGCTTTTACGTCTGCCCTTTTCCCGTCGTTTCTATCATAGAAGCAGTTTACGCCCCAATACAGTAAGCCTGTAATATCGTAGTCCGCCATCATCCACCCCGGTATTCTCGTGTAGAGTACGGAAGTCTCGATCGTGGGCGAATAACCGGGTGCGTCGTCAACGGGATACCACCACTTTTCTTCCTGTTGAGCGTAATAATTTTCTCGCGCATACTCCGATCCGTAGAAATTGGAAAGAGGACACCACAGTTCGATAAGCCCTTGATACGCTTCCACGTATTCACCCGTAAAAACAAAGCCCATACGCAACAACGACTGTATAATTTCTTCCTTGCTCACGGTGCTTTCGGAAAATTTGAGCGTTACGTCTTTGCTCCAAACCGTATAGGTGGGATCTTCTTCTGCCGTCAGCATTTCCGCTAAGGAAATAAGCGCAGCTTTATACAGCGTTGCGGTAGCTCTCACCGATTGATGTCTGTTGCTTCGCCAAGCTTCGTCGAGATGCGAAAAACCGTAGTACAGTTTATCCATCAAATTTACGTCATTTTCCAAGCATTTTTCAATAAACAGCCAAAGCGTACGATACAAACCCGTTACCGACATCCCCGTGACTCCTTCAAACGAAGGATCGTAGGCATATTCTTGATCGTGTTCGTCTGTTTTTACGAATTTGGAATGGTGCAACTGCGCTTCTTCGGGCGTTTTAAAGGATTGCACGTAAAACGGATTATCCAAGGAAAACAATTCTAAATATTTCTCGGGCTCAAATACCGCCAACGCGTCCGTTTTCTTTCCGCTATCCTCGGGATAAATGAAATTATTCTCGTATGGAGCAGTCGGAACTGAAAGCGACCAAGAAGAACAACGGTCATAGGAGATTTGTTTCCAAATTGCGTCCACTCTAGCCCACTCCATCTTTTCGGAATATACGTCGTCGTTGAGAGCTTTCGTACCGGAAACACGGTATTCACGCAGGATATCCACCCACTGTTCCAAGCCCTCTTGCGACCAGTTCATATTTGCTACCAATGCGTCGTTTCGCATACCGAAGTACGATTTTGTGTGCGTCGTTTCACTCACCGTTGCGTCCACGATATTCAAGGTTACGGGAACGCTTTGCGTGTGCGTTTTGAAATCGAGCGTAACCGTACCCGTGTACGTTCCCGATGATACGTAGGAATACCGCTTTGCATCTTCCGTTTCGTTTGCATTTTTTACAATCGCAACCCCGTCTTCATCTAATTCGGGACGGGTACTAAAACGGAAATATAAACCTTGGTTATCTCCTGCCGTAATCTTATTTTCCTCAAAATCTACCACGGCGTGGAGCGGAATGAGCGCGTCGGGATAATAACCCGGTCTAGCCCCGTCCAGCGTCTGATAGATGGAAGGCAGGTACATATATTCTTGCTTGTAGATATTTACCCTGTCTTTGGAATATATCTCGCCCGTTTCCACGTTCGTCAAGTCGGAAATACTTGCGTTATACCACGCAACGTCCGCTTCAGGCGTCATGATCAATTGCGCGCCTTCATATTCCCCTTGCGCCATCGTCAAAGAGATAGCAGGCTCAAACTTTACGTCGTCGTAGTCTTTCACGTCTTTTTGGATTTTTTGCGTAGAATAGGTACTCCAAACGTCAACGTTCGCCGCTTTTTCCTCCTCTTTTTTCTTGCAACCGCTTAAAACAGCCGTTCCGCAAACCGTCGCAAGCAAAAAACAGGAAATTGTTCTTTGTAACAACTTCTTCATTTTCACTCCTCCTTTTTAAGGGTTATCCTACTTCGTTATTAACCTTGTCCTTCGATATACCCTGCTTGTTGCAACGCAAATTCAAAGGTGTCTTTCGTCCAATGCTTTACGGTATCATCGAAAATCTTTTGAGGCGTTGCTCCCACTTCTTCAAGCGCGAAGATAGTATGCCAAGTGGTCGCATTTGTCGAGAACATCGAGAAATTTGCATAACGCACGAGCGGATAACGAAGCCTGGGCTTCAAGATGTGAATAGGATAGTTTTTATTGTAGAAATATGCAAGTCTATCCTTTTGTAACGGTGAAATGGAATCTAATACGTCCTGCGATGCCGTGTCGAAATCGTAGTCGAAAGGCAAGTTTTGTCCGCCCGTCGCCTGCATATACGCTTCTTGACAGTTTTTCGTCGCCATATATTTGAGTACGTCGAGCGCAACGTCTTGTGAGTTTGCTTTTGCAGGTACTACCGCGCTGTGTCCCATACCAGGCGCGAGATATACTCCCCTTGCCTCCATAATACGGTTATAATCGTCTTCGGACAGCCCGCTTACAATTTCTTTTGTTTCTTCATAACTCTTTCCTTCGTCGATTGCGGCAATAACCTTGCTCAACTGGTCGTCTTGCTTCACGGTGTCAAGATGATCTATAATGTCGCTCACAATCGGCATTTTCATAATTTTAATCGTGTGCGGCGTGATACCTTCTCCCTTAAGCAATTCCACCGTGGATTTCATTTCCGTATCGTACCAGTCTGCGTTTACACCCAACGCATACTGCCCTTTCAAGAAATTAGTTTGTCTTTGCATGAAGTCGCCCTTGTCGTAATTTTCAATGTCATAGTATTTATTCTCAAATCTTAACATTTCATATATAACTTCTAACGCTTTCAATCTGCCTTCCAGCTCAAATATTTTGTTGCTGTACTCTGTTTCACCACGCGCCGATACGTACGTACCATGCCAGAAATTCGTATACGCTTCTATTCCGTCGTATTGCGCCCACCAAGTCGGCACCAAATCATTCCAATAGTTTGCATGGTGTAAAATGGAATAACCTTTGCTGTTTCCGCTGTTTGCAGGATCGGCTTTAATTGCCGCACAAAGTGCAAGAAGTTCGTCCGTCGTATTCGGCGTTTTACCGTCGGTGTAACCGTATCTTGCCAAGATTTCTTCACTATACAAAAGCCCTTTCAAGCCCGTTACCCAAGGCACTTGGAAGTATTTGGGAACGTCGTCCGTAAGAGAAGTATACCCTACGTATTCAAGATACGTGTCGTTGACCGCATCGATATATTTTTTGCCCGCTTGGTCGAGAACTTCGCTGTTATACACAACGTCCGTCAGTTCCGTCAAAAGATATTCGCCCTTACTGTTCTTTTCAAAGGTAGAAATCATTTCGTCGCTCGTAAACAACAGGTCAAATTCGTTGGTTTTCGGCGTTTTTACTTTATTGAGCGCGAAACCTTCCATATTGTTCGTCGTGAACTTCACTTGCAAATTGGGATATTTTTCCTTTACCCAATCCTGCTCGGCAAACGAATTCACGATCGCTTTTGCGCCGTCCGTTCTATATCCCGTATCGATAATATAAACTTCAAGCGTTTGATCGCTTTCTGCCGATTGTTCTTTGGAACACCCAGCCAAAGCCGTCATTCCCAAAAGCCCCGTGAGAGCAAGTGCTGAAATTCTTTTCAATGTCTTTTTCATAATTTTTCTCCATTATATATATTTTTTTTATTTTTCTTGATAAGATTTTTTATTTGGTTGAGGATAACCAAATAAGGGGCACGCCCCTCGCGCTGTTTTCATTTATTAGCCTTTCAAGCCACCAACCGACAGATTGCCCATGAACACGTCCGAGAACACGGTAAAGACGGTGAGCACGGGCACGAGCATGATCACAAGCCCTGCAAAATATATCGTTCTTTGATCTCGCATAACAAGGTCTAATACGTACAGCCCCGAACCAAGGGTGGGGAAGCTGGGAATATACATAAGTATAGAAGTATAGTCGTTCCAGTAATTGATAAAACCTAAAATCATAAGCGTGGTCATGGACGCTCTTGCTTGCGGCATCATAATCTTGAAGAATGCAGTACAATGTCCGCCACCGTCCAAGAACACCGCTTCAGCATAGCTCCACGACATATTTTTGAATACGCCGTGCATTACGAGAAAGTTAAAACCAAAACCGCCAAGTGAAGTGAACACGACGAACAACGGGGTGTTATAAATGCCTATATCCGAAGCAAGTTTATACAAAGAACCCGACGTTCCGACGACGGGAATCGTCATCGAGAAGATAGCAAGCCCAAAAAACAAATTACTGCCGGGGAAGGTGTATTTCGACAATACATAGCCTGTGATCGTACACATGAATACGTTTAACAAAAGCTTCGTACCCGTATACCAAACGCTGTTGATGAACATTCCAAGCAAACCCACTTCACCGCTGGGCGTTTGCTGTTTCATCTCCGTAAACGCCTTCAAGTAATTTTCAAACGCCAAACCGCTTTTGAAGTAGAAGATAGGCATTTCCGTCTGATCCATAGGCAACGTAATACCCAAATAGTCGCGTGTATCTTGTAAGGATTTTAGAAGGAGAAATACCAAGGGATACATGATTATTAAGGTATATATACTGAAAGCAACAACGACAACACCGAAAACGATTTTTTCCGTAAGAGAACGGACGTCATAGTTTCCTTTCGGTTTTTTCATTTTTATCACACTCATTTCGGCCACCTCCTTAATATTCTACCGGTTCGACTTTGTCGAAGATCTTTCTAACGATAAGCACCGTCGGCACGGCGATTGCCGTAAGAATCAATCCAACCGCAGATACGCGATATACACCCGGTCCACCGTCAGGGATTGCCGTTCTTCCCGTACCCGCTATTTGATAGAACAACCAAAAAGCCAAGGTCGTCGTACCGTTTCTACCTTGCGTTAAGAGTAGTACAGGTCCGCCGCCGTCAAACATATTCGTAAACGCCAAAATAATTTGCGTGGTTACCGTAGGCCAAATCAGCGGAATAATTAAGAAAATAATTTCTTGAAAAGGTCCAACGCCGTCTAACTTTGCCGCTTCGATAACTTCCATAGGCACACGCGCCATACCTCCGCTAAATAGCAGTACGTTCGTTGTAAAGCTACAAAGTAACACGTATACGATTAACGTACCCCTTGCCGTTGCAGGGTTTTCCAATAACCCCCCAAGCGGTACACAGTTAAACACTTTGTCGAGTATTCCTCCCGATTGCGTGATTTGCTGACATACCGTCGTCATAACGAGCGAAGGTACTACCGCGGGCAAATAAAACGCCAAGCGGAACACTTTATATCCCCAAATTTTTTTATAGATAAAATACGCGATAACTACGCTCATCGGTAGCGTGAAGAATATCCTGATACCGAAGAAGAGCATCGTATTTTCAAAAGCCTTCATCAAGGATTGGTCATACCGCAACGACTCTGGGTCAATATGTACCTGCGTTCTCCAAAGCCATATAAAATTCACTTTGAAATCCCATTGATCGGTTAAGGGATTTTTGAATGCAAGCATAATCGTTTGCACGTTTACGTACAGCCAAAACACAAGCCATTGCACCAAGGGAATGAGCATACACAAATAGCAAAATATAAGTGCTTCTCTTCTAAACGTTTTTTGAGAAGAAGCTTTTTTACCACGTCTCAAAATTCTACGGCGTTGCCCTTCCGTATCTACTTTTAATTCTACGTTTTCTTTCATATTTTTCTCCTTACTGTTTTTACTCAATTAGGATATTCCTATCCAACTATTTATACGTAAACGACATTCTCTTGCTTCAAATCCGTAACGTATTGAATATCCACCTTATTTTGCTCTTCTCCGCAAGGAACGTGCAGTTTCAAATTTTTCAAATTTACGTATTTGATATGATATTCTTTCTCGGGGAAGCCCACGATGCGTAACGCATGATCGGAAACTTTGTTAAACGTATAATACGCTGTCGACGTACCCAAGCTTTCCACGTTTTCTAGATGAATATATTCAATCTTCGTCAATTCGTTCGCCGACTCACCGTCTTTATTGCAATTATAATCCGTCCGAATGCGAATATGCGCAAACACACAATCCTTTGCCTTCACGTTTCGCACGTATCCACCGCGTTTTCGGGATGTTTTTATATTCAAGCCACCCCCAACGTTTAGACAGCAATCCCAAATGGATACGTTTTCAATACCCCCCGAAAGCTCACTGCCAATCGCAACGCCACGCGTCCCGTGGCAATCGAAAACCCACACGTTTTTCGTCGGTCGATTTACAATATTTCCTTCGGGATTTTTGCCTGATTTAATCGCAATCGCATCGTCGTGCGTATCAAGTTGTGTATTGAATATCGTGCAATCTTCGCTGGAATCAGGGTTCCAACCGTCGCCGTTCCAAACCCCTTTCGATACAATATGGCAACCGTAAGTTACGATATCTTTGGAATACACGAAATGCACGTTCCACGCCGCGCCGTTCCCAATGGTAAGGTTACCAATCACCACGTTCCGACAATTACTCATATTGATCACGCGAGGGCGTGCACGCGCAGGAATTATATCGGGTTTGTCGCAAGTCTCCACGTATTCAGGATTATTATCCATATATTCTCGCAAATTTTCCCGTTCAACCACCACTACGGCATCTAACAACGCTTTTCCGCCGCCTAAAATTGCGCCGCCGCCACGTATAACTACGTTTTTACAAGAAAAACCGTAATTGTTTTCGTCCAACTCACCCATATTCAAAAGGGAGCTGTAACATTGTTGCGTCAATCCTTCAAAACGGCTTTTGATTTTCGGTAAATAATCTTGCACACAAGAAGTACCCTGCACGGTTGCCCCTTTGTCTATATACAACTCCATATTGCTATGTAATTTCAACGCCCCCGTGAGATATATCCCTTGGGGAAAATACACCGTTTCTCCCGCCTTACAATCGTCAATCGCACGCTGTATCACTTTGGTATTTAGCTGTTTTCCGTCCCCTACCGCAAAATACGGGGCTTGGGTTACGTCGATTTTCTTTCTTGCTCTTGGCGTGATTACTCTTTCACTCAACAGCGTTTCAACCGCATAACCACGAGCATCTAAACGCTCCACAAGCAAATCATACACTGTTTTGGGCCTAACGTTCTCAATGGAAAAATGCGTCATGTCTGTGATTCCACGCACAACGTTGTTCACAATAATGCGATATCTCGCTCTTTCAGGCAATTCCCATGCTTTCTCCCAGTAAAGAACGATTTCATTTTCAAACACTATTTTCTTAACCATAACTTCTAACGATTTTGCATTTACGCAACTCTCCCTGCCTTTGTTTACTCATTATTTTAACATACCCTAAACCTTTTTTCAATAGCTTCCCCAAAGGAAAATTGTGGATATTATAATTTTCTTAGATAGAGTTTACTATTTATTAATTTTTTGTATTTTCTTTTTTTATCACACGCACAAAAACGCCTTTTTCGCTTTTGTATTTTTGTGAAAAATAACCGAAAAAGCCAAATTTTTCTTGTATTTTTTGAAGCCAAATAATCCTGTATGTTTGGTATTTATTTTCTAATAAAACAAGCGGAAAACGATTGACTTTTTTGAATATTTTGGATAAAATTATTTTATAGTAAACAACAAGGAATCTAATTACCATGGCGGGATTTAATATCTATTTTACGCAAAATCAGACGCACTCGATGCCCTATCTTCATAACCACGACTACTATGAACTGTATTTTCAAGTATCGGGAACGAGAAATTTTTTTTGCAATAACCAATATTATCAATTAACCAAGAATTCTCTTGCAGTAATCGCACCGCACATGCTTCATAAATTTGAAGGCGGTCCTTATCAACGCTTTTTGGTGATTATTCCTACCGACGATTTACCCGCAGCGCAATATGCTTTTTTGGATAGACTTCACGATATGGGCGTCGTGCAATTAAAAAACGAAGATATGGAAGAGATTTCTTGCGTTTTAGATACGCTTTTATCCTTGAACGAATTCATCACGAAAGAAAATCAATTACAGGTTTCTCTTACGCTGGGTATGCTTTTGTATAAACTTTACCATGCAAAAATTTCCGCACTGAATTCCACGCACGCCTTAAAGGATGAAACGTTAAATTATCAGCTTTCTCCTACCATACTCAAAATCATGGATTACATTAAAAGTCATTATAAAGAACCTATAACTTATAAATCGCTTTGCCAGCATTTTAATCTTTCCAAAGCGTGGATCGCCAAAGGATTTTTGCAAGCAAACGGTCTAACCGTTTTTCAATATAAGCTTGCTTTGCAACTCAACGAAGCACAGCACCTATTGCGTGCAAGTGCTTACAGCATAGAAAAAATCGCCTCTCTTTTGGGTTTTTCTTCCGTTAACTATTTTTGCAAGGTTTTTAAAAACAATCTTTCTATAACGCCACTCCAATTTAGAAAATTCAGAAAAAATAATCACAAATAATTTACGGCGAATATGCAACCGCATATTCGCCGCTTTTGTATCTCCCAAGATTTCTGCTCTTGAATTCTCGTTGAGCCATAGCCAAAAAGTAAACAAAAAAGATATAAATTATACTATCGTTTTTTTCTTTTTTTTAAGAGTATTGACAATATTACTTTTTAGATATACAATGAAAGATAATAAAATCTATACGCGCAAAGGAGATTTCAATGAAAAAACGCAATACGTTTTTATGTATCCTATTAACCTTGTTATTTTGCTTTATGGTTTGCTCGTGCGAGAAACCTACCGAGGTAAACGAAGAAAACGCCGTGTGGCATAACGGTTATACAGTACCGCTCGACGATTTAGGGTCGGACGGTGAAATGTATTTAGACAACACTTCTCACGATTATTATAAAAAAGAAAATGGAACGTGGAATTTGGTCGGCAACAAAAAAGGCAAAAAAGTAAAACAAAAGTGGGATAGCGACGGAAAACTTGCAATCCTTGCAATCGGCAACAGTTTTTCCGACGATGCCCTTTGGCTTCTCCCCAACGTTCTTCGAAGTTTAGGCGTTACCAAGCGCTATAAGATACATATAGCCAACTTATACATTGGCAGTTGTTCTTTACAAACGCATTATGCTAATTTGGAAAGCGAATCGGCTGCATACGAATATAAATCGAACGTAGGCAGCGGTTGGAAAACAACTGAAAACGCAACGAGCCTTTCCGGAATACTCGACGATGACTGGGATTATATTACTTTACAACAAAACAGCGCAGACGTTGGGCTTGCGGATACGTATTCTTGCATCGACGAAATGATTAAGCTTGTGGAAAAGGAAAAACCGAATGCAAAAATCGGTTGGCATATGACTTGGGCCTTCCAGCAAGATTACGTAAACAGTCGATTTGAAACGTATAATAACGACCAAACGACAATGTATAATGCCATTATCGACGCTGTTAAAAGTAAAGTTACGGATAACCTTAACGTTAATTTCGTTATCCCTAACGGTACGGTGGTACAAAATGCAAGAACCAGCTTTTTGGGCGACACTCTCACACGCGACGGTTATCATTTATCCAAAGATATAGGCAGATATATGACGGCATTAACTTATGCCTATCTGACAACGGGCTATTCGATCGACAACGTGTCTTTTGCCCCGACGGGCGTTTCCGACGATGCAAAGAAGGTTTGTATTGAAAGCGTTAAAAACGCAATAGAGAAACCTTATGAGATAACGCAGTCAACGTTTACGGTAACCCCCTAACGCTTAAAAAGAAAGTAAAAACAGGCGGTGCATATGATATGCACCGCCTGTTTTTATTCAAACAAAATATCCGTAGTTACATTCTCCGCGTTTTTTATAATCATTCGTTGCTTCTCGTTATTTGGCAATTTCTCCACGACGACGTCTTGAAACGTAACGTTACTTATACGGTTTTCTCTCTCGTCAAACCCCTCGATGAAAATAGGCACGCTCGGTATTTTCGCGCCATTCCAAGCACGGGTGTTGCCTTTTAACCGCAAATTTTCAAAATGTAAATCGCTTATTTTTGTCAACGTGTCCGCACCTTCGCCGTCGTTATTAAACCCCACGGAAGTTACCATGGAAACACATAACAAATCACAGTTTTTTACCATTACGTTTTTAATATAACCGCCACGTTTTGTCGTCGTTTTCAAATTGATGGATTTTGGACTGTGCAAATATTCGCAATCCCATACGAATACGTTTTCTACCCCACCCGAAAGTTCGCTTCCTACGGCAACGCCATGCTTACCTCTACAATCGAATACCCGCACGTTTTTCGTCGGTCGATTTATACAATTCCCTTCGGGGTTTTTTCCTGATTTAATAGCAATCCCGTCGTCGTACGTATCAAACACCGTATCAAATACCGTACAATCTTCGCTGGAATCGGGATCCCAGCCGTCGCCGTTCCAAACAGGTTGTAATTGAACCTTACCGTCTGCGCTCGTCCACGCGTCCGAACAAATATTGCAACCGTAGGTTACGACGTCTTTCGAATATATAAAATGGATATTCCACGATGGAGCGTATCCCAACGTTAATCCACTTAACACGACGTTCTCACAATTACACATATGCACGAGCCTACCGCGCACGCGTCCTGGGATTGTATCAACCGTTTCACAGGTCTTGACATATTCTTCGTTTTTTGAAAGAAATTCTTTAAGCCTTTCCCTTTCGGCATCGCGCATTGCAGTTGCAAGCGGTCTACCACCGCCTAAAACGGCACCTTTTCCACGGATTACCACGTTACGGCAATTATATACGTAATTTTCATGGTCTAATTCGCCCAAATTCAACATTGAACGATAGCAAAGTAATTCTATCCCTTCAAAACGGCTTTTGATTTTCGGCAAATAATCCGCTTCGTTGGCCGTTCCTTGTAAGATCGCATTCTTGTCCAAATATATTTCCGTATCGCTATGCACGTTTAACGCGCCCGTAAGATAGGTGCCCTTGGGAAAATATACCACGTCGTTTTCCGTGCAATCGTCGAGTGCTTTTTGCAAAATTGGGGTATTCAACGTTTTACCGTCGCCCTTGGCAAAATACGGCGCTTGGGTTACGTCCAAGCGTTTTTTTGCTTTTGGGGTTTGCAGTCGAATCCCCAACCGCGCAAGGAGTTCCTCATTCTTAAACGCTTCCACGTATATGCAATAGCTGGTTTGCGCTTGCAAACCCAAAAAAGAATAGTGCGTTTTTTTGCTGTCACCGTGATATTGTCCGTCTAAATAGAAGCGGTAATGCGTGGCATTTTCAAATTCATTCCAATCCCACCAAAGCGTAATTTCATCTTCAAAAATAATTTTACGTAACATTTATATCGTTCCTTTTTAATTTATTTGTTAATATTCGCGTTTTGAAACATTTTTTCAAAAGCTCTCGCACTTTTCGCCAGCGCTTTCACACCGTCGTATACGTTTTCCGCCGTATAGGCGTTGAAATACATAGGGGCTTCCATTGTAAAATCCCCTTGATAGGAAATTTCTTTTAGCGCCTTTGCCACCGTCTGAAAATCAATATTCATAGAAAACGGGATTTGGTGCAAGTCGCGGTGTTTATCGTTATCGTGGATATGTAGTGCTTGCAACCGATCTCCAAGCGCATGGATAAGTTCCACCGCATTTGCCATATCCCCCATCATTTCCGCGTGTCCAATATCCAAACACGCCACGAGAGATTCGTCGTTTACTGCATCCAAAACGGCGTTGAAGTTTTCCGCTGTCGCGCAAGCAGCAAAGTCCGCCCTGTCTTTTTCTTTGTTCCAAGCCCACATATTTTCCGTGGCGATTTTCACCTTGTGCGCTTTTGCAAAGGGTAGTAATTTTCCATACATTTCCGCGTTTTCTTGCGGGGATTTGAATGCCGCCGGGTGAATTACGCAAATTTTTCCGCCCGCTTCTGCCGTACACTCGATCGCACGCATAAGATTATCAAACATACCTTTCTTATCACTCGGAAACGGCGCGTGCGATTGATTGCACACGATACCGTTATCCAACCCTATGCGTTTTAATTTCCGCGCAAACGCAAGATAGTTGCTTTCTTTGAGCGGATGCGGTGTGTCGTAGGGCGCGTTCGTATCCCAATTCCACCTGCACATTGCAAACATAGAAAAATCCCAAGCGTCAAAACCCGCTTTTGCCAAATATTCAATGGTTTTTTCTTCACCAATTAAAGACGCTACCGCATCGATTTCCGTGGATATTCTCATTGTTATTTCTTGTTCCCTTGCTTTTCCTAGCGTTGTCATTATAACACTTATGAAAAAAATATGTCAAGCTCATTATAAAGGTGAAATATACGATAGTGTAATTTGTTTATTGTTTGTTTACTTTTAGGCAACATCATTTAGTGATATCTACCCTAATATATAAACAAAAGTAAGGCTTCCTATTTTTCTTCTCTCATATATATTTTTGTACCTTTCTTACGATTTCTTCGCCGACTTCTTTGGTCGTCGCCACACCGCCAAGGTCAGGCGTTAAAACCTTTTTCTCTACAAGCACTTCTTTGATGCATTCTATCAAGCGTTTTCCCCATTCTTCGTGTCCGAAGAAATCCAAAAGTTGGCTTGCCGACCAAACGGTTGCAAGCGGATTCGCTTTTCCTTGTCCTGAAATATCGGGCGCAGAGCCGTGAATAGGCTCGTTTATTTTAGTGCGGAGCTATTGGAGTTTTTACAAAAATACGATAACGTGCGTTTAGAGATCACGGAAGGCGGGCGTGAAGAACTTACCAAAAAACTTAACGACGGACTTTTGGATATGGTATTTTTTACCGCACAATAAACCTATCGAAAGCCGATTTTCTTTCTTACAAGTAGGCGGTTTGGAAATTGTATGTTGCGCCCCGAAAAACAACCCTATTTCAAAACTAAGTAACGTACAAATAAAACAGCTTGCTTCAACACCGCTGGTCTTATTTGAAAACAGCTTTTT
The DNA here is from genome assembly GCA_045655725.1 of Candidatus Scatosoma sp. GTDB lineage: Bacteria > Bacillota > Clostridia > Christensenellales > Borkfalkiaceae > Scatosoma. Next base: position 16,503 of record JAZOPT010000042.1, read on the forward strand.
TCAAACGGAAGAAATTAAAAAGCGTTTTGCAAAAGAACAAATCAGCCCGAATATTCTCTTGCAAACCAATCAATTATCCACTTTAATCAATATTATTTTAGAAGACGTTGCCGTTGGCTTTGTTTTCAAAGAGCTCATTGTAAGACACGAAAACTTGATAGGCATAACACTCGCCGAGCCAATGCAAGTAAACGTTCGTCTTATATGGAATCCGTCTTATAAAACGCTTTTGCTGCCCAAATTACAACCCAAAGATTAGGATTATCGCAAAAACTTATGAATATTTATGCAAAAAAGCAAAGAAAAACAAGCTTTTATGCATTGATTATTGCATAAAAGCTTGTTTTTGGAGCTACTGGCCGGACTTGAACCGGCGACCTGCTGATTACGAATCAGCTGCTCTACCGACTGAGCCACAGTAGCATATTCTGTTTCGCTCCCTTAACGACAGCTTATTCATTATACTCAATTAAAAAGAAAAAAGCAAGCGTTTTTTCAAAGATTTTCAAAAAAATTCTTGCTTTTTATAAAATTTATTTTTATCAAGAATATTCTTCGCATAATTGCACGTAGGAAACGCACAGTTCACACAACAAATACCGCAAATCTCTTACGTAAATTACCCCGTATGTCAATGCGTTCAATACGGCGGCAATTTCATCACACTTTTTCGCATACGCAGGCAACACAGTTTTATATTCTAAACCCAAATAAGCAAAATTACTTGCAAGTATATTCAAAATCCTCGCGCAGGATTGTTGCGTTCCGCCATCCTCCAAACGCGACGTCTGCGTGTTTAGCACTTGCATATTATTATACAAGCTTTCAAACGCACCCTCTATTTTCTCGGCTAACGCTTTCGCTTTTCGCTTTTTTATATAAATATCGGGAGCGGAAATTACCCAAACGGACACGTTGGCATAGCTTGTTTGCAAAGAATTTTTCGCCTGTTGACTCTCTTCCTCGGTAAAATACACCGAATACGCCACGCCTGTATTTTCCTCTACCGTCAACAAATCCCCCGCTCCGCCATCCGACTGCGCACCATACGTACTTGCCTGTACGTTTACAGACGTATCTATCAAAAAATAAAATTGTTTGGACGTGTTTATTCGCACTCTGGTTTTCACTTGCCATGCATACAAAAGCCCGCCCACCGTAACAAAAAGAGCCAAAAAGCAAACTACAATTCGCCCAAATTTCTTCTTAAAAAAATCCGCCGACATACTTTATCGTATGCGACGGAATTTCTTTTATTCCATATACAAAATGCATTCGCCATGTTGCAACGTTTTCGGAACGTCAATAATCCGTTGATTAGACGACCCGCGAAATTTCAAGCGGATATCCTTTAACTCCTCTACAAACGGACCGTCCACCAATACGTCAAACAAGGCAATCAGTTGTTTGGTTACCGCGGTGTTTTTGTGCGTTTCTTTCAGCATTCCGCTTTTCTCGTCCAACACAAAACCCGTATAGCACCAAATACTTTTTTGCGGAAACCTGCGTTTGACCTCTTGCACAAACGGATACAACGCCTCTTGATTTTGCGGCTCTAAAGGTTCTCCACCAAGCAAGGAAATGCCTGCAATAAAGGAGGATTCCAATTCCGATAAAATTTTTGCTTGTACCGCTTCGTCAAACGCTTCGCCATAGGAAAAATCCCATGCGATTTCGTTAAAACAGTTTTTACAGTGATGCGTACACCCCGATACGAAAAGGGAAATACGCACTCCCTCTCCGTTGGCGATGTCCGTCCACTTTATCGTTGCATAATTCATTAAAGGTGCAGCACTCTGTCTTTAATCTCTTGCGTTCTGCCCTGATTCCAATATTGCGTACCGATATAGCCGCAGGTGCGTCTTGCGACGTTCATTTTCGCTTGGTCGCGATTGTTACAGCAAGGGCATTCCCAAACAAGCTTACCCGATTCGTCTGTGGTAATCTGGATTTCTCCGTCGTAGCCGCAAACTTGGCAATAGTCGCTCTTGGTGTTCAATTCCGCATACATAATGTTATCGTAAATAAACTTCATAACGGACAGCACTGCGGGAATATTGTTCTGCATATTAGGAACTTCTACGTAGCTGATTGCACCGCCGGGCGAAAGCTGTTGGAATTCACTTTCAAATTTAAGTTTGGTGAACGCGTCGATGTCTTCGGTTACGTGTACGTGATAGCTGTTCGTAATATAGCTCTTATCCGTAACACCAGGAATAATACCAAATCTCTTTTGCAAACATTT
>JAZOPT010000043.1:0-3985 GCA_045655725.1 Candidatus Scatosoma sp.
AAACGGTATATCCGTCCTTTAACGGACTCACAGACAGCTGGTCGGTGGATTTGATAGGCAAGGTTGCCGAACGTTTGGCAGCCCGAGCGAAAAAGGACGGCAATACTTTGTTAAACGTTCCTACGGCAAAGGTAAAAGCCACTCCCTATTCGGTAGGCTTTTCCGAAGATCCGTTTTTAAGCGGAACGCTTGCAGGCGCGTGTATTACGGCGGCTTCGCGCATAGGTATAAAAACGTGTATCAGCGACCCCACAATGACGCAAGAGGACGTGGACTATTCCGATTTACAGGCAGATATGCGCGCTGTAAAAGGTTATTTTCTAAAACCTTTTGATATTGCCGCCAAATACGGCGTAACTGCCATGCAAACGGACGCATTGCCGTTAAAGGGCAGTTATGAAAAGGTAAATGCGCAGTCGATTGAAGCGTTAAAAGAGAAAACGACGATGATTTACCGTTGCCAAACTCCCGACGACGTGTTGAAATACGCTCGTGAAGAGGGCGGGCTTTGCAAAAATGGGTCGGTTGCGGTATTGAAAACGGCACTAGAACGCTATCAGACTTTGCAAAAAGCGTTTGAGGCAGGCGAGGTTTCCCTTTCTGAAATAGAAACGGAATGCCGAGAGGGTAATGCGCTGAGTATGGAAATGTTAGACGGCGCAATCGATCGCATTCTCGATTTCACTGTGGCTTGCGCAAAGTCGAGTGCCAAAGCGTCGCCGTCGTTGCAGGGAGATGAGGAAGAGCTTGCTTTTAACGCCGCTGCGGAAAGTATCGTATTGTTAAAAAACGAAAAGAAAGCATTGCCGTTGACGAGAAAACGGAAAATGGCGTTGATTGGCGATCTTGCTGATTATACGGAAGATACAAGACAAGAGAGCATTTATAAACAAATTCTTTCCCTTTCGCAAAACAAAAAGCTGAATTGTATCGGCTTTGCAAAAGGGTATAACGTTGAAGAAGACCGAAGTGATAATCTTATCCGCGAAGCGTGTGATTTGGCTCGGCAAGCGGACGTGGCGGTGGTGGTTATCGGCTATCACGCAGCGGGAAGCGAACGGGCAAGAAGGAATAAAAACTCACAACTGCCCGCAAACCAACTTGCTTTGTTGCAAGCGTTGTCGCGATTAGAAAAGGAAATCGTGGCGGTGGTTGTCGGGGATTGCTATCCCGATATGAAGTTTGATAAAGCTTGTAGCGGCGTAATGCTTGCTCCGTTTGGCGGAACAAAAACAGCAAAGGCGATTTGCGGCGCATTGGTTGGTCAAGTGAATCCGTCGGGCAAGTTAGCGTTTACCTGTTATAATAACACAGACGAACACTTCGGACAGCTTCGCGCGTATAAAGACGCGGGTAGAAATAAGATTGGTTCGTTTTATGGGTATCGGCATTACGATATTTCTGCTTTGAGAGTAAAATATCCGTTTGGATATGGGTTAAGCTATACCAAGTTTGGGTATTCCCGTATGCAGGTATCGTCCAACGGCATTTCCTTTACCGTTCGCAATACAGGCAAAAAAGCGGGCAGTGAAGTGGTGCAAATTTACATAGGCAAGAAAAAATCGTCTATTATCCGACCTGCCAAAGAACTGAAAGCATTTGTCAAGGTGTTTTTGAAGCCAGGGCGTAGCAAGCGAGTTACCGTTTCCTTTAAGCAGCTGGATTTGAGCGTTTGGGATAACAATAAATTTGTAACGGAAAGCGGCACTTACGAGGTATACGTTGGCGGTGCAAGCAACGATATTAAACTGCACGGAAGCTTTTACTTGAACGGCAGCGTTCTGAAAAAGGAAAAGGGCAGGTATTCCGATTATTTGCAAGCGCGTTCCAATATTCATGCGGGGCAGTATTATTTAGACCCTCCTTCGCAGCCGTTGAGAGATAAAAATACAAGACGGCAAAAAGCGGCGGTGATCGGCGTAATCGTCATGATATGCTTGGATATTATTTATGCATATTTCAATTACGTGCGCTGGGCTCCCAAAACTTGGTGGATGTATCTTGCGATTGCAGTGGCAAACGCTTTGCCGATATGCTTTACAGTGCTTTATACAGTGAAAAAGCAAAAATCTTTAATAAAATATAGGGAAGATAAAATGAACGAGAAATTGAAGCAGCGAGAAAAATTGAACATAGAAGACTTGGCGGACGAAATTCCTTTCGAGCAGTTGTTTGAAGAGGAATTTGCCGTAGTTCGTCGTGTGGAGCAAGAGGAAGATTTTGTCGAAGAAAAGGAAGAAAAGCTTGTCGTTACCAAAGAATTTGACAAAACCTTTACGGTTTCTACCGCTTGTCAGCAGTTGGTTTCTTTCTTATATGAAAGAGGCGTTGCAATCGATTTGCAAACCGCTCGCACGTTGTTTGCCGCATTTGCGTCCTCCCGTTTACTGATTGTAAAAAGCGAAGAACAGGCGTTGCTTGGTAAGCTGCTTCCGCTTCTTAGCGAATATTTCGGCAGTGAAAGCGCGGTTGAAACGTTTGCGGGAGAGGAAGAAAGAAACGAGATTCTTTATCGCAACGGCGAGGCTACGGAGATAGCGAAGAAAATTATGTCCGCTTCGTTATCGGACGATTGTATGCACGTGGCATGCTTGCAAGGCTTGCAGTCGAATGCGTTGCGCGTGGCGCTTGCTCCGTTGGTACGCTACGTGGATCAGCCGGAAAGAGAAGCGCAGGTGCTTATTAAAACAAGTATCACAGAGTCTAATACATATACCGTTGCGGAAAACGTTTGGTTTGTCGTGGCTTTGGGGAAAGAGGATAAGGTAACGGATATTCCCAAGTATTTGTTGGATATGGCGTGCGTTTTAGAATTGGCCTTGAAAGAGGGCGCTATTACAACCCGCTTGGTGGTAGAGGACGCTTCTGAAAACGAAGCTATTGGGGAAACCGCAGACACGAAAAATGCCACTGCGGAAACGGCTGATTTGGAACAGGTAGACGAAAAAGAAACTACCGAAGAAACCGTTGAACCCTCAGAAGAAGAACAGCCGAAGCATACGCAGGTATATTATTCGCAGTTTAGCGGTATGTGCAAGAATGCGTTCCGTGAAAAGCAAATAGACGAAATTCTTTGGAAGCGCGTGGATAAATTGGAAGAATACGCCAATGCTTGCAACGAATACCGTATAGAAAACAAAATGTGGCAGCGTATGGAAAAATACGTTTCGGCGTTGCTTTCCGCGGGTAGCGTGGAAGAAGAAGCGTTGGATTGCGTGGTTGCGCATCATCTTGTTTACGGTATTTTGGCTACGTTAAAGGAGCGCAAAAAGCCGTTAGAGGAAAAATTCTCTCATACTCTTGAAAATATTTTCGGGGAAGGCAACGTACCGCAGTCGTTGAAAGCTGTAAGAACGGAAGGATTAGAACTGTAAAACGCAACGTTTTATAAAGGTTTATAACGTTTTGTAAGGAGGTATGGACATGAACAGCGTCCACACAAGCGCATTGTGCAGTGGGAGTAGCGCAATGCAGACATTATTAGACGTGATGTCGTCCAAAGTGGCAATTTTTATTTACGCCGCTTTGGTGGTGGTAATTCTTATTTTGATAATCGTTACCACAATGAAAAACGAAAATAAAGCCCCGAAAATCGTTGCAACGGGAAATATCACGCAAACGGCAAACGGCGGCAACGTAAATTACGTAAACGTACCAGCGGCAGGATACGTAGGCAAGAAGAAAGCAGATGACGAAGACGAGGGGCGTTCGCGGTTTTATATGCTTTGCGAAATAGACGCCAACAGAGCGAAATATCAGCGTTCCACGTATGACGAAAGCGTAACGTTAAAACGCTTTTGCGAAGATTTTAGAAACTATGCTTGCAGCAGATTAAAGCTGTATTACAGTATAGATGATATCCGTCGCTTTATCGCGGGCTTGGCGGTAACGAAAATTGTCATATTGCAGGGTATGTCGGGTACAGGTAAAACGTCGCTTGCATACGCGTTTGGGGAATTCTTGGATAACGCTTCCACGGTAGTAC
>JAZOPT010000044.1:0-11259 GCA_045655725.1 Candidatus Scatosoma sp.
ACTTCTCGCATTGGTACGAGTGGGGTTGCATGATTTACGATAGATTCATTATCGATGAAAAGGACGTTCCCAAAGACCCTGTGGAAGCCATGCGCTTGCATAACGCTATGTGGAATTTGGGCGTACGCACGGCGATTGCCAACGGCGGCGTTGTCAACGACCACCACGGCGTAGGTATCAAGCTCGGTCGTCTTATGATAGAACAGTACGGCCCTGCAATGCAGGTATTTGAAGGAATCAAAAAATCGCTTGACCCCAACGGCATTATGAACCCGTTCAAGCTTGGATTATAATAGGAGGGCAAAAAAATGAATATTACGGAAAAAGCAAAGAAAATAGCGGACAGTTGCAGATTTTGTTGGATGTGTCGGCACATTTGCCCTATCGGGAATGCAACAGGTCAGGAAAGAAATACGGCGCGTGCGCGCTCGCTTGGCGTATCGCTTGTGGTAAGAGGAGCAACCGAGCTGAAAGAAATTGCGGATAACATTTACGAATGCACCCTTTGCGGAGCTTGTACCAACAACTGTATGACAGGTTGGGACCCCAAAGTGTTTGTCCAAGAAGTAAAAACGGAAATCGTATTAAACGGCGAAATGCCCGCGTATATCACGTCGCTTTTGGGAAAATATCAAGCGACGGGCAACGTGTACGGCAAAGAGGCGTGCAAGTGCCTTGACGAACTGTATAATACGGATAGCGAAACGTTGCTTTTCGTGGGTCAGGACGCATTGTATCAAAGCCCCGAAAGCGTGAAAAACGCCGTGGCGGTGTTGAAAAAAGCGGGTGTCAACGTAAGTCTTACCAAAGACCAAGACAGCGGCAATGCGCTGTGGTTCTTGACGGGCAAAACGCAAGAAACGCAAAACGCGGCGAAAGCGTGCGCGGAAATGCTCAACGGGTATAAAACGGTTGTCGTTTACGACCCCGTGGATTTGAAATTGATGCTTCACGAATATAAAGAATGGGGTATCGAAATCACGGCGAAGCTGATAAGCTTTAACGAATACTTGCTTTCTTTGATAGAAAGTGGTAAAATACAAGTGAAGAAATCTGCCAACGAATACTCGTTGCAAGATAACTATGCTTACGCACGGGAATTAGACGATAGCGAAACGGGTAGAAAGCTTATCGAAAAGGTGGGCGTAGTCAAAGATATGCTGCTTATTGGTAAGGAAGCCAACCTTGCAGGTCAGCTGATTATGACGGAATATATGCCTGAGGTTATGACGCAGGTGGCAAAGGACAGATGGAAGAACGCCGTTAATATGGAGTGCAAGACGGTGGTAACGGAAAATGCTGCCGAATACGTAGCACTCAAAGCAACCTGCCCCGACGGTTATCGCGTGCTTTCCGTGGAAGAAATGATTTTGGAGAATATGTAATATGAACTTGAAGAAATCTTACGTAGAAAAATACGGTTACGAAAGAGTAACAACGGATAGAAATTCGCCTCTTACGTATGCCGAGCTCGACTTTTTGAAGCTTGCAGACGGTCAAAGCTATACCGTGGACGAAAAGGGTAAAGAGTTTGCGCTGATTATTCTGTACGGGAAGTGTTCGGTGAAAGGCGAAAGCTTTGCTTTTGATACGGTAGGAAAACGTGAAAACGTGTTCGACGGACCTGCGGAAGCGGTGTATGTCGGTAAGGATACGGCGTTTACGGTTACAGGCAAGGGCGGCGACGTAAAAATCGCCGTTTGCAAAGCGCCTGCGGATAAATATTTCGCGCCCGCTTATGTTCCCGTGGCGGATATCAAAACGAAAGATTTGGGTAAAGGCTCTTTTGCCCGTAAGGCGGCGTTCAATCTTCCCGAAACGGTGGGCGCAAACCTGCTCTATATCGGCGAATTTTGGGTAGAGGACGGAAATTGGGCAAGCTATCCCCCGCACAAGCACGACGTGGATAATATGCCCACCGAAGGCTTCTTGGACGAAATTTACTACTTCGAGTTTGACAAACCCCAAGGCTTCGGCTTCCAAGCCGTATATTCCAAAGAGGGGGATATTAACGAGGTGTATAAGGTAAAAACGGGCGACTTGGTGGAAGTTCCCAAGGGCTATCATCCGTTCACCGTTGCACCGGGGTATAAAAACTATTGCCTTTGGATTATGGCAGGTAAAAACCGCGGGATATTCTGCACAAGCGAAGAAGAACATAAGTGGGTAAATCAATAAAGAAGATACTTCGCAATTCTTAATAGGAGAATATTATGTACGTATTGGGCGTAGATTTCGGTGGCGGAGCAAGTAAGGCGACGTTATTGAACGAACAAGGAAAAGTGGTGGCTACGGCTACCACCGAATATCCTACTTTTTACGGCGAGGGAGGTAAAGCGGAACAAAATCCGCTCGATTGGTATCAAGCCGCCGTAAAAAACATTCGGGCGGTGCTTAAAAACGTCAAGGCGGAGGAGGTAAAATGCCTTTGCTTTGACGCGGCTACGCACACCGCCGTTTTAATGGACGAAAACAATACGCCCGTTTGTAACGCCGTGTATTGGACGGACACCCGCAGCGTACGTGAAAAAGAGTATTTGGCAAGCAATTTCGGAAACGAGATCTTTGAAAAATGTAAGCATAACGTGGATACCATTTGGAGCTTGCCTGAAATTTTATACATCAAAAATAACTATCCTGAGTTATATGCAAAAGTAAAAAAGGTAACGTTCGCCAAAGATTTTGTGCGCGGAAAGTTCACAGGCGATTTCGTTACCGACCATATCGAGGCGCAAGGCAGTATGCTGTTCAACTTCGATAACCGCACTTGGGATAGCCACCTTTTGTCCCTTGTCGGCTTGACGGAAAGCAATATGCCGAAAATCGTCAATCCGCTAAAAGAAGTGGGGCAGGTATGCGATGAAGCGGCTCGGGATACGGGATTATCCCCCCAAACGCGCGTCATTTGCGGAGCAACGGATACGGCAATGGAAGTGTTTGCCGCAGGCGGCGTACAGAAAGGGGATATGACGTTAAAGCTTGCCACGGCAGGCAGAATTTGCGTTGTGTCCGATACCTACGTTGCCGATAAAAATATCATTAACTATTCGCATTTGAAAGAAAACTTGTATTATCCAGGAAGCGCCACCAAATCGTGCGCGGCTTCTTTAAGGTGGTTTAGAGATACGTTCGGCGGTAGCTTTGAAGAGTTTAGCGAAATGGCTGAAAACATTCCCGTCGGGTCAGACGGACTTATTTTCCACCCATACCTTATGGGCGAGCTTACGCCGCACGCAAATCCCATGCTGAAAGGCAGCTTTATCGGGGTAAGCGCAGGGCATACCAAGGCGCATTTTGCGCGGGCGGTAATGGAGGGCGTTGCGTTGAGCTTGCTCGATTGTAAGACGTATTTAGAAGAAAAGGGCGTTTCCGTTGGGGAGTTTGCGTATATCATTGGCGGCGGCGCAAAAAGTAAGGTTTGGCGGCAAATCGTTGCCGATGCATTGGGCTTGACGCTTTTGCAAACAGAAAATAACGATTCTTCGTTTGGTTCGGCTATGTGCGCGGGGATCAGCGCGGGCTTTTTCAAAAATTTCGACGATGCAAGCGCAAAATGTCAAAAGGTTGTCGGTAAAACGACCCCGATTGCCGAAAACACGGCGAAATACCGCAAGGTTTTTGAAAAATATAAAAAAATCAGCAAATTTTTAACGGAACTTGCCGATGAAAGATAAAAATATCGTTGTTTTATTAAAATATTTCAAAGGGGAATTAAATCCCTTTGACGGTGCAGCGTTAGAATGCGCCTTGCAAATGGGAGCACGGGTAACGGCGGTTTCCATGTCGCCACTGTCGGTTTTGCCTGCTTTGCAAGCGTTGACAAGATTGGGCGTAAAAGCCGTTCTTATCTCCGACCCCGCATACGCAGGAAGCGATACGCAAGCGACAAGCTTTATTCTTGCCGAAGCCGTGAAGCGTTTACACCCGCACTATATTTTTTGCGGTAGGCAAAGTGTGGACGGCGATACGGCGCAAGTGCCGCCTATGCTCGCGCAAAGGCTCGGTTTGCCCGTTTTGTCCAAAGTGATAAAAATGGAGGAAAATACCTTTTTTGCCCGAGCAGGTATGCGTTCAACGCTCCAAGAGCGCAGCGTTATCACCTTTGAAAAAATAAAAACGCTCCGTTTTCCGTCTATCTTTTCCAAGGCGGGAGAGGTGGAAATTTGGGATAATAAAACGCTTGGCTTGGATACGCAAAAATGCGGATTGCAAGGCTCGCCTACACGAGTAGTCAAATCCTACGAAAGCACCGTGGGCAGAAGAAACTGTACTTTTGTGCAAGCAGATAGCTTAAAAGCGTTGATAGAAAAAGGTCTGCAAAAGGATAGTACGGCGAAAACGTTTGTAACAAGCGAACGTTTGGACGAGGCATATTACGTTGGAAATGTACGCTCTGTTGCGGAAGGGATAGCAAACAAAGCGATTGCGTATTCCGTTGCGGAAAAAACGCCCGAAGAAATTGCGCTCGGTTTCCAAAAAAGTAACGTAAAAACGGTGCTTTGGGAGGATAGCGAAACGCTGAAAATCTTGGCTTCCAAGGTAGCGGTGTTGACGGGTGCAGGGCTTTGCGCCGATTGTATTTCTTTTCGAGTAGAAAACGGCAAACTTATCATGACCCGACCTGCCCAAGGCGGTAATATTACCGCGGATATTGTCTGTACAAGCGACAGATCGTTTGCAACCGTTCGTACGGTAAAGCAGGGCGGCGCAGACGTAATTTTTTCTGTGGGCAAAGGCGCGGCAGACCAAATAGATACTATCAAAGCAATGGCAAAAAGATATGGGGCGGAAGTCTGTTGCTCTCGTATCGTAGCGGATAGCGGAAAAATGCCGTATGAAACGCAGGTGGGATTGACGGGAAAAACGGTGAGTCCGAAAGTATATGTTGCTTTTGGGATATCGGGAGCGGTACAGCACACTTGCGCGATAGAGGGAGCAGGAACGGTAATTGCCGTCAATACGGACAAACAAGCAAGAATTTTCGATTATGCCGATTACGGGATAATCGCAGAAATAAAAAATGTAAAATTATAAATAAAACATAGGTAAAAAAGCATAAAAAGGAGATAAAAATCATGTTGGTAAATTTGCAAACGATATTAAAAGACGCAGACGAAAAGGGGTATGCAGTGCCCGCATTTAACGTGTATAATATGGAAACGGTAATGGGTGTCATCAAAGCGGCGGAAGAACAGCGTTCGCCCGTGATTATGCAATTTTATTCCCGATTGGCAACAACGGGCTTTGCCGATTATCTTGCTCCCGTCATCTTACAGGCAGCCAAGAAGGCAAGCGTTCCCGTGTGTATGCATTTAGACCACGGTGCCGGCTACGAGCCTGCGGCAATCGCTCTTCAAAACGGCGCAACGGGTATTATGGTGGATTTTTCGCAACTGTCTTTGGAAGAAAATATTGAAAAAACCTCGAAAGCAGTCAATTTATTAAGCGTTATGAATATCGGCGTAGAGGGCGAAATCGGTCATATCGGTAAGGCGGCGGACGGAGTTCCCACCGATTACACGACGGTAGAAGAAGCGAAAAAATACGTAGAGGGTACAGGCGTTTCCGCGCTGGCTATCGCCGTTGGTACGGCGCACGGCAGATATAAACAAGCGCCTGTGCTTGCAATTGACAGAATCAAAGAAATTAAAGAGGCAATCGGTACGCCCCTCGTATTGCACGGCGGCAGCGGCGTTCCCGATGAACAAATCAAGCTTGCGGTAAAAGCAGGTATCCGTAAAATCAATTTCGGTACGGACCTTTGCTATTCGTTCTTGGATAAAGTATTTGAAACGGATAAAAACAAAGTTGCTATCGACCTGTTTATGTACGGACCTATCGACGCAGTAAAGGATTTTGCCGTATCCAAGATACAGCTTTTGGGAGCGAATGACAGAGTATGAAAAAGGTAGTGGGTTTGGGAGCGTGCGTTTTAGATACGCTTATCAACTGCAATACGTATCCAAAAGAAGATACCAAGCAAAAGGCGGACAGCGTATTCCTTTCTGGCGGAGGGCCTGTCGGTAACGCGCTTATCGTCATCAGTAAGCTTGGCATAAAAGCGGAGGTTATCGGCGGTTTTGGCGGGGATAACGCGGGCGCATATCTTTTGCAAGACTTTGAAAAATACGGCGTTGCAACGGCACACGCCACGGTTTTGGCAGATAAAACCTCGTTTACTTCGTATATCGTACTTGCCGAAGATAAAGCAAGCCGTACTTGCGTGTTTGATAGAGGAACAGTCCCCGATAACCCTCAAAACGTTGTTTTATCGGCGTTAGATGGCGCAAACGTGTTGCATTTAGACGGAAACTATTTGCAGTGCGCTATTGCGGCGGCAAAATACGCTAAAACAAAAGGGGTAAAGGTCAGCTTGGACGCAGGCGGCTTGTACAACGGAATTGAACAGCTTTTGCCGTACGTGGATATTTTAATTCCGTCGGCAGAATTTGCACTCGGTATCACAAAGGCGAAAGATATTCCTACGGCAATGCAGGCGTTGCAGGAAAAATATTCCCCTGAAATTTTAGTGGTAACGGACGGCAGTAACGGCGGCTATTATTGGCAGGATAATCAGGCGAAGCATTACGATAGCGTGAAAGTAAAAGCTGTCGATACCAACGGCGCGGGCGATACCTTCCACGGAGCGTTCGTCGCTGCGTATTGTTACGGAAAGTCGCTGCAAGACAGCTGTAATTTTGCAAGCAAAGTGGCGGCGTATAAATGTACGCATAAAGGAGCAAGAACGTATCCTTTAAGTAAAGAAATAGCGGATAATTTGTAAGATATGAAACAGGTATTTTATAATGCAAAAATAATAACGCCTAAGGAAGCGATAGAAGATTGCGCACTTTTGGTAGAGAACGGTGTGATTATCGACATTACGCCGAATGAAATCGCTCAAACGTTGGAAGCGGAGGAAACAATAAACTGCGAGGAGAATTATCTTATCGCAGGCTTTGTGGATATTCACGTCCACGGCGGCGGCGGGGCAGACTTCATGGACGGCACGCCAAAGGCTATGGAAACGGCGGTCAAGACGCACCTTGCGCACGGCACAACTACCATTTATCCTACGACAATGTCCGCGGAAATGAGTGAGATTGCAAGCACGTTCGAGGTATTTCGAACGTTTAAGAAAACAAGCCAATATGCAAAAACTGCCCGAGGCTTGCACTTGGAAGGACCGTTTATCAGTCCGAAAATGTGCGGGGCGCAACGCTTGGATTTGATTATCTCGCCTAATGCGGAGCATATCCGTTTCCTGCAAGAAAACGCCGATATCATAGCGCGTATCTCTTGCGCTCCCGAGGTGGAGGGCGTTATAGACATGGCAAAGGCTTTGTTGCCTTGCGGAGTGCAGTTTTCCATGGGGCATACCAACGCCACGTACGAACAAGCGGAAGATGCGTACAAAAACGGGTTTTCGTCGGTAACGCATTTGTATAGCGCAACGTCGGGCTTCCATAAAGTAAACCAAAAGGTGCATATCGGCGTTACGCAGGCGGCATACGGAATCGACGGCTTGTATGCAGAGCTTATCGGCGACGGCTGCCACGTTCCCAAAGAGCTGTTGCGGCTTGTAACGCGGTTTAAGGGATTGGATTATACTTGTCTTGTTACCGACGCTATGCGCGCTGCGGGAACGGAAGTCAGCGAAAGCTATCTTGGTAAAATTTGCCCCGAAAACAGAGTCATTATCGATGACGGAGTAGCGAAATTGCCCGATAAATCCTTCTTTGCAGGCAGTATCGGAACAATGGATAGGGCGTTCCGTTTTGCCGTACAAAAAGCGGGTCTGTCCCTTTGCGAGGCTTCCAAATTGACAAGCTTAACCCCTGCAACTTTAATGTCTATTGCCGATAAAAAGGGTAGTATCGAACTGGGTAAAGACGCCGATTTCGTGATAATGAATAAAGATTTGCAGATACAGCAAGTATATATTCAAGGCGAAAAGCAAAATATCGACTAATAAAAAACAAAAGGAAATTCCTTTCTCGTAACTGTGTTTCGGGGAGGGGATTTTTGTTATTATTACACGAAATTTACGAAAAATTCCGTAATTTTTTCTTGCCTCTTGACAGGGAATAAAAAAACGGTTATAATGAAGAAAAAACAGCGGGGGAATCACCTCATGGCACAACAAACCCAACAGTATATTATCGGTATCGACCTTGGCGGCATGAGCGCAAAAGGCGGTTTGTTTTCGTTAGACGGAGAGCTGCTTTGCGAAGAAAAAGCTTTAACCTGCAAAGCAAGCGGCTTTGATGGAACGTTGCAATGCTTGGCTAACCTGGCAAAAAGCTTGCCGCAAAAAGCAGGCGTTTCCTTTGACGATGTGGCGGCTATCGGCGTGGGTGCTCCGGGCGTGGTGGATAGTCGGCGGGGAGTCATTTTGCGTTGGAGTAACTTTTCTTGGAATGACGTTCCTTTTGCGGAAACGCTTTCAAAATATACAGGAAAAAAGGTTTGCGTTGCAAACGACGCTAACGTGGCGGCATTGGGCGAGGCGAAGTTTGGAGCAACTTCTGCCTATCAAAGCAGTATTTTGCTAACGCTGGGTACGGGAGTTGGTGGTGGTATCGTCTTTGACGGTAAGCTGATAGAAGGCTACCAAAGTGCAGGGGCAGAGCTTGGGCATATAACCATTCGGGAGGGCGGACTTCCTTGTGCGTGCGGTCGTCGCGGTTGTTATGAAAAATACGCTTCCGCTACTGCGCTCATTTCCCAAACCCGTCATGCCATGGTGGAAAACTTGGATAGTAAAATGTGGGAAGTGGCAGGCGGAAAAATTGAAAACGTCAACGGCAGAACGGCGTTTATAGCGGCAAACCAAGGGGACGAAACGGCAAAACGGGTCATTAATCAATACGTGGGCTATCTTTCGGAGGGAATCGCCGATTTTGTCAATATTTTACGTCCAGAAGCGATTGTACTTGGCGGCGGCATTGCCAATGAGGGCGAGGCGTTGTTCGAGCCACTTAGAAAGGCGGTAGATGAAAGAACGTATATTGCCATGGATATCGTGCCCTTAAAAATTGTCGGCGCACAGCTTGGCAATCGAGCGGGAATGTACGGCGCGTACGTCTTAGCTAAAGAACTTTTATAATATTAATTTAATATAGAAAAGCAGTATCGAATTAACTTACTTTCGGTACTGTTTTTTACTTAGCCAATGCAATACAATAACATAAAAAGCTGTTTAGTATCAAAAACTTGACTTTGGGCATACTCTAATTAGTGAAATAAAAACAAAAGGAGTATTCCCATGAATCCGTTTAACGAAAAACCGATAGCACTTGAAAAAAGCTTTCAAAACTGGAAAGAACTGTATCCAAAGCCCTATGACAAACGCGAGGTTGACCCTTATACAAAAACCCGTATTATCTTAATGAACGGTACGGAATTTGAAGCGAACTGGTTTTCACATCAGTTTGCCCGCCATACCAACGATAACGATTTGAAACGTGATTTGGCGCTTACCCGCATGGTGGAGAAGCAACAACAGTTAAAAATATCGCTGTTAAAGCCGATAAACGAAACGATATTAGAGCACACAATCGGTTATGAACAGCTCGCCGTGGATTTGACGGCAGAGCTTGCCAAACGGGAGTTAGATTGTAACGTAAAAACCGCGCTCGATTTTGCTTTGCTGGAAGATTTCGACCATTTATACCGCTATGCAAATTTGTTGGAAATGGAGCAGGGAATTTACGCGGAATGGCTAGTGGGTCGTTATACGGAGATTATGCCCGGACGTCCGACGATTGCACATCACAGATACCCCATGGATAACGTGAAAAAGGCAATCAACTCCAAGCAAGCAGACGTACAGACGGTGCTTTCCACGATGATCATTACCGCCGCCGAACAGCAAACGATGAACTATTATATGAACGTAACCAACTTTGGTTGCTCGGATATTAGCAGAAAACTGTATCAAGAAATCGCATTGGTGGAAGAGGAGCACGTTACGCAATACGAATCGCTGATGGACCCCAACGCCACGTGGCTGGAAATGTTGCTTTGGCATGAGTATTGCGAATGTTATTTGTATTGGTCGTGTTATAAAACGGAAACGGATAGCCGAATCAAAAAATTCTGGGAAGAGAATTTAGAATTTGAAATTGCACAGTTGCACAAGGCGGTGGAGCTGTTGAAAAAATACGAGCATAAAGATTGGCAGGAAGTGATTCCTTGCGGCGATTTCCCCGCGCCTATTTCTTTGCATGAAAATATAGACTACGTGCGCAAGATATTAGGGGAAACGGTGCAATATACTTCGTGTAGAGAAAATTATAAAAAGGTAAAGGATTTACCGCAAAACGCCGATTTCTTTGCTTGGCAAGACAATATCAACCCTACGACGGATATCGTTCCGTCCCATTGTGTGATTGAAACGTTTATCCGCCGCCACGGCGCAGATTATCGGTATCAGGTTGCGCCCAGCCCTGTGCCCGAGCTTCGAAACCGTCGGCAGGATAACACGTGCGTGGGGAGAAAGCCTAATGCCGCGGAATCCACGCAATTTTTCTGTAACGATGGTGAGAAATAACAAAAATAAAGCCGCTCGAAAGAGCGGCTTTTATCATGGAAATTGCTTATTTTTTATTTTGAGGAACGTCCGTCAACGTAAACGAATAATCGATATTCGGGTTTACGGCGAGTAGTGCGCGAACAAGCTGTTCGTTCCAGTCGGGATTAACGGTAAAGGTTGCAAATTCTTCGGCAAATTTAAGGGTCAGCTTTTTGGTGTCCGTGTTATAGACGATAGAGGTAACGTCTTTGATAAGGAAACGGCTTTTTACAAATCCGTATTGCGTTGTGAAATGCTTATCGTCCACGATATATTGCGACTTAATAAGCAAGGAAATCATTAAAACGATACAGAAAACGCAAACGGCGATAAGAAAGGGGTATTTGATAACGTCGTTAAAGCCCTTGATGCCAAATTGCACGATGCGCCAAATAGAAACGGCAATTCCTGCGCTGCAAAGCAACAAAACGCCGATGATAAGTACCAACATAACGGGTGTAAACGTATATGAAAAACGTTTCGGTTCCGTGTTTTTATTCTTTTTATTTTGCTTTTCCATACGCTTATTATACCACGCAGTAAAGAAAAAAGCAACGAAAACAATACGCTGCGAAAGCGAGCAAATAAAAAAATGTAAAAAAATTGTGCCTTTTACGTAAAATAGTATTTTACAAACTTGCAAAAAATTGTCAAAACGTGTATAATAAAAGAGTTATGAGTAC
>JAZOPT010000045.1:0-13289 GCA_045655725.1 Candidatus Scatosoma sp.
CTACCCGATAAGAAAATTATCAAAAAAAATTGGTGGGAATATTAACAGAAAACCCGCCTTGTCGCGCATACACGCGACAAGGCGGGAACTTTTTTGATACTTAAATTTTTATCTTCTCCATAGACGCAAACGCTTCTTTTATCAGTGCTTCCACGTCCAACTTCGCTTCCTCGCGTTCGATATCGCAAAGCTTTGGACGAATCGCGGGGAAATCGGGTAAAAACACCGTACAACAATCCTCAAACGGCAAAATAGACGTTTCGTACGCGCCCATTTTTACCGAACGTTCGATAATCTCGTTTTTATCAAACCCAACCAACGGCCGCAAAACGGGCAATTTCTCCACCACGGAATTGGAAGAAGTCATTCCCTCTATCGTCTGACTTGCCACCTGCCCCAAGCTTTCGCCTGTAATCAAGCATTGCGCGCTGATATGCAACGCATGCCGTTCGGCTATCTTAAACATAAACCGCCGCAGCAGCGTAATCATCAGCTCGGGCTTGCATTTTTCGTGAATCGCTTCCTGTATATGCGTTACGCTTACCGTATAAAGGTTTGTACCCCCCGTATATCCCGAAAGAATTGTTGCCAAATCCACCACCTTTTCTTTCGCTTGCATATTGGTATAGGGATAGCTATGAAAATGCAGGCAATCTACCGTCATGCCCCGTTTCGCCATCATATGCCCTGCCACAGGACTATCAATCCCGCCCGAAATTAGGAGCAATCCTCTGCCTGCCGTTCCGACGGGCATTCCGTTCGCCCCCTCGATAAAATCGGCAAAAACAAGCGCAACGCCGTGTTCCCGAATATCCACACGCACGGTAAAGGAGGGCGTATGCACGTCCACGCTAAGTGCGCCTTTGGCTGCGGAAAGCAATCTACCGCCCAATTCTTTACTGATTTCAATGGAGGTAAGCGGGTATTTTTTGTCCCCTCTGTGCGCTTCCACCTTGAACGTCCCGCTTTTCCTCGACAAAATGTTTGCCGCCTCGAAAATGCTGTCCATATCCGACGCCGTTTCAAAGCCAACGCTTAACGTATGAATACCGAATACCTTTTTCAGCCTTTCAACAAATTCTTCCGTTTGGTCCTCATGGAATTTCCGCACGAAATATCTGCCGCTTTGCTTGATAAATTCGTACTCCATACCCTTTAAGGCGCGTTGAACGTTCGTTTCCAAAGCTCTTTCAAAATACCCTTTATTTTTTCCTTTCAAAAATATTTCCGAATAGCGGAGAATGATAACTTTTTCCATACTTTTTCCTTATGCTTTCATTCGGCGTTTCAAATCCCTGCCGATTTCATTGAGAATGTTTGCCGCCTGCTCTATTTCCGCTTCCGTCGTGTCCTTGGAAAAGCTGAGCCGCAGTGTTCCGTCGGCGGTTTTTTCATCGTAGCCAAGTGCCAACACAATTTTATTATATCTTGTTTTCGAATTAGACGAACACGCCGAACCTGTTCCCACAAGCAAACCCTTATCGTTTGCCATGTGCAACAGAATTTCTCCCCGCAGCCCTACCGCCGAAACGGTGAATATGTACGGGGAAGCATAATCAGGCGTAATGCGTACGTACACGTCTTTATCCAACGCAGCCCAGAGCCGATTTTGATACCCCGACAAGCGTTCGTTATCCTCACGCAGCGTGGCAAACTTCTCTTCCGCCGCATATTCAAACTGTTTTATACCAAACACGTTTTCCGTTCCGCTGCGCTTGCCGTTTTCTTGCCCGCCACCATACAAATAGGGAGCTATGGCAAGAGATCTTCTTTTTATTAACGCTCCAACGCCCTTTAAGCCGCCTATCTTATGCGCACTGACCGAATACAAATCCACGTCCTTGCTTAAACGAAACGGAATTTTTCCGTACGCCTGCACGCCGTCGCTATGAAAAATGACGCGCGGATTTTTCGCTTTTACACGCCTTGCAATGTCGTTGATATCGTTGATTGCACCCATTTCGTTGTTGACGTGCATGACGGATACAAAGGAGGTTTTTTCATCTACTAAATCCAACAATTTTTCCACGTCCACGCGCCCGTCTTTTTGCAAAGGAGCATAACGGGCTTGTACCGTACCGCGGTTTTTCAGTTCGGTAAACGCCGCTAAAACCGCAGAATGCTCGCCCACCGTTGTTACGGCGTTCCCCCGCTTTGCAAACGAAAATATCGCTTGATTGTCGGATTCCGTTCCGCAAGAGGTGAAAATGAGTTCAAACGCCGTTTCGTCCGCCACCTTGGAAAGCAAAGAGGAGCGTGCTTTTTTAAGCTCGCCCTGCAATGCAAACCCCTCCGCATACATCGCGGACGGATTATAAAATTTTTCCGTAACGTACGTCTGCGCCTTTTCTAATGCGCTTTGCGACGGCTTCGTCGTTGCGGCGTTATCTAAATAAATCATGTTATTTCTGTTTACGCTCCTGCATTACGTAATCGCTTTCCAATACGCTCCGTTTTGCAAATTTCATGATATTCATCAGCAACGTTTCACGGCATTCTAACACGTACAGCTTTTTGCCGTTATAATTTGCCAACACGTACATAAAGAACTTGCCCGCTGCCGCTTCTACGTTGGGGGTGCAAATTACTTCCTTGGTCATAGGGTCGGAACGGAACCGATCGTAAGAGGGGTTATCGATATCCCCCACCTGAATCATATCCGCGCAATCGATACGGGTAATCAACTTCCGTTTATTGATATTGATTACCTTGGATATACGCAACTCTCCCGACACAAAACAGTAATCGAAATTGACGTTGTAACGCGATTTTAGTTTATAAAAAGCAAACCAGAGCGACAAAAACAGCAAGCCTTGGAAAAAGATAAACGCAAACAACGTCCAAGCCGCTCCCGCGCCCTCTCCTCCGCCGATAGGCATATTAAACAACGCCATAACCAACAAAATAATCGCCAAGAATAAAAATACGTAAGAAATGATATTCAGTATTTTATATTTTTTAGATTCTTTCGCCGCGTTGGCATTGATTGCGCTTTCTTCGTAAAAAGCGTCCATGAATTCTCCTCCTTTCTAACCCTTTCTAACCGTTAAATTTCAAGCGTTCCCTCATAAACGGTTTTTACGTTCCCGAGCAATTCCACGTCGCCGTCGGAATGATAATTTACCGTCAAATCGCCGCCACGGAGTTTTACCGTTACGTTGGTATCCTTTTCGCAGTACCCGCCAAGAACCGCCGCAACCACTGCTGCGCACGCGCCCGTGCCGCAAGCCCACGTCTCGCCTGTACCACGCTCCCATACGCGCATTTTAATGGTTACTTTGTTTACGATACGGATAAATTCCGTATTCATGCCCTCGGGGAAATATTCGCTGCTCGAAATAGCCGCGCCCACTTTCTCTACGTTGACGGCATCTACCTTATCCGTAAAGATAACGCAGTGAGGGTTACCCACGTTGACAAGCGTTACTTGATACTCTTCGCCCTCAACCTTTATCTTCTTATCTACGATAGAGTCCTCTTTCCATACGCAAGGAATATTTTCGCCTGCAAGCTGTGCCTTGCCAAGGTTTACGCTTGCGGAATTTACCTTACCGCTAAACGAATACACCTTTACGTCGCACACGCCCCTCGCCGTTTCAATTTTCATATCCGTCTTGCGGACAATTCCCTTTTCATAGAGGTATTTACCGATACAACGGATTGCGTTACCGCCCTGCTGCGCCTCTGTGCCGTCCTTGTTGAACACGCGCATTTTTGCGTCTGCGATTTCAGAAGCTTCAATCAAAGCAACGCCGTCGCCACCGATTCCGTAATGCGCCTGTACGTAGTTTACCGCTATCGATTCAGGGCAAGTGATTTTGCCGTCCCGATTATCAAAAATGATATAATCGTTACCGCAAGATTGCATTTTTGTAAATTTCAGCTTTAACTTCTCACTTCTCAATGCGTTGATATCTACCAGCTCGGTATTATCTTCGGTAAAGCGGCTTGCAATGATGTCCGCAAGCGCGTTTGCCGTATCCAACGCCGTCAATACCGTAATGCCAAGCAAAATAGCATGGTGGTGCAGGTTGATAAAGTCGTTGATAGATTCCATGTCCGTTTTGCCCGTATAGACAACGTAGTCTATCTTGCCCTCGTCCATGAGCTTAATTACCGTATCCGTAGCGGAAAGTCTATCCACCACCGTGCAATCAAAGCCGAGATCTTGAATAACCTTTGCCGTGCCTTTCGTTGCGTACATGGTACAGCCCAAATCGCCAAATTTCTTGGCAATCGTCAACACGTCCAGCTTATCCTGATCGTTTACCGTCATATAAACGCCAACAGGGCGGCGTTCGGAGGGATGACACATCTTAAAGCCCGCCGAAACAAGACCCTTAAACATCGCTTCCTCTATCGTTTTACCGATACCGAGCACTTCGCCCGTCGATTTCATTTGCGGACCAAGCTGCGAGTTTACGTCGTTTAATTTTTCAAAGCTGAATACAGGTACTTTTACAGCCACGTACGGCGAGGAGGGATAAAGTCCCGTGCCGTAGCCAAGCTTTTTAAGCTTCGCACCGACGATAATTTTCGTGGCAAGCTCTACCATAGGCACGCCCGTTACCTTGGAAATATACGGAACGGTACGCGAAGCTCTGGGATTTACCTCGATAACGTACAGCTGTCCGCGATAAATCAGATATTGAATATTGATAAGACCTTTCGTCTTTAACTCCAAAGCGAGCTGCGTGGAAACCTCGATAATTTTTTCCAGCATCGTATCGTCAAGATTGTACGGCGGATATACCGCAATAGAGTCGCCCGAATGGATACCCGTACGCTCGATATGCTGCATGATACCGGGGATAAGCACGTCTTTTCCGTCGGAAATAGCGTCAACCTCCAACTCCGTACCCATGAGATACTTATCGCAAAGAACGGGGTTTTCAATGCCCTGCGCCAAAATGACGTCCATATAACGGCATACGTCCTCTTCCGTAAACGCAATCGTCATGTTCTGACCGCCGATAACGTACGAGGGTCGAAGCAGAACGGGATATTCCAATTTCTGCGCCGCTGCAAGCGCCTCCTCTTTCGTCATAACGGTAAGTGCACGAGGACGGGGAATAGAATATTTATCGAGCAACGCTTCAAAACGTTCTCTATCCTCCGCTCTGTCCACGCTGTCCGCCGACGTACCCAAAATGCGGATTCCGTGCGTATCGAAATACGCGCAAAGATTGATCGCCGTTTGACCGCCGAACGTGATAATGACGCCGTACGGCTTTTCTATATCCAATACGTGCTGCACGTCTTCGGGAGTAAGCGGCTCGAAATACAATCTGTCCGCCGTATCGAAGTCGGTGGAAACCGTTTCGGGGTTGTTATTGATAATCGCCACTTCGTAGCCGAGTTCTTTCAGCGTCCAAACGCAATGCACGGACGAATAGTCGAATTCAATACCCTGACCGATACGGATAGGACCAGACCCAATAACCACGATGCGCTTTTTCGCCGTTTTGATAAAGGGCTTTGCCTCGTCGTGTTCATGCGGGTCGAACGTGGAATAGAAGTAAGGCGTTTTTGCGGGGAATTCCGCCGCGCAAGTATCTACCATTTTATACGCAGCCTTTTTTCTGTAAGGCACTTTCTGACCGCTAAACGCCGCGATATCTTTATCCAAATACCCAAGGCGTTTGCCCTCTTCGTACAATTCGCGCGTGAGCTTTTGGGTTGCCAACGCTTCTTCGTATGCAATCAGATTTTTGAATTTATTTAAGAACCATCTGTCTATCTTGGTGATATTGAACACCTCATCTACGCTAACACCCTTTTTGAGTGCTGCATATACCACAAAAATACGTTCGTCCGTCTGTTCGGAAAGCTTGGCTTGCAGCTCTTCTTTCGTGCTGTTGACAAACTTTTTATAGTTCATGGTGCTCGTGGAGATTTCCGCACCGCGCACCGCTTTCATAATCGCCATTTCAAAGGACGTACCGATAGACATAACCTCGCCCGTCGCTTTCATTCTCGTACCCAATTCTCTCTTGGCATACAGGAATTTATCAAACGGCCACTTGGGCATTTTTACAACCAAGTAGTCGATTGTAGGCTCGAAGCAAGCGTAGGTGTTGCCCGTAACGTCGTTGACGATTTCGTCCAACGTATAGCCAAGCGCAATTTTAGAGGTAACCTTTGCAATGGGGAAGCCCGTTGCCTTGGAAGCAAGTGCAGACGAACGGCTTACACGGGGGTTTACCTCGATTACCGAATATTCAAAAGAATCGGGATTTAAGGCAAACTGCACGTTACAACCGCCCTCGATACCCAGTTCGGTAATGATAGCCAATGCCGCCGTACGGAGCATATTGTATTCTTTTGTGGAAAGCGTAACAGCAGGCGCAACAACGATAGAATCGCCCGTATGAATACCCACGGGATCTACGTTTTCCATGGAGCATACCGTCAATACGTTGCCCGCACTGTCGCGCAATACTTCAAACTCTACTTCTTTCCAGCCCGCCACGTACTTTTCGATAAGCACCTGTGTAATGGGCGATAACATAAGTCCGTTATGCGAAATTAAGCGAAGCTCTTCTTCGTTATACGCTACGCCACCGCCTGCACCGCCAAGCGTGTAAGCGGGACGGATAATTACGGGATAACCTAACTTGTCGGCAATCGCAACGCACTCCTCCACCGTATAAGCAATATCGGACGGAACGCAAGGCTGATTGATTTTTTCCATCGTTTCCTTGAAAAGTTCTCTGTCCTCCGAACGGTCGATTGCGTCAAGCTTCGTACCGATAAGCTTTACGCCGTGCTCGGCGAGGAAGCCCGATTTCGCCAGCTTGCAACCCATTGTAAGCCCCGTCTGTCCACCAAGAGAAGCCAACAGGCTATCCGGTTTTTCCTTGATAATAATACGCTTTAACGTTTCTTCCGTGAGCGGCTCTAAATATATTTCGTCGGCAAGAGCCTTATCCGTCATGATCGTTGCGGGGTTAGAGTTACAAAGTACAACGTTAACCCCCTCGCTTTTCATAACGCGGCAAGCTTGCGCGCCCGCGTAGTCGAACTCGGCGGCTTGTCCGATAACGATAGGTCCAGAGCCTATCACCAAAACTTTTTTAATATCACTTCTCTTAGGCATTGTCGTTCTCCTTTTTCATCAGTGCGAAGAATTTTTTATACAAGGGATTTTCCGTGTTGCCAAGACTGCAACATTCGGGCGTGAACTGTACGGTAAACGCATTTACGTCATCGTAATCGATTCCCTCGCAAGACCCGTCGTTTACGTTGACAAATTTTACCGTTCCCGTTTTTACCGTATCCGAAAGCACTTCAAATCCGTGGTTTTGCGAGGAGATATATACTCTGCCGCATTTTACGCATTTCACAGGCTGATTGCCGCCGCGGTGTCCGTACTTTTGTTTTGCCGTTTCCGCTCCCATTGCCAGCGCCACAAGCTGATGCCCTAAACCGATACCAAACACGGGCGTTTTACCAACCAGCTTCTTCACTTCCGCTATCGCCGCTTCGTTCTCTTGCGGGTCGCCGGGTCCGTCTCCGATGATAACGCCGTCTGCGCCCAGAGCCAAAATTTCTTCCGCCGTGGAAGTTGCAGGCATACTGATTACCCGACAATCTTGCGCCGTTAAATTGGCAATCGTACTGTTTTTCGCACCGAAATTCCAAAGCGCAACGGTAAATTTAGCGTTTTTATCGCCATATACCTCTTGTTCTACGGGAGCAACCGCCTTTACCGCGTTTTCAATTTTGTATTCGGCAAGAGCTTCTATTTCCTCCGCTGTCAACGGCTTATCGCTGATACGGGCGTTCATCACACCCTCTTCTCTTACGATTTTGGTAAGCTGACGGGTATCCACTCCGTAAATCCCGACAACGCCCTGTTTTTTGAGGTAAGCGTCAAGCGTTCCCTCGCTTCTGAAATTGGACGGAATCTCGCAATATTCGCGCACTACGTACGCAG
The DNA here is from genome assembly GCA_045655725.1 of Candidatus Scatosoma sp. Taxonomy (GTDB): domain Bacteria; phylum Bacillota; class Clostridia; order Christensenellales; family Borkfalkiaceae; genus Scatosoma. Next base: position 7,940 of record JAZOPT010000045.1, read on the forward strand.
ACACCCAAGCCTTTGCGCTTTCTGCGTCGCTTTCGTTTACGCCGTAGTTCCCGATAAGCGGAAACGTCTGTACGAGGATTTGGCCGTAATTAGAGGGGTCGGTAAGCGTTTCCACGTACCCAACCATACCTGTAGAAAACACCAATTCACCCGTGGCGTTTCCGTTTGCACCGAAACGGTAGCCTTGGAACACCGTTCCGTTTTGTAACGTTAAATACACTTTTTTGTTCTTCATATGCAATACCTTTTTTACGTATTTATTTTTTCACAGTTTACGAAAATTTTGCAAGTCCTTGTTTGTGCATTATTGCACGGTTTTTGTCGATTTCGCTTTGTTTTTGCGGTAAATTTCCCGAAAAAAAAGACCGATTTTGAAAAATCAGTCCCTGTGGAAAATTTCAACCCCGATTGGAAAAAGGAAAACAGAAGCAACACTGAGAATTTTCTCAGTTCCGTCAAAATGCTTCATGGTATTCATTTTTTCCAAGTTACGTTTAGCAAACATTTTTTGCACCTGCCAAATTTTTTCTATTATAGCACAGCCGTATTCCTTTGTCAACTTTTCAAAGGGGGCTAACGCAAGAAAAATTAAAAAACTTTTCAATAATATAATTATGGTTGCTATATTATATATTACTTATTAGCGCACGTGCTATGTAAGAGCAATCAATAAAGGCGTATTTGTTTCTTCATCCATTTACTCGCCGTCAAAGCAAAAGGTGGAACAGGCGGAATAATTCCCCTCTCCCAACCCCAAACAAAGGGTAACCGTCTGATTTTGAAAGAGCTTTTCCGCCGTCTCGGGTAACAGGTACTGCCTCCGACCTTGCGAATATAAGACAAATTTTTCTTCTCCACCCAACAGAGAAATTTCCAGCTTATCCAAACGAAAGGCATACCCCGCCGTGTAAATACAGTAAAGCAAAGACTGCACGTCCACCGTATGTAAACGCAGAGCAGAACGCACCGCTTCCGCTTTTGCTACCGCCTTTGCTACGTCTCTAGCTGACTTCGCCGATTTCGCTCCGCTGACAAAACATTCCGCAACCGCGCTTTCCCCGTCGGCAACAAGCATTCTGCCTACCCGTTTTAATACCTCCGTCAGGATAAAACAGAACTTTTGATATTCACTATCCTCGTTGGAAATAATATAATTCCCCGCCTCGCCGCTTGCCATAATGCAAATAAAATCATTCGGAGAAGCTACGCCGTCTTTGTTTAATAAATTTAAGGTGGCATTCGAGGCTTGACGCAGGGCTTTTTGCAAGGTTGAAGGCGCGATAGCCACGTCCGTTGTCAATAGACAAATGGTTGTCGCCATGGTTGGACAGACCCTTTTCCCGCCTTTCATAATCGCCCCAATTTTACAGGTATAATCGCCAAGTTCAAACGAAAAGGAAAGCTGTTTGGCGGTTTTATCCGTCGTCATCAGCCCACGAGCCGCCGCAAAGCTGTGTGCGTCCGTATTCCCAAGACCCGCAACCAAATCGCTTATCTTATCTGCAATAGGTTCGTAAGCAAGCTCCCCTATTTCGCCCGTAGAAGCAATCGCCACGTCCTCGTCCAAGCACTGTATTTCCTTTGCCAACCGAACGCAAATTCGTTTAGCTAATCGCTCGCCGTTCAACATGGAAACGTTAGCGACTCCGCTATTAACAATCATGGCTCGCGCCAACCCCGACTGCAAATTCTTTTTCGTTACTTTCGCGGGCGCGCCAATGCCGTTGGCGTTCGCGCTATTGTCAGCATACATACACGCCACCGAACAACGTTTTTTTGCCACGATAAGCGAAAGGTCTTCACGATTTGGGGTTCCGTTTGGCAATGCGGCATTTTCGCGGCTATGCGGTAACGTAGAGCCGCATTTTTCCGCAATGCCGCAATATATTCCGTTTGCATAAAAACCCGTTGGAGCGCATACCCCGCCCGAAATGGGAGTAAGCTCTCTGTTTATTCCGTTTTTTCTTATGTTTTGCTTCAAGTTATTTTCCACGTTTTGTTTTATTCTTCGTCAAAAAGTATTTGCAACTGCACAAACGTTTCCTTTTTTTCGTTCAATTTGTGCATTGCAGATATTTTTTCAAAGCCCTTTTATTATATACGTTTTGGATAAAAATGTCAATAAAGATACTGACCATTTCAAAAAAACACCTTAATTTTTCCACTAAAATATATTTTTTTGCGTAATACTATTGACATAATACTTCGTTTATGATATAATATAATTGTCAGGAATTTCAAGGCAAAAACGCTATTGTTTCTACCTGACATAGTAGTACTTTGTCAGACAAAACTTCTCACGGGAGGACACTATGGAATTCACCGAAGCTGAAAACACCTTAACGGGCGGCGAAGAACAAAATTTCGACATCAGTTCCGATTTAATTCGCGGTCATATCAACACCATTATTTTGCGCAGTTTATACGACGGCGACAAATACGGCTATGACATCATCAATGAAATAGAGAAAAAAAGCGGCGGGTTGTACACCTTAAAGCAACCTACTCTTTACAGCGCATTAAAACGCTTGGAGTCCTTAAAATACGTAGAATCGTATTACGGCGATTATTCTAACGGCGGTAGAAGAAAATACTTCTCTCTCACTGACAAGGGTCGTGCCGTTACCGAAAAGAATTTATCCGAATGGGAATATTCCCGTACGATTATTGACAGTCTTATTTCAGACGGCAATGCGCACTACGATTTTTCCTTTATCACCGATAAACAAACGGAGCTTACCGAGTTAAAGCGCGCGTTAGCCGCTCGGGAAGCCGCTTTGGAAGAGGAAAAAACGGCTTTGAATCAATTAAAAAACGAATTACAACGCGAAAGAGCCTTATTATCCACGCAAAGTTCCACTCTTTCCTCTCAAAAAGAGGACGTAAAAGAATTAAAAGAGAAAGTACAATCGCAGGCGCGAGACTTAGAGGATAAACAACAAGCTTTATACGAAAAAGAAGCTCTGCTTATCGCAAAAGAAGCCGAGCTTGTGCATAAGGAAGAACAGCTCACCCAAGCAAAAGCCGAAGCGGATAGAAAAGCCGAAGAGATTATGCAGTTAAAATCTCTTTTAACGACGCAGCAACAGGCTTTTGAGGAAAAGGAACAACAATTAAGCGACGCCACCTCCGCCCTTTCCGCTTTACGTGAAGAAAATGCGGCATTGGAAGAAAATGTGCAGAAGCTTTCGCAGCAACCCGATACCTCTACGGAATTGACGGCAGCGCAAACGGAAATTCAGGCGTTAAAAACGGAATTAAACGAAAAATCCACCTTAATTGAAACGTTAAACACGACGGTTTCTACGCAAGAAGATACCATTGCCGTTTTGAAAAACGACTACGAAACCAAAAACACGGAATTTTACAATCGTAATTTGGAATTGCGCGCACAGCAAGCACAAATCATTGCTCAACAGGAGAAAATTGAAGCGGAGCAGCGCAAGCTTGCCGAATCCATGCGCGATACGGACAATTTGCGCAGACAGCTTACCCAAAAAGAAACGGAGCTTTCCGAAAAAGAAAATGCGCTTACCGAAAAGGAAGCAACTCTGTCTCAATTAGAAACGGAAAAGGTAGCCTTACAACAGCAAGCGCAGGATTTAGAAGCAAAACGCTCCTCTTTGGAACTGAAAGAATACGAGCTTTCTCAACGGGAATATACGTTGGAAGAAACTTTGCGCACGGTAAACACGCAACAAACGCAAACCACCGCTTCGGAAGAAGAAATTCAGCGTTTGCGCGAGGATTTACAGGTGCGTGAACACGAATTGGCGCGTGAACAGTATAAACTGCAAGAGGCAATCACCGCTTTGGAGCAACAGCAAAAGGAACTGTCTTCTCGCCAAGCGGCATACAATCAACAACAGTTGGACTTTATTACTCGCAAAAACACGTTATCGGCGCAACAGTTTGAAATCTCGGATAAACTCAACGCCTATAACGAACAAGTAAAAGCCTACCAAGCGGACGTGAAACAATTAGAAGCCTTGCGAGCTTCTTTCCAAGCCGAAAAGCAAGCCGTTGAACAACGTGAACGCGAATTAAACGACAAACAGGCGGCATTAGAAGAAGAAAAGCTTGCTTTTAACCGCAGTAAGGAAGAAGCGGAGCGCGTTTTACAAGAAACACAGCAAAAAGCAACGGAAGACACCGAACTACTGAAAAAGCAAGCACGTGAACTGCAAGAACGGGAAGCCGACGTGGTCAACCGTGAAATCGCTATCAATAACGCCATGCGGGATTTGCGTTCGCAGCAATATGCGGCGGCATATCAAAACACCAACGCTTATGCACAGCAGCAAAGTATGTTCTCCTCTTATCCTACCGAAGCACCGCGCGAAAATCGTGCAGACATTAATTTCAACGATTTACACGCTCGCGCACAGGCAGAGGGAATTAAACTGCAAACAGCTGGCGGTATGAGCGCAAACTCCACTTCCCTTTCACAACAAGCGCAAGGACAAGCAACAGACGGCACGCAAAATGCAAAAGGTTGTTTTAATATGGGTCTTACCCTGTTCAAAACCGCGTTTATCATTTTCTGCGTAATGGCGTTTGAAAGTCTTATTATCTACTTTTTAAGAGGATATTTAGGCGTTTCGGTTGCTTACCCTATCCTTGCTTTTACGGTTGGATTTATCCAATTCGCCGTATGCGCAACACTGTATGCGTGCGGCTACCGACCTCGCGCCAGAAGAAAAAAACACGCTACGTACGTAGTAACGGCGTTCGTTGTCTTTGTGATTGCCTTTATCATCGTTACCATGATTGCCGTATATCTGAAAGCGCAAATCTCTATTCTTTCTCAGCTTTTGGCGTACGTTATCATTCCCGTTGGTTTACTGATGAATATCCTCTTCTTCACAGGACTGTTCTATCTGTTCTCCAACAAAACCAATAACGAAACCCGTTAATAACATAAAAGCCTGTAATCGTCTGATTGCAGGCTTTTCCTTTGTTTTATCCTCAAAAACGATTGACGGAATGCATTTTATTTGCTATAATAGAAAAGTAACATTTGTATATCGTTTGGAGGCGTAGCTCAGTTGGTTAGAGCGCTACCTTGACATGGTAGAGGTCGGAGGTTCGAGCCCTCTCGCGTCCACCAAACACACACCCTTTACGGGTGTGTTTTTCTACGGAAACATACCAAAGCAAAAAAAAGACTTACCACGAAGGTAAGTCTTTTTTTTGCTTTCTAACTTATCTTACTTTTTCATTGCCTCTTCGATAGCAACTGCGCAAGCAACCGTCATACCAACCATGGGGTTGTTACCAGCGCCGATCAAGCCCATCATTTCTACGCTTAACTACGCATTAATTTGTAAAAACGCAATTAAGTCGGAGG
>JAZOPT010000046.1:0-31887 GCA_045655725.1 Candidatus Scatosoma sp.
TAGCCAACGCAATATAATCCGAACCCGCGCAAAAGGCGTCTTTTAAGATAGATTTTGACAAAGGCGACCGCAATCGCACACCCGTACTATAAGGGCGAATTTGGCATAAGACGCTTAAAAGACGCCTTTTGCGTGCTTGCAATTTTCAGTAGGCGGATTTTAGACGGATATAAGGCGAAAGCCGAAGCCTAACCCCACGGTTTGGCAAGGATTTTAACGCAATAGGCGGCAAAATCCGCCACTCAAAATCGGGTTAGGATTATATTGTGTTGGCTAACCAAAACAAAGGAGTTTTATAAAATGAAAAAAATTGTGTTACTCGGGGATTCGATTAGAATGGGCTATGATAAATACATAAAAAACGCCTTACAGGGCGTTGCCGAAGTGTATTATCCCAATGAAAATTGCCGATTTGCGGAATACGTTTTACGTTACGCACACGAGTGGAAAAAAAGCGGAGAATGGCCAGACGACGTTGATCTCGTGCATTGGAACGCAGGGCTTTGGGACGCTCTTGAACTTTTTGGCGATGAACCGCTTACCTCGCTTTCTTATTACGAACAAGCGATTGCGCGTATTGACAAACGTTTGCGTATGCTTTTCCCAAATGCAAAACTCGTTTTCGCCACGTCCACCGCTATTTTAGAGCATAAATGCGCCGCACATTTTCGGCGCCATAACGCCACCATTGAAGAATATAATAAAACGGCGATTCGCGCTCTTTCGCAAACGGATACAATCATAAACGATTTATACGAAATTACGAAAAACTGTCCCGAAGAATACCACAGCGACGCAGTACATTATTATACGGATGCAGGCACGGATCTTATCGGGAAAAAGGTATTGAAAATAATCGAAAACACAATCGGCGCAGTGCCTATGGAACAAAATTCGCAAAATCTCGAACGGGAAAACTATTCCGCCAACGAAATTGGGTATTGAGAAAAAAGAAAAATTTTCTTTCGCCAAACCGTTGACAAACATTTGCAGTACGTGTATAATAAATACAAATCTGCGGTGTTCGGAGTTTGGCAATAAACGGAATCCACATTATTGATACGGGAGCAAGTTATTCGTGGCGATAGGCAAGGTCTGTTATACGGAAAGTCCGAAGCGTCAAGATGCGGCACCCACCTGCTAAAAAGCGGGTTCATCTTTTTGTCAAGGTGCGGCACAGGCGGATTTTATTTTGTATCACTCCCCCTTTTCGGGGATATAGTAAAAGAGGAGTTTTGCACTCCTCTTTTTTTTCGTGTTCCCACTCGCCGCCGCCCACGCATATACTGTTAGCAAACGGTTTCCCGTTTTTTTGGAGGCGTTTATGACTCTTTCCGCCCTGTTTTCGCTTTGCCTTTCCGTGCCCTATCGGCAAACGGGAGTTTCCGCAAACTATGCCTATAAACGGATAGGCGACACGCTGTATCTGTTTTTTGAGCATTCTGTCGGCGGGAACGATTGGAAACACAATCTTGATTTTCCCGCCAAGCCGTATAAGCGCATGGGAAAAACGGTGTGGTTTGCCCACCGCGGATTTTTGAGCGCATGGAAGCACCTTCAACCCGTTTTAGAACAGGAAATTGCCGACGAAAGCGTGCGCCGTATCGTTACGGCGGGCTATTCCCACGGCGGAGCGTTAGCCCTTTTATGCCACGAATACGTATGGTATCACCGACCTGATTTACGCAGTCGCATAGAGGGCTACGGTTTCGGCTGTCCACGCGTGCTTTGGGGAATCAAAAGCAAGTCCGTCCGCGCCCGCTGGCAACGCTTTACTATTATCCGCAATTTAGACGATATCGTAACCCACCTGCCGCCCGCCGTTTTGGGTTATACGCACGTAGGAAAATTGCTAAAAATAGGCAAGCGCGGGAACTATTCCGCCACGCAAGCGCACTACGCCGAAAATATCGCCAAGGATTTACAGCTTTACGAAAAAAGCTTGAACGCTCCCGTCGCTTCCCTCATTCTTCCATCGTAAATTGGTCTTTGGACACCCCGCACAGCGGGCATACCCATTCCACGGGCACTTTTTGCCATAACGTATTGGGTGCAACGCCGTTATCGGGGTCGCCCTTTTCTTCGTCGTACACGTAACCGCAAACTTGACAAACGTATCTCATAACACACCTCCTTTTTACAGTATTTCCCTTTTACTGCTTCTTATTCTGCGTATTTTTTACGTAGCCTGACAAGAATTGAACCGCAATAAGCCTGAAAAACGTCTTTTTTGCTCTTTTCGACACGCTCACGCTTGAAGTATGTCGATACGTCGGCGCATGATCGCACCAAAAATATCTAAAAAATACGCTTTTCTAGGTGCGAAGCAGTTTTAGAAAACGAAAAATGGAATCAGACAAGGAAACCGAGCGCAATCATACAAACGTATTATAAGCGAGGTTGACGAAGTATGGACGATTTTTCGTCTCTAAAACCTTGTTGGGTTCAATTCTTGTCAGGCTAGTCAATACAATCTAAACTCGATTATATTGTGTTGGCTAATGGGGCATACTCAAAAAGGAGGTATTTTTTATGATAAAAACAACCATGGACGGAAACGCCGCGGCAAGCCACGTTTCCTATGCCTTTTCCCAGCTTGCCGTTATCTATCCCATTACCCCTTCTTCCCCTATGGCAGAACTAGCAGACGAATGGTCTGCCGCCGACAAGAAAAACCTGTTTGGCGAAAGAACAAAAGTAGTACAAATGCAATCGGAGAGCGGTGTTGCAGGCGCAGTGCACGGCAGCCTTACCTGCGGTGCGCTTACCACCACCTACACGTGCAGTCAGGGTCTATTGCTTATGCTGCCCGATATGTACAAAATTGCAGGCGAGCTGCTTCCCACCGTCTTTCACGTAAGCGCACGCGCGCTTTCCACGCACGCACTCAGCATTTTCGGAGACCACCAAGACGTTATGGCGTGCCGCCAAACGGGTTTTTCGTTGCTTGCGTCCTCGTCCGTCCAAGAAAGCATGGATTTAGCCTTGGTTGCACACCTAGCCACTCTAAAAAGCAGCGTGCCGTTTTTGCACTTTTTCGACGGATTCCGCACCTCGCACGAAGCAACAGATATTCAAGCGATTACTTACGAGGAAATGAAAACGCTTGTTGATTTTCAGGATATCGAAGCCTTTCAAGGGCGCGCGCTTACCCCCAACCGACCTATGGCTCGCGGCACGGCGCAAAACGGGGACATCTATTTCCAGAACAGAGAAGCGGCAAACGCTTACTATCTCGCCGTACCAAATATCGTGCAAGCCACCATGGATAAGGTAGCCAAGCTGACGGGCAGACCCTATCGACTTTTCGATTATTTCGGTGCAAAAAACGCCGAACGGGTAGTCGTTATCATGGGCAGCGGCGGGTCGGTTATGGAAGAAACGGTAGCAAAAATGAACGACGAGGGCGAAAACGTGGGCGTTATCAAGGTACGACTGTACCGACCGTTTGACAAACAAGCCTTTTTGTCCGCTCTGCCCGCTACGTGCAAACGCATTGCGGTTTTGGACAGAACGAAGGAAGCAGGGGCTCTTGGCGAGCCGTTGTATTTGGACGTGCGTTGCGTTCTTGCAGAAGCAGCAGAAACGACGGCTGTACAAAAGCGGGATATTCTCGTCGTTGGCGGCAGATACGGATTAGGCTCGAAAGATTTCACGCCGTCCATGTGCTATGCGGTGTTTGAAAACTTACGGTCGGAAACGCCCAAAAACCACTTTACCGTGGGAATTTGCGACGATATCACGCACACGTCCTTGCCCTGCAACCGCACCTTTGTTTCCGCTCCGCAAGACCACGTTTCCTGCCTTTTTTACGGTTTGGGATCAGACGGAACGGTGGGAGCGAATAAGAACTCCGTTAAAATTATCGGGGATAACACCCCCTTGCACGTACAGGCGTATTTTGTCTATGATTCCCGAAAATCGGGCGGCACTACCGTTTCCCATTTGCGGTTTGGCAAATCGCCCATTTTGTCCTCCTACCTTATCGACCAAGCGGATTTTTTGGCTTGCCACAATCCCTCTTATCTGTTCCGATACGATATGTTGGATAAATTAAAGGAGGGCGGCACATTTCTTATCAACTGCCCGCACACCGATATACAAAGCTTGAACGCATACCTGCCCGCCCAAATGAAGCGAAAAATCGCGCAAAAGCAGGCTCGGCTGTACGTGATAAACGCTACCGAGATTGCCAATAACGCAGGCTTGAAAGGCAGAACGAGTACCGTTATGCAGGCGGCTTTTTTCCTGCTCAATCCCACCATTCTCCCCTACGAAAAAGCAATAGCTCTTCTTAAAAAAGAAATAGAAAAGAAATTTTTCCGTAAAGGCGAAGAGGTCGTTGCCATGAACAACGCCGCTATCGACCAAACCCGCGCCGCGGTAAAAAGCATACAATATCCTGCCACGTGGCAAACCGCCAAGGAGGGCGGCGACCCCCTTTCCTATCCCAAGGACGAATATTTCCAACGGTTTATGCAGCCTATCCTGACTCTGCAAGGGGATAATTTGCCCACCTCCGCGTTTTCCGCAGACGGCACTGTACCCACGGGCACGACAAGGCTGGAAAAGCACGGCGCACCGCTTTTGTTGCCTCAATGGATAACGGAAAATTGCATTCAGTGCAACCAATGCTCTTTCGTTTGCCCTCACGCCTGTATCCGACCCTTTATTCTTACCGATAACGACAATGCACCCCAAATTCCGCCCCAAGATTTTATTACCAAACCCGCAGTGGGAATCCCCAACGCTCAATTCCGCATACAGGTTGCCCCGCACGATTGTATGGGCTGCGGCGTGTGCGCCAACACCTGCCCTGCCAAAGAAAAGGCGCTTGTCATGCGCCCCGCCCAAGACCTTTTGCAAACGGAAGCAAGAAATTGGGAGTACGCCTCTACGCTTCCGCAAAGCGAAACCTCTCTCCCTCGTAACAGCGTAAAAGGGAGTCAATTTTACCCGCCCTTGTTTGAGTTTTCCTACGCTTGTTCGGGTTGCGGCGAAACGCCGTATATCAAGCTGCTTACCCAGCTTTTCGGAGAACGAATGCTGATAGCCAATGCCACGGGCTGCTCGTCCATTTACGGCGGTTCTGCCCCGTCCTGCCCTTATACCGTCAACAAAAAGGGGCAAGGACCTGCTTGGGCAAGCTCGCTTTTCGAGGATAACGCCGAGTTCGGTATGGGTATGCGGCTTGCGTATAACGTACGCAAAACGGACGGAACGCCACCCTCCGTTTGGATTATCGGCGGCGACGGCTGGGCGTACGATATCGGTTTTGGCGGGTTAGACCACGTATTGGCAAGCGGCGAAAACGTCAACGTGTTGGTGTTGGATTCGGAGGTGTATTCTAATACGGGCGGTCAGGCGTCCAAGTCGACGCAGACGGGCGCAACGGCTCGGTTTGCCGTGTCGGGGAAACGCAAGCCTAAAAAGAAATTAGGACTTATGGCAATGAGCTACGGCTACGTTTACGTGGCACAGGTGGCTATGGGAGCAAATAAGCAACAGTTGCTTACCGCTTTAACAGAAGCGGAGGCGTACGACGGACCCTCTCTTATCCTTGCCTATTCCCCTTGCATTTCGCACGGCGTGAATATGAGCAAATGTATGGACGAGGAAAAACGAGCGGTCGATTGCGGATATTGGCATCTTTACCGCTTTAATCCCGACTTAAAAGAGCAAGGAAAAAATCTGTTCATTTTGGATAGCAAAGCTCCCACGGAAAGCTTCCAAGACTTCCTTTTGGGCGAAAACCGCTTTGCGGCTTTACAAAAGACCAACCCTTTACACGCGCAAAATCTTTTTGCACAAGCAGAAAAAGAGAGCAAAGAACTATACGCCTTTTACCAAAGCCTTTCTCAATCTCTGTTCCCCATTAAATAACTACACACAAAGCACCTCTCTATAAGAGGTGCTTTGTGTGTAGTTATAGCAATCCTTGCTCCTTAAACATTAAAGAAAATTCTTCTATTCTCTTACATAAAAACTTTGATAAACGCAAATCAAGTCGACAAATATCTGGAATTTTATCTATATATTCAATCTTTCCATACTTATATGTAATTGCTGCATAAGAAAATGCATAGGCATCCAACTCATAAGATTGATAATAATATTTTTCATTTCTTATACCATTCTCATATATTGGCGATTGATAATCCCCCCTTTCTCTTATATACGTTTCAAGAATATCAGTATTTATAAATGGTTTTAAGCCCTTTTCATAAAGAAAAATATTAAAATCTTGATATAAATGCCACATTTCATGTAGCACATTGTATTCAACATATAGGCATTGATTATTTGAGCAACAATAATCCATTGCATTAATATTAATTCCTATACACTTTTCCACAGGGTTAAAGTTTGCAAACAACGCTTTATTTTCATTATAAAAAAACTTCCATGAGAGATCTTGCATATAAGCAAAAAATTTTTTATTCTCCTGTATCATTGTCTCTATCATAGGTCTATATTTTCTTTCCAACTCTTCAATTTTTCTACTATCCATAAAAACTTCCTTTGATATTTTATGCTTATATCTAAACCATTTTTCAACTTTCTAAACACACAATAGTAAAAGAGACTGGCAAACACCAGTCTCTTTTACTATTAAATTATTCAAAAATCAAAACGTAAACACTTGGTTACGCTTCCGTTACCGTATAACGAACGGTATAATATCCGCTGTCAAGACAAGGCGTCCAAGCTTCAAAGCGCAAATTATCCTCTTGCATAACGCCTTTTTTCAAGCTCTTCTTCGCCACCGTCTGCCCGTTTTCATCGCAGATTTCTATACAAAGCGCATACTCTTTTTCAGCCGCTGCGCCTACCACTATCGGACATATTTCATACCCCTCGTGGAACAGAACGTCCATTTTTTCGTTAAACGCCGTTACCTCGCCAAACCCCTCTCTAAGCTGATAGTACGCCAGCTTTTTATAGCCGTAAAAATCGATAATCGGCTTTAAGTAGCTTGCATTGTTTGCGCCGCCCGTCAAACAGCACCAAAGCATTCCGTCCGCGCCCAACTTGCGCAGCTGCTTGGTTGCCACCGCCGCACAAAGCGCTTGATAGGCTTGGCTTAATTCCCATTCCTCGTCCGCAAAAATGAAGCCGAGCGCCGTCTTTTCGTCGTTCAATTCGTAAGAATTTTTATTGATAAACCGTTTCGCCTCTTCCGTTTCGTTCTCGCCTGTTCAGCGCATACAAAAAACACCCACAAGGGGTGTTTTGGTGTACCCGCTGAGGTTTTGCCGATACTCCGCAAACGGAGTCCTCTCGGCAAAGTGTCGCCACTTCGTGGCTCGCACGAACTCTTTTGGTTCTCGCCTGTTCAGCGCATACAAAAAACACCCACAAGGGGTGTTTTGGTGTACCCGCTGAGGCTCGAACTCAGACTCGACGGCGTCGGAGGCCGTTATGTTATCCAATTACACTACGAGTACGTGTTATTTCGTTTATATTCTTTTTTAATCCGTATTTGCAACGTTTTTCAAAAAGCACTTATATTTTACTATTTTTTGCTTCCATTTTGCAAGCGTTTATGGTATAATATTTCCAAATTCCAGAAAAAATTTTTCAAAAATCGCTTTTCTTTACGCAAATAAAGTAAAAAGGAGGTGCGCTCTATGTCAAAAACCGTTGTAATCGGTATGAGCGGCGGTGTGGACAGTTCCGTTGCCGCATTACTCTTAAAACAACAGGGCTACAACGTAATAGGTCTATTCATGCAAAATTGGGACGAAGTAGATGAAAATGGCTGCTGCACCGCCGAGGACGATTTCGCGGACGTGCGCCGCGTGTCCGCTACGTTGGATATTCCCTATTATACGGTAAATTTCGCCAAAGAATACATGGACAGAGTGTTTTCCTATTTCCTTGCCGAATACAAGGCGGGCAGAACGCCCAACCCCGACGTGCTTTGCAATAGAGAAATCAAATTTGGACCTTTTTTAGAGGAAGCAAAGCGTTTGGGCGCGGACTATATCGCCACGGGACATTATTGCAAAATCTCCCACGAAAACGGCGTACATCTTCTCCAAAAAGCCAAAGACCAAAACAAAGACCAAACGTATTTTCTTAATCAGCTTTCCCAAAAGCAGTTGGAAAACGTTTTATTCCCCTTACAGGATATGGAAAAACCCGAAATTCGCAGTATCGCTTTACAGTACGGTCTTGCGACGGCGAAGAAAAAGGACAGCACGGGCATTTGCTTTATCGGAGAACGCAATTTCCGCAAATTTCTCTCCACCTATCTCCCCGCGCAAAAGGGCAAAATTTTAGACCTTTCGGGCAAGCAGGTGGGCGAGCATCAGGGGCTTATGTATTACACGCTTGGTCAACGCCGCGGGCTTGACCTTGGCGGTATCAAGGGCGAGGACGAGGGCGGCAGGTGGTTTGTCGTTCGCAAAGACCTTACCCAAAACGTCCTTTACGTATCCCACGGCGACGAAGCGCCGCTGTTTTCAAAGTCTTGCGAGGTTTCAGGCTTTAATTGGATACCCACCCCGCCCCAAGCAACGCAATTCCGTTGCAAAGCGAAGTTCCGCTACCGTCAGCCCGACCAAGACGTAACGGTGCAAATACGCCCCGACGGCACACTGCATATCGACTTCGATGAAAAGCAAAGAGCCGTAACCGAGGGTCAGTACGCCGTACTCTACGACGGAGAAAACTGTCTTGGCGGCGGCGTTATCGAAAGTGCGGAATACTAACCCCGCACCCCTATCGCGGCATATTTTTCAATCTTTCACCTCATACATGGTCGGCTATTTTTATAAAAATTAAGAAAAAGCTTCTTCAATGAACGCAAAAAAGCGTAAACGCACCCTATCACGGGTGCGTTTTCTTATGTTTTTCAAATAATTTTTTCAGAAAGGTAAAAGTAAAACGTTTTTATTCGTCAGATTTTTTAATCGTCAAGCCCTCTTTTTCCAAATCAACAAACAGGACGTCGCCCGTATCGTAATCTCCCAAACGGACGTTTTGCGCCACCACCGTTTCCAAAGCGCGTTGCAATTTTTTCTGCGCGCGTTTTTGCTGACGTTTAGAGAGCGGCTTTTTGCGTTTTGCCGCTTTGCGTTGGCGTTTCGCTTCCTTTTCGGAAATCATCGTAACCGCTTTTTCCGTTAACGTCAAATGCACTTTCTTTTCCTTGGGCGCAATCTCTTTGACAATTCTCGTCCCCGTCTGAATACGGAGCAATGCACCGCAAACGGGGCAAATATATGCGTTACCGTCGTTTTTCACGTTGAGTGCCGCACCGCATTTGTTGCAATTGATTACCCAATCCTGCTTGGGTGCAACCACAGGCATCATCAAAGGTTGTTGCTGTTGTTCGGGAGTCTTTTTTGCTTTCATAATCCTTTCCTTCCTTTAATAATTTTCTTTTTAATCCAGAACTTCGCGCTTTGCGCCCGCCCTTTTCAAAGCGGGCGCGCTTCGCTATCCATTCTTATTCGTCCTTTTTCTCTTTCACGGTTTTTTCCGTTTCCGCAACGTTTGCTTCTACATTGTTTTCCGCTTTATTTTCCACATTCACTGAACCGTCCACGGCAACCGTGTCGCTTCCGCCCGTAACGAAATCTTTTACTTGTTTGTTAGCTTCCGCTTTGGCTTTACGGCGTTTCTTGAACACCAATTCTTCCAAAAGCGTAAGGCTGACAACCGCCACCGTTACCAAAACAATCGCCAAAATCGACCATCTGCTATCCACGCCCTCTTTCTTGGGCTCTTCCTCTTCGGGAGTTTCCTCCTCCACAGGCAATTCGTCCACGATATTGATCATGACGTAAGCCGATTGTGTAACGCCCGACTCTTCATCGTGATAGATAACCTCTACGTAGCTATCCAGCTTGCCAAGCTCTTTCTCCTCTTTCAAGGAAAGCTTGCTTGCGTCCGCCACTTCCACCGAATAGTCGTCATAGATGAGGTTGATGATCAATCCCGTCATATCGAACTTTTCGCCGATAAGATAATCTACACGGTGCGTACTTGCCGTATCTACCTCCGCACTGGTTACGTTCACGGCGATATTAAAGCGCTTTTTCACTTCACGGAGCTGCTCTTCCACGGCCATAAGCTTTTGCGCGTTCTCTTCGCCAAGGAACGCAAGCTGTGCCTCGTCCTTCACGATATTGTTGTATCTGGCGTGCGCCATTTTCACAACTTCCGCAAAGTCTTTTACCATTTGCGTATTTGCGGCGTTCACGGCAAGCGACAACCAGCCCTTTACCGTTTCCGCGTCGTGCATACTCAAAATGGTATCGCGGCAGATACGCGTTTCGTCCGTGATATGGATACCCGTCGTTCTGCGGACTCCGAAATAGTTGCGATAGAGGTAGTTGTCATACCCCTTACCGTTTTCGGGATAATTGATAATCAGCTTGCTATCGAGCGTACCGTATTGCGAATAGTCCACGAAATACGTTTCAAAGTTTGCATTATAGAAGCCCTTATAGTACGAAGCCGTCTGCTCGTCCGCAAGAGCCTTCACTCTTTGTTCTACTTCCGCGCGATATACCGTTTCCAAGGTAGGAGCTTGAATGCTTTCAAAGGTATATTCGGCAATTCCGCTGTCGAAGAACGCCGCGTCGCCTATGGTTTTTACGCTGTACGGCAATACCACTTCGTTAATAGCTCCGTGTATCAAGCCGTAGAACGCATACCCTTGAATCAGCACCGTGCCCTCTTCTACTGTATAAATTCTCTTATATTTACCCGTACCAACCTGTTCGCCGTCCTCGTTCGTCTTGGTGATTTCCACCTTGGGCGCGCCAAGACTTGCAGGATAGCACACCAACGCAAGCGTGCCTGCGTCCTTATCTACGTAACGGTAAATAACGTTACTCTTGACTACGAAATTCTCGTTTTCGTTTTTCTTACCTATCTTCAAAGAGGAAATGGTAGAAATGCTTGCAAACGCACCGTCGCCTATTTTTTCTACGTTGTCCAACCGCAACGATATCAACGCCGTGTCCTTAAAGGCTCTTGCGCCGATATTGTGTACGTTATTCAAGTTGACGTACGCGAGTTTTTCGCAATTTTCAAACGCCGAAACGCCTACGGTAAACTTCTCTTCCGCTTCGTTCGTTTCGTTTGCCGTCTTTTCTTCGCTTTCAATCACAACAGGCAAGGCAACGATGGTTAAATTATCGCAACCGTAAAACGCATAATCGCCTATGTTTTGCACTTCGTCAAAGGATACGCTTGTTAAGCTGTCGCATTCCGCAAACGCATACGCATTCACCTGCTTCACGCCAAGCAACGAAACCGAACGCAAATCCTTACTGCCGTAAAACGCTCCGTCCTCGATTACCGTAACGCCGTTGAGCGAAATCGACTGCACGCCAGAATTCATAAACGCATATTGTCCAACGGAGGTGGGTTCTTCCGTGTTTTGATTGTCAATCAACGAAATATCTACGCTCTCCAAATTCTCACAGCCGTAGAAGGTATAATCGCCCAAGCGTTCTACGCCGTGTACGATTGCCGTTGTCAACGAGGTACAGCCCGCAAAGACGTAATCGCCCATACCGTCCGTAACCTCGGGTATAAACCCAAGGTTTGCAAACTGCAATGCCGTACAGCCTTGGAACGCTCCATCGCCTATCGAGCGCGTCGCACCCATGATTTCCAACCGCGTCAAAGCCGAGTACGCAAACGCTTGCTCGCTAACCGTTACGCCGTCGCGCAACTGAGCCGTTTGCAAATCAGAATTATAGAACGCGCGCGCGGGAATCTCCGTCAGCCCCGTCAAATTTGCGCTTCTAATCGCAGAATTCTCAAACGCACCCTCGCCGATAGAGACAAGCGTTGCCGTTTCGGGAATTGCCGTTGTACCTTTATTCCCCGCAAAGGCATAATCCGCCACCGCTATATTTACCATGCCTGTACCAATGCAAGAAAGTAAATCAGCGTCTTTATTTGCATGGATAATGCGTGTATAGCTACTTGAATCGTCGTAAATAATTCCATTCGTTTGCTGATAAACTCCTGCATAGCCGTCCACAAGGGAAACGTTTACGTTTTCAAAGGAAGCGCCTAACCGTTTTGCAGCTTCTAAATCTGCCGTGCCGTCCAAATAAACGTTGGAAACGCCCTCAAACGCGTTTTCGCCAAGCACTTCCAAGCCGCCCGTCAGCGTAAACGAAGCCATTTTCGCGCCCTTGAACGCATAACTACCGATAACGCGCAACGTTTCGTCCGTTGCCGTCAACGTAAACGAAGCCGCATTTTTACCGCACTTTTCAAACGCATATGCGCCAATCTCAAATTCTTGCTTCACGCCCGCGGGGGAAACCAGCTTCACGCCCGTCAAGTTGACGCAGCCGCTGAACGCACCGTCGCCGATACGCGCGCCGTGTAACGTTATTTCGTTTACAAAACCCGTACAGCCGCTGAACATATAATTACCGATAGAGGTATATTGCCCCGTCGTAATGCCCGTCAAGCCCGTACAGCCCTTGAATACGTAGTTGCCCGAAACGTACAAACCGCTTAAATCCAACTCCGTCAAGGATACGCAGTTTTCAAAAGCGTAATGGTACATCGTACCCACGCTGGGCAAATCGATGAGCTTTTCAAGCTTTCCGCAATCGGCAAAGGCTTTCGTTGCCAAGGTAATCGTTTTGGTGTTCGTAAAATCGACAAATTCCAAATTAGGACAGTTATAGAACGCCTTTTCGTTAATCAAAGTTAAATCCGACCAATCGATAAACTCCTGCACGGGTGCGCCCACACCGTCAAGCACAAGCTTGCCGTCGCTGTCGTACTTATCCTGTTTTACAGGCTTTAACACGCCGCCGACAAGCTGTTCACGGTGGCGGTAGTCGGAGAAGAACACTCCTTTCAACGCCGTACAGTTTTCAAACGCGCTTTCTCTTATTTCAATGGTGGAGGCAGGAAGCACAACGTATTCCACGTTCTCGTTTTCCAAAAACGCGTCCTCTCCGATATACATGATATTCATATCGTTGGGGATTACCAACACCTTATCAAGCACGCCGTCGCCCGTAACGTCTATTTCTCTGTTCCAACCGATACCTGCATACCGCGTCAGCGTATAATTGCTTACGTCAAACGGATCGGGAATACGCAGCGTTACGTTGGTTTCATAGCTGGTAGGTCTGCCGTTTCTGATAATCTTTGCAGAAATGATAGCCGTACCTTTCTTCAACGTGTTTACGATACCGTCCTCCGTTACCGTCGCCACGCTGCTGTCGCTAGACGCCCATTCGATTTCCAAGCCCGTCATGGGATGATACCAAGGGTCGGGCGTTACGTTTAACGTAAACTCTTCGCCTGCGGCAACCTCTAACGTTCCGCTTGCTTTCGCCAACGCTTCCGTGTATGTTTTGATAACGTTCAAACTGATTGCAGGAACGGAGGAAAGCTTGGCTTTCTCGCCCGTAACCGTTACGTTGATTGTTCTGGAATTTTGATTTCTGTCGTGTACGATAACTTTCGTCGTACCCTCTTTCAAACCGACGATTTCGCCGTTCTTGACAGCCGCCACGGTGGGATTTACGGAAGTCCAGCCAAAGTTGGACAAATTCGCGTCGCCTTCATATACCAAGGCAACTTTATGCGTACCGTAGATATCTACCGTTACGTCCTCTTCGCCCTCGGCAAGTTCAAACGAGCCGTCCACAGGCAAGCTGCTTCTGTTTGCTTGCGTCAAATCGATTTGATACAGGCAGCTATTGATAGCGTAGTCGTCTATCTGCAAATACAGCTGATCGCCGTATTCCTCGTAAATATCCGTAATGTCGATGGTTACGGACGAAGTGCCGTTTCTTACGGGATTGCGTACGGGAGTAGGATATTCAGTGGCAAGCTGCAACACCGTATCCCCCTCTTTGTCCAGCTTGGGATAGCAAAGCATAATCGCCTGCGGATAATGATTGTCATATACGTCAATATCCAGCTTGATATTCTGCTTCACGTTGCCGTTGTCGTCCTCGTAATCCTCGTAACGAATTCGCACGTCCTCCAATACGGGAGCTTCATAGTCCACCGTAAAGGTAAAGCTGTACGTGTTTTGCTTGGGCGCGCTTTCGCCCTCGGCAGGCGTATCCATAAAGAATTCAAAGTCCATACGGTACTGACCGTTCGACATCAAGCCCTCTGCCTCGGGAGAGATTTCCAATTCTACGTTCGCGGGAACGGCAGAGCCGCCGCCTGCATACGCTTTGGATACACGCTTGATTTCGTCTTCCAAAATCAGTTCGCCCGTGTTCACGTCGTGCATGGTATATTTCACGACTCGTGCGTTACGGAGCAAGCCCGCATACACCGCTTTTATCGCCGTAGAGGTAAGGTAGTTTTCCGCCTCGTTTTCGGGGTCGTAAACGTTGTAACGGGAAACCGCCGCGTATTCTTCTTTGGGATACATGGGCGTATCGTCCTCTGCCACAAGATATACGTAGCCGCCCATCGGCAATACGTATTTTTCGTTATAGTAGGTAGAGTACGGCTGCGTTCCCCAAACGCTTGCTTTTAACTGTTCTTCTTCCTTGTCCTTACGCTCCGATTCGGCAAGCTCGTACGCCGTGTAATCGAGCATGGGCGCAGCTTCCCAATCCCCGTAGAAAGCCAAGTACGGAGCGTTCAAGTCGCACTGACCCTCCGTTTCGGAAACAAGCTGTACGTAACCCTCTACGTACATACCGTTTGCAAATTTCGCAAGGTATTTCTTATCCTGTGCGGAAAGAGTTGCGGTGGCTTTCAGCGTTACCGTTTCGCCCGCTCCTACCGTCAAATCGCCATTGAGCGCGTTACCGCCCACTTCCCATTCTACCGTAGGCGACAGGGAATACGCTTGCTCGGCAACGGCAAGACCGTCCTTTGCAATCGTTTCCGTCAAGCAAATAAGGTTGGGAATGAAAGTAAGCGTTTCCGTACCGAAGTTGGTTACGTTTACTTCCATTTCATATACGCCCGTCTTATCCTCGTCTTCGCCAAGCTCTATCTTCGGGCGGTAGTCGTTTGCCGTATCCACCGACAAAAACGCCGTCGTACCATTTACCACGTTGGCAAGACTACCAAGACCCGCACCCTGCTTTCTGGGCGAATACACTCTGTTACCTTGGTCGCGTACGATGGTTGCCGTACTCATAATCAACTGATTGGCAAGGCGGTTAATCTTCACACTGTCAAGCGCTCCGTCCGTCTTTACCAAATCCGCGTGATTTTTTTCTATATAGCTACGAACGATTGCCATTACGCCCGTCATGTTGGGGGACGCCATGGACGTACCGCTCTGTTCGCCGTAGCCGCCGGGAACGGTGGAGGTAATTTCCCCGCCGTGCGCGGTAATTTCAGGCTTAATCTTCAAATCGTGCGTAGGACCCCACGAGGAGAAATCGCTCATGAACGGACCTGCGGACGTGTTTTTACTTACGGTAACTTTGCCCTCGCCGTTTTTCGCCGCCGCAACAAGACCCAAGCCAGAATCCATATCTACGGATACTGCGGGAATCGGATCTTCCACTTCGCCAAGGTTCATACGGATAATACCCGCCACGTTGTTATAGACGATGATACCTTTGGCTTTCATCTTTTGGGCAATTTCCACCTTTTCTTGGAAGGTTTCTTTACCACGTTTTACCAAAACCAAATAGGTGTTGGGTTCTGCATTGAGCTTTCTTCTTATGGAAGAGGTATAGTCGGCTGCGCCGCCCGTACCGTCGATAACGAGATACTTAAACGTTTGGTCTGCCGCGTTGTCGTCCTCGCCGAGCAGCTGGTCGGCAAAATCGTACGGCTTTCCGTTTTCGTCGCGCGACTCTTCATAGAACGCCGCCACCTTTTTCGTAACGTCCGCGCCGTTCTCTTTTACGGTGTATTGCGCCGACATATACGGCGATTTCTGACCGCTAATACTTGCAACCGAAAGCGCAGAGGCAAACGTAGAGGGCGAGCCTACCGTTCCCGAATCGGGATTGGTAATAAGGTTAGTACCAAATTCGCCGCCGTAGCCCGCGCTGTAATCGTTACTTGCCGCACAAACAAGACTGATACCCGCCGCTTGAATACGGTTATAGATATCGTCGAGCATCTTACCCTCGTCGTCGCCGTCGTCCGTGGTGGAGAACCCGCCCGAGCTACCAAGCGACATATTGATAACGTCCACGCCAAGCTTTACGCAGTCGTCCAAAGCGGCAACGATATCTTCCGCTTCCGCACCCCCAAGGTCGGGGTCGTCTAAAATATCGGTAAACGTTTTACAAATAACAAGCTGTGCTTCGGGCACAACGCCGCGGAACTCCGTCGTTATTTCGTTTCCGTCCTTATCCGTATAACCGTCGGGGTTGTAACCGCCGATAATACCTGCTACGTGCGTACCATGATTAGAGTACGAGGGATATACGTCCCCGTCGTTATCCGCATAGTCGTATGCAAAGGGAACTTTATCGCTTACGTACACGTCGTTTACGTCCAAGCTCCCCGAACGCTTTTCCGCCGAGAGGTCTAATTCGTCAAGACGGATATCGACGTAATCCTTTACGTTGCCCCCCGTTTGCCATTTAGCGCGGGATACGCTGATTTTGTTTTGGAACGCCTCGTGCGTATAATCCAAGCCCGTATCCAAGATAGCCACGACCATACCTTCGCCAAGATCCGTTTTACCTGCGGGATTTTCCCCGTTTTCGTCGTCGATAAAGGTATATTCCTTAGAATCGTAAATACCCGTTTCATACACGGTGGTTTGGTTGATAACGCCCGCACCCTCGCCGCCTTGCTCTACCTGCGGAGCATAATACATCTTGGCGATTACCGCGCTTTCCACGCCCGAAATTTTCTTAATATCGGACACGTACTGCGTATTTACTTCAATGGAAACGCCGTTCAAAACGCTGTCGTAACGGCGTTCTAAAGTGTATTCTATCCCCAATTTATCCAGCTTCGCCAAAAATGCGTCCTGCTGTTTACGGATTTTCCTCTTCGCGCCGCTACCCTGCCAAGAATCCATATACGCTTCCAACGATTTTCCGTCCTTTTCCGCCGCGTCTAACAGGTTATCCTCCGAAAGCGAAACGATAACGCTACGCGTTTCGTATGTAGGAGCGGTGTTCTCCAAAACGGAATCGTTAAAATATTGCTGACGAAGCGCAGCCGTATCAAATTCTCCCGTAACGTCCTTAAATGCCGCGGTAGACGCCAAATTTTCTTTCAGCGAATCTGCTTGCATTCTCAACGCGTGCTCTACCGCCAAGGTAGAAGCCAGCGTCAAAGAAAGCACGCTGCATAAAATCCGTTTTGCCGATTTTTTCATAAAACCTCCTAAGCCGAAACCGACTCTTCTTTTGCTATGTCTTTGCCATATCAAAGCGCACGCTTTGCCAAACTTCCCCTACGGGGAAAGGGTAGGAAAGACGAAATTTATTCTCTATTTTCGTTCCTCTAACCAACCGACCGTTGACACAATGCGCCCATTTTGGCATTTTATAATTTTATACCTATACTATTTTATACCTATTTCGTCATTTTGTCAAGACTTTTTCCCCCTATTCCACCGTGTAAGCAAAATTTATCGTGAAAGTTATGTGAATTTTGGAATTGTATCCCAAAAAATAAGAACGAAGCCTATGAAAGCTCCGTTCTTTTCGGTTCTTATATTATTTTTTTATTTTATAAAATCACGGTTTGTAATATCATAAACGTCAAAGGAATTGTCGCTACGGACAAAACGTGTGAAATCAAAGCCATACCCGCCGCGTCCGACGTATCTTTTCCGTACGCCGCAGGGATAACAATGGTGTTCAAGCCCATCGGCATTGCCGCCACGCACGCCGCGCATTTGAAAAACGTTTCGGTAAAAAAGGTGTTGGAGGGCAGCAGCGATAACAGGAACAAAATGGATAAAACAAGCGTGGGATACACCAGCAGCTTTACCCCCGTCGCTATGTAAATACGCCACTTTTTCAAAAGAGCCAAAACGTCCGTCTTACCTATCGTCATACCCGTCAGCAGCATGGCAAGCGGCGACATACATTTCCCAGCTCCGTCTATCGCATCTACAATACCCTTTGGCAAAGCCAAGCCCGTCAAACCGATAACCATACCGATAAACATACCTATCAGCATGGGATTGACAAACGATTTCAAGCGTTGCTTCAACGCAACCTTTTCCCCGCTTCCGCTGCCCGATATCAACAGAACGGGAGCGCCCCAAAGGTAAATCATAAACCAAAACGGGAGCGTAAATACCGTATATTCAAAGAAGATTGCAGGGAATACTGCGCTCATAATGGCGTTGCCCATAAAACCGAAGTTGGAAAATGCGAAGCCGTACGTGGCGATTTTGCGTAAATAGTCCTCTTTGAAGCAAAGGCGTGCACACAGGAAGGATACGGGAATGAAAAAGAACACCAATCCAAAACCCAACACAAGCAGCTTCCACATAGAACTAAGCACTTCCACGTTGCAGTTGTTGATGAACGTACCCATAACCAAGGCGGGCACTAACACGATATTTTCCAGTTTGGAAAGCACTCGTTCGGAATTATCCGGCACAAACTTCCATTTAGCCAGAATAAATCCCACCGCGATAAACAGCAACAAGCATATCATTTGATTCAATATGGGAATAAACACTTTTTTCTCCTTTTTCGCCGCAAGACTTTGCGCAAACGAACGGCTTTATTTTATCACACCGCCTTGTATTTGTCAATAAAATGCACCCTCTTTTCGGACATTCCACGAAAAAAAACGGAACGTCCGCGCGCTCCGCCTTTTCGCTTCTTTGTTATATCCGTTTTACAGTTCTTCAAAGGAATAGATATATCTATCGGACGCCGCGCGCATTTCCGCTTCCGCGTGCGCGTTGACCACGTCATAAATGCCTACCGTCTGCCACCCCGCTTCTTTCGCCGCCACCAATGGCGGAATGCTGTCGTCCACCATAACGCAATCGGCAGGCGCAACTCCCAACAGCTTGGAAACGTGCAAATACAGCTTGGGATTTGCTTTATGGAGCGGGAAATCGTCCACCGACCACAAATTATCAAACAGACTTTCCAAACCCACTCGCTTTGCCCAAGGGTCTAAAAAGGAATGCGGACTGCCCGTGAGCACGTTTAAGCTTACGCCTTGCTCCTTTAAGAGTGTCAAAGCTTCTTTTGCATACGGCTTTGCGGGAATAGAGGTTTGATACAAGCTAAGCCCCTTTTGGATAAACCAATCTAGCATTTCCTCGGGCGTTTCCTTTATATCGAAATGTTCTTTATAATAGCGTATCATGCCGGGTACGCCCAGCGCAATGATACGCTTCAAAATATCGTCGGGGTATGCAAGCTTTCGTTCTTCCAAAAATTGAATGGGCAATACCCCCCAAACGGAAGTCATCGAATCGGCAAGCGTGCCGTCCATATCGAAAATATACGCTTTTTTCATTCTGCTTTCTCCGTAGTTTTCCTTATTTCCGTGTATTATTATACCCCTTCCAACGACTCTTTGTCAAGCTTCGAAAGGGATAGAAAAACAACCTTTTTTCATGATTATCCTATCAAAACGTCCATTGCTAACATAAAGCAGAAGCCTATCAATAAGGCATACGTTGCTCCGCGTTCGCTGCCGTGCGCGTGCGTTTCGGGAATCATTTCGTCGCTGATAACGTATAACATCGTTCCGCCTGCAAACGCCAAGGCAAACGGCAATATCGCCGCGGAAATACTCACGGCAAAAAAGCCTATCAGCGTGCCTAATACTTCCACCAAGCCTGTCGCCAAGGCGCAAAGAAAGGTCTTTTTCTTGGATACCCCCGCCGCCAGCATGGGAGCGATGATTACCATTCCCTCTGGAATATTTTGCAGAGCAATACCGCCCGCTATCGTCAAAGCCTGCGCTGTGTTCCCCGAACCAAACCCCACGCCCGCCGCCAAGCCCTCGGGCAAGTTGTGTATGCCTATCGCCAATACGAATAACAACACTTTATTGAGGTCAGCGTTTTTGTGCAGCTCTGTATCCGACCCCATCAGCTTATGCAAATGCGGCACCAGCTTGTCCACCAAATTCAGCGATAACGCGCCGAGGAAAATCCCGATAACGGCAATGGGAATCCCCCATTTCCCCCCATATTCCACAGCGGGTAATATCAATCCCAATACCGCCGCCGCAAGCATGACTCCCGCCGCGAAAGACAATACGATATCGGAAAATTTATGCGATATATTTTTGAAAAGAAAGCCGATACAAGCGCCGATTACCGTCGCTCCGCCTACACCTAACGCGGTAAGCAATACTATTTCCATAACCACCTCTGCTGTTACGTTACGCTACGTTGCGTTGCGTTCCGTTTCCCAAATTATAAAGCATTTACCGACTCTTGTCAAGCATTTGTCTTACCCCCATTATGCTTGCCGTTTGATAGCCAATGCAAATTAAACCGCAAAAATACTTGACGGACTATTGAAAATATGGTAAACTGTATTTGTCACACAAATTAAATATGTCAATACTAGGAGTACAACTATGCGAATTTGTACTTCTATCTCCGGTATTGGCGAATTTGTGTGACAACAAGTGAGGTACATTTCGGGGGTGTGCTTTGCTTGCAAGGCACACTTTTTTGTTTTTATTAGCCAAATATCTTCTTGTAAGTTGCGATAACGGTAAAGGAAACATGGGATAACACTCATGTTTCCTTTATCGTATATACAAATAAATCCGTAATTTCGGCGTAGCAACTACCTCTACCGCACAAAAAAAGACCCCAAAAGGCGTCTTTTCGTGTGGTGGAGGTGGTGAGAGTTGAACTCACGTCTTACGCGGATGCCAAAAAACTTTCTACATGCTTAGTTTGTCTATTATTTCTTAACAACAGCAAGCGGGCAAACACGCCGACCGTTGCGCAGAAAGCTGAATAATCCAAGCAAAACGCTTTCCGATTCCACATGGATTTTTCCGTCTTGTTGACGCCGCGACCCCCGCCGACGGATAAACAGGGCGCGACGCTTCGTTCAAAAACGAATTTACGCTGCTAAAGCGTAGTTTGCATTATTATCTGCATTTATATTTATCGGAATGTTTATAACGCAGGCACTCCGTCTGCGGCATGCTTATTTCTTCGCTCACCGGCAATCGAATCCGGTGCACCCCCATAAAGGTTTCCTGTATTATTATACACAAAACCTCGCTGAATGTAAACGCTTTTTGCTAATTTTCCTACAATTTCCTCCCGCCAAGCCTTTTTTCGTCGCCCTACTTTCTCCACGTAGAGGGCGCAAACAACAGCAGCATAGGGAAAATTTCCAATCTTCCCGCCAACATATCGAAAATAAAGACAAGCTTACTAAACCACGTATAAAACGCAAAGTTCCCGCTAGGACCAACCAAGCCAAGCCCCGGTCCGATATTATTCAACGTAGCCACCACGGCAGTAAAATTGGTGGTCATGTCCTGACAATCTAACGAAATCAGGAATAGAGAAACGATATATAACGCAATATAAGCAATCAAATACCAGCTGATTGACCGTACTACTTCGTGTTCTACGATTCGCCCGTCCACCGTGATTTTCTTTACCTGTCTGGGGCGCAGCATTCTCTTCATTTCGTGCGTCATGCCTTTATACAGCACCACCACGCGCGACACCTTGATACCGCCGCCCGTCGAGCCTGCACACGCACCGATAAACATCAGCAAGACCAAAATACTCTTGGAAAATGCGGGCCATAAATTGAAGTCTGCCGTGGCAAAGCCCGTTGTGGAAATCACGGAAGCCACGGAAAATGCCGAATGCTTCAACGCTTCCCCCACCGAATACCCATACGCCTCGCTTTGCGTAAAACACAGATTAAGCGTAATCAAAGCGATTGCCGCAATGACGATACCCAAAAACACCCTAACCTCCGTATTAAACGCCTCTTTCAGCCGACCGCACAAAATGAGGTAAAAGCTTGCAAAATTGATAGAAAACAGCACCATGAACACGGTAACAACAATCTGCGAATAGGAAGAATAGCCCGCAAAGCCATCCCCCCTGACCGCAAACCCGCCCGTTCCCGCCGTAGCAAACGCCGTTGTCAGCGCATCGAACACGGGCATAGAAAATACCAATAAAATAAACTGGAACACCGTCAACGCCGCGTATATCAAATACAAAATTCCCGCCGTAGAGCGTATTCTGGGCACGAGCTTACTTACCGTAGGTCCGGGGCTTTCCGCTTTCATAATATTGATATTGCGGCCGCCGCTGAGCGGCAAAAACGCCAAAATAAACACCAACACGCCCATACCGCCTACCCAATGGGTAAAGCTTCGCCACATCAGCATACATTTAGGCAATGCCTCAATCGCTTCGCCGCTAGGCAAAATGCTTGCGCCTGTCGTAGTAAAGCCCGACACCGTTTCAAACAGCGCGTCCACGTAAGAGGGAATACACCTTGAAACGTAAAAGGGCAACGCGCCGAACAAGCTCATCACTATCCACGAAAGCGCCACGATAACGAAGCCCTCTTTCGTATAAATCGCGTTATTTTTTACCTTTCCTATCACGAGCAAACCGCCCACTGCGGCGGCAATACCCGCACAAATAAGGAAATCCCAAACTTCTTTTTCTCTGTAAATAAGCGCGGTAAAGATAGGCACGAAGAAAAAGAGTGCCTCAAAAATCAATATCCAGCCTATCGTCTTTTTTATGATATGAAAATTCATGTCTGCTTTTTCCTTACTTCAAAACGTCGGCAACGTCGCTCAACCCTATCTGCTTGGACACGACCACCACCGCGTCGCCAGCCAAAATTTCCGTCTGACCGCGCGGAACAAGCACCTCGTCCCCGCGGGTAATGGAGGCAATCAGAATATCCTTCTTAAACTTTAACTGCGAAAGCGGAACTCCTACGATAGGCGAACCCTCTTTTACGATAAATTCAGAGGCTTCCACCTTGTCTTGGATAATATTATACAGCGTTTCCACGTTGCTCCCCGCCGCGTTTTCACGACTGCGCACGTAGCGCAAAATGATATCGGAAGTGATGTTTTTCGGACAGATAATCGTATCCAAATCCAAGCGCGACAGCACTTTATCATAATCCATACGCTTGATTTTGGTAATTACCTTGCCCTCGCCTACGCCCTTGGCATACACGGAAAGCAAAATATTTTCCTCGTCCAAATCGGCAAGAGCCAAAAACGCGCCTGCACGCTCGACACCCTCTTCCACCAACAATTCGTGGTCAGCTCCGTCGCCGTGAATAACCGTGGCTTTATGCCATTTTGCGCTTAACCCCTCGCATACCTTGTAATCCTTTTCCACGATTTTTAAGGAAATGTTAGAACGCTCTAATATCTCGCAAACGTATTCGGTAATCATATTCCCGCCCACGATGAGCGCGTCCTTGATAGAATGACCTTTGTACTTGATATTTTGAAAGAACTCGTTAGCGTTTTTGGTAGAAGCCACGATAGACACCACGTCCTTTTCGGCAAAGACGAAATCGCCGTTGGCGATATGCGCCTCCTCGCCCCGCTCGACGGTGCAAACCAAAATATCGGCACGGTATTTTGCCACTACCTCTTTTACCGACATACCGATAATGGCGTTCCCCTTTTGCAAACGGAATTTGATAAGCTCTACCTTGCCCTTTGCAAACGGCTCAATTTTGATAGCGGAGGGAAACCGAAGCACGCGCGCTATTTCTTTCGCCGCTTCGTATTCGGGATTGATGACCATAGCAATCCCCAATTCGTTTTGCAAATACGCCGCTTCCGTGCGGTATTCGGGGCTGCGCAGACGGGCTATCGTTTGGCAATTTCCTTCCTTTTTCGCTACCACACAGCAAAGCAGGTTTAATTCGTCGGAATCGGTAACGGCAATCAGCAAATCGGCGTTATCCACGCCCGCTTCCTGCTGTACGGTATGCTTCGCACCGTTGCCCACAACGCCCATGATATCGCAACGTTCGGTAATGGTGTTCACCTTTTCCGAATTGACGTCGATAACGGTAACCTCGTTGCCGTCTAAATTGAGTTTTTCCGCAAGCGTTCTGCCTACTCTGCCACAACCGACAATGATAATTTTCATTCTAAGCTCCTTACTTAAACAACTAAATTACTTCTTCTTTTTCGCCAATTTTCTAATGGAAGTGTGGTGTTCTTCCCCCGCGAACAGGCGAGCCAAATTTTTGCGGTGCGCCCACCACGTAAGGAAGTTTATTGCAAAGATGATAAGATATAAAACAATGAGATATGCGCTGAATTTCGCCGTTTGATAGCGGAAGAAAAACAGCACCATTTGCATAATACTGAACCCCGTTACGCCTACCAACGAGCCAAGCGAGCCCCATTCGGTTGCCGCGATAAAAAACACGATAAACCACAAAAATGCGAACCCAATCAACAGCCACCAAAGATTTTCACAGGCAAGGCACAGCCAAAACAGACCTAAGGTAGAGGCGATTCCCTTGCCGCCCTTAAATTTCATGGTAATGGGGAAAATATGCCCGATGATGACGAACAGACCGCAGAAATATCGCATAAAATCGGAAACAAGTACCTGCGCACCCGAAAACACGGCGTTGCGATATACAAAAAAGGCGATAAGAGCGGGAATTCCGCCCTTGAACGCGTCGCAAAGAAAAGTGATAACGCCGATTTTTAAGCCGAACTCACGGCTCATGTTCATTGTGCCGGGGTTTCCGCTGCCGATTTTGGTGATATCACGCTTTTTTAATTTGGAAATGAGCAAAGCGAAATTGAAGCAGCCTACAAAATAGCATATTGCTGCCCAAATCAAAAGTTGCCACCAATTTTCCGATATTAAAAATTGTTTCATAGAAACCTCTATAATGTTAACCGAATGTTGACCGACCTTTCTAGCGGCAGGTTGCCGCTCCCCCACCTTTCTATCTTTCCCGCGTGGGTGGCGGGTCGCCACTGACCGACCTTTCTATCGTTCTTTCGTGGAATAAGTTACTGTCCGTTGCCGCGAAAGCGTGCTACCCCGCGTAAAAACGGCGGAGAGTGCGTCGTATTGGTGCAAAACGCGCGGTTTTGCCCGACAGGATATGTACTTGCGTACATGAGTGAGGGCAAGTTCCGCTTTTGTGCCAAGACGACGTGCTATACGTCGTTTTTTATTCTTCTTTCTTTTCGCGCACCGTTATCCTTATCGGCGTTCCCGAAAAATCATACGCCCGACGAATGGTGTTCTCCAAATACCGTTCGTAAGAGAAATGCAACAGCCGCTCATCGTTTACGAACAACGCAAACGTAGGCGGGCAAACTCCCACCTGCGAAGAGAAGAATACGCGCATTCTGCGCCCCAAATAGGAGGGCGGTTCTTGCAAGCGTACCGCATCGCCTATTAAATCGTTCAATTCCCCCGTAGGAACACGGAAGGACGCGTGCGCAAATACCTCTTCCGCCGCCGCCAATATTTTCTCCACTCGCTGACCCGTCTTTGCGGAAATATACACCGATTTATAATAATCCATAAATTTGAGGTCCTCTTTGAGTTTGTCCTCAAACTTATTGACGGTGTGCGTGTCCTTTTCCACGATATCCCACTTGTTCATGACGATAACGGACGGCTTCCCCTGCTCGTGTACGTAACCGATAATTTTTACGTCCTGTTCGGTAAGACCCTCCGCACTGTCCACCACAAGCAGACAAACGTCGCTTCTTCGCACCGCGTCAAACGCACGCATATTGCTGTAATATTCCACGTCGTCATCAACGTTCTTTTTCTTACGAATCCCCGCCGTGTCGATAATGGTATAAGCCTTTTCGCCTCTGTAAAAAAGAGTGTCTATCGCGTCTCGCGTCGTACCCGCCATGGGCGTTACAATGCTTCTCTCACTGCCCAGCAATCTGTTGACAAGACTGGATTTTCCTGCGTTCGGCTTGCCGACAACGGCAATTTTTAAGGAGGGAACAAGCTCCGTCGTTCCGTCGGGGAAATAGGTAAGAGCCTCGTCCAACACGTCGCCTATCCCCTGCGAATGCTCAGCAGAAATAGCAAACGGCTCGCCCAAGCCCAGAGCGTAAAACTCAAACACCTTATCGGGCGTGTAATCGTCAATTTTATTTACCACCAAAATAACGGGCTTTTTACTGCGCCGCAAAATGTCCGCCACGTCGTAATCGGACGGATGAACGCCGTCTCTGCCGTCCGTAAAAAACAAGATAACGTCCGCCGTTTCTATCGCCACGTCCGCTTGCTTTTTTATCTCTCTCCACATGACGTCTTCCGACTTCAATTCCAAACCGCCCGTATCCACCATCGTGAAATGCTTTCCGCGCCACGTAGCGTCCGTATATAAACGGTCTCGCGTAACGCCCGGTCTGTCCTCCGTAATGGAAATTTTTCTTCCCGCCACTTTATTAAAAAACGTACTTTTCCCTACGTTGGGTCTGCCCACAAGAGCTATTAAAGGATTCGCCACCTTTCTATTTCCTCCTCTTCTTTTCTTTCCGCCCTGCGCGCACGTCAGAGCTTAAAATTTCTATCAACCCCGCGCCGCCGCCGCGGTTTATCCGTATATTCTCCACGCCCAAGCGCGCTTTCATGCCCTCTAACGTCATACCGCATAAAAACACGTCCTCAAATTCTTTCATGGTATTGCCGTCCAAAACCAGCTCGTCAAAATCTCCGCCGTTTGCGCGGTATAACTCTACCGCCTCGCACATATCCACGCCCGTGAGCAGCCCCGTACACGTTACCGTAGAACCGAAAAACTTATTCTCTACGGGCAATAGTACGGCGGTTAAACCGCCTATCGCGTTATTTGCTTTCGCCACCAAATCCGCCGTTACCTTCGCCGCGGATACGCCGCAGATAAGCAGGGAGGTTTTCGCATTTTTCAGGGGCGCAACGCCCGTACGCAAACCCGATTCCGCTTCCGATAAAAATTTCGTCGTCAAACCGATTCCGTTTTCTATCTGTTCAAAATTACCGTAAAAGTCAACGGGCTTTAACGGCTGTTCCGCTTTCACGAAATATTCGTCTGCGGGCAACAGGAAATTGACGCCGAACTCCGCATTCAAATCATCTACCAGCTTTAACAGCTTTTGGCTGTACTCCTTGCCCACGTCGGGAATCTCCGTCAACCCCTCGCGGTATTTGGTAAGACCCGTAGGCACGCAAGCCATATCGCGCACGGTGGGATAATACTGAAACAGTTGCCGCGCCGTGTAGGCAAGCTCTTCCCCGTCGTTTTCGCCGGGCACAATCACCGCCTGACAATGCATTTCGATTCCCGCCTTGGCAAGAGCCTCTATTTGCGATACGATTTTGCCCGCAAAGCGGTTACGGAGCAGCTTTATGCGAAGCTCGGGATTCATCGTATGCACGGAAATATATAACGGAGAAAGCCGCAAGCGGATAATGCGCTGTAATCCCTCGTCCGAAAGGTTGGTAAGCGTTACGAAATTACCGCAGGTAAAGCTCATGGCGTAATCGTCGTCTTTTACGTACAGACTTTCCCGCATACCCTTGGGCATTTGATCGACAAAGCAAAACACGCACCTGTTTTGACAGGTACGGATATCGCACGTTTTGACAAGCTCAATACCCATATCCTCGTCGGCGTCCTTTTCCACGTCCACCGTTACCGTTTGCCCGTTGCGGTGGTCGCGCAGCTGCATTTGAAAACGTTCTTGGGCGTTATAATACAAATAGTCCAGCTCGTCCTCGCAGGGCAAGCCGTCGAAGGACAGTATTTCGTCCCCGACTTCCAACCCCAATTCTTTGGCAACCGACTTGCGTTTTACTTTGATAATTTTCAGCATACGTAATTATTATACCACTTTTTTTTATATTTGCCAAGAAAAAAAGGGGGTTTGGTAAAAAATCCCCTTTTTTCCGTTTTAACTGTTATTTATAGTTTCTATCGTTATAAAATCATTGCGCTACCGTTCATTTTTAACGGTTTTTTCTCAAATTACGCCGAACACACAGCCTAATAAGTACACAATCAACGCTATCCAATAAATTACGCGCCAAATCACGCGTTTGCCGCACGTATAATCGTATGCGGGAATCGCAATACCTACGGCAAGCAATATCTGCCCTACTAAATTCAATACGCCGATACACTTTTTCAATGCCGCGATATTGAGCAAATTGACGATACCGTTAAACAAAAATATCGCCGCCGCAATCACCAAAGCGCAATACGCACATACACGAACGATATTGCCCGCGTTTACCGTTTCAGCCGAAGTTCTTCTCGGCGTTCTCTTTTCCTTCATCTCTCCATCTCCTTTTGCATTTTCTCAAAATCTACGCCGTGCTTGGCGCATAATTTTTACAAAATTTCTAAAAACACAGGGGGCAGGGGTGCGTTGAACGTCATTCTCGCCCCACTCGTTGGGTGCGTAAGCTCTAACCTTGCCGCATGCAAAAGCTGACCCTCCACGCCCAATTTTTGCTTTTTGTATCCGTAAACGGGGTCGCCCGCCACAGGGTGTCCTATATGCTTGGCGTGCACCCTTATTTGGTGCGTTCTGCCCGTCTGCAATATAAATTTACAGAGCGTATATTCCGTGCCAAACCTTTGCACCGTTTCAAAATCGGTAACGGCTATTTTTCCTCTACCGCTTTCCAGAACCGCCATTTTCAGTCTGTCCGTCGGGTGTCTGCCGATATCCGTTACGATACGCCCGCCGTCCTCTTTCACGTTGCCCTCTAACAAGGCAAAATACACCCGCCGACAGGTTTTTTCGGCGATCTGACCCGCTAACGCCACGTGCGATTTGTCGTTTTTCGCCACCACCAACAGACCCGTAGTATCCTTGTCGATACGGTGAACGATACCGGGGCGCAACACCCCGCCTATTCCACTTAAACTGTCCAAAGCATACAGCAGAGCATTGACCAACGTACCGCTTTCGTTCCCGTTGCCCACGTGCACCGTCATTCCCTGCGGCTTATTGACCACGGCGAAATCGCTATCCTGATACACGATATCTATGGGAATATTCTCTGCTTTTACCGAATATTCCACCGCTTCGGGAATACAAATTTCCACGTATGCGCCCTGTTTGACCTCCGCGCCCGCCTTTTTTACCGCCTCGCCGTTGACGGAAACGTTTCCCTCTTCCACCAACCTTTTCAGCCGTGAACGGGTAAACTCCTCCGTCTGCTCGCTTAAAAACACGTCCAGACGTTTATAACTCTTTTCTGCAATATACAGTCGCTTATCCATTTGTATTTTCTGCGATTTCCGTCGGTTGTTGCAGTTGTTGCGATTGCTGTTGTTGTTCTTGTTGCTCCTTGTTTTCTTTCGCCGCTTTTTTGGCTTCTTCTTCCGCCGCAGCCTCCGCCGCTAACGCCTTGTATTTCTTGCCAACGGGCAATAACGCGTCCTTATCGAAAAAGAGCAAGGACAAAATAAACGCCACTGCGCCGAACGAGATAAAGAAATCGGCAAAATTGCATACGCCGAAATCCACAATTTTGAAATCCACGCGAACCATATCGCGCACACCGTCGCGGAATCCCGTTGCCGTTGCGGGGTCCCATACCTGATAAAAGACTCTGTCGATAAGGTTACCAACGCCGCCCGCCACGATAAGCACAAGCGCAAACCGAAGCCACGTTCTGCGTTTGTCCAGCTTAAAATATACCACGGCAATTACCGCCATAAGCACCGCCGTTCCCGCAACGATACCGATTTTCCCTACCTTGCCGATATCCGAAAACATACTAAACGCAATGCCGCGGTTGTATTCCATTGTCAATTCAATCACGCCGGGGATAATCGCTATACTATCCTTTGCAGACGGAACGTTTCCAAAATACACGTCCGCCACCACTTTGGTTACTTGGTCTATCAAGATGAGTATCGCAAACAGCAGCACTCCCCACCAACGCGAGCCTTTCAGCGTCTTTTTTTCTTCCATAGTTTTGCTCCTTATTTTCAACTTACTTTTTCTGTATTTACTTGTCCTTTTTCGCGCCCTTTCTGATACCGTCTATCATCTCTGTTTTCAAGGTGTGCAGCTTTTTGGACAAATCTACTTTATATACCTGCGGCA
Source organism: Candidatus Scatosoma sp. (assembly GCA_045655725.1). Classification (GTDB taxonomy): domain Bacteria; phylum Bacillota; class Clostridia; order Christensenellales; family Borkfalkiaceae; genus Scatosoma. Next base: position 29,989 of record JAZOPT010000046.1, read on the forward strand.
TATCCAAGCGCAAATATTCCTCCCAGAATTTGCCAAGCTGCGCTTGCGAAAAGGCGCGCACGTCCGTCAGCTTGGGGAACGAATATACAAGTTTTCCGTTCTTGACAATGGTATGTTGCAATTCTTCCGCGCGGAAATTTTCCACTTCGTGCGTTTTCCACGTTTCTACGGGGTGGAAAATGGTAAGCGGCTTGCTATCGTCCACCTCTTCCTGTTTCAAGGTAATCAAATCGGCAATCGCCATGCCGTTTTCTTTGTCGTACAAACGGTACAGCTTCTTAAACGCAGGGTTGGTGATTTTCGCCGTGTTGTCCGAAAGCTTTATCTTCGGCGTTATCTTGCCGTCCTTGTCAAACACCGCCGCAAGCTTATATACGCCGCCAAGCGCAGGCAAATCCTCCGACGTAATCAACCTCGTACCTACGCCCCAAGAATCAATTTGCGCTCCCTGCTGAATTAAGGAATTGATAGAACGCTCGTCCAAATCCCCCGAAACGCAAATTTTTGCTTCGGGGAAGCCCGCCTCGTCCAGCATTTTGCGCGCTTTTTTGGAAAGATACGCCAAGTCGCCGCTGTCTAACCGTATGCCTTTGGGCTGATATCCCTTTGCTTTCAGCTCGCGGAATACCTTAATGGCGTTGGGTACGCCGCTACGCAACGTGTCGTACGTATCCACAAGCAACAAACAGTTTTCGGGGTACGCCTCCGCATACGCTTGGAACGCCTCGTATTCGGTGGGATAATCCATAACCCAGCTATGCGCCATCGTCCCCGCAACAGGCACGTCAAATTTCTGACCCGCTATCACGTTAGAGGTAGAAGAACACCCGCCGATAATAGCGGCTCTCGCGCCGTAAATCCCCGCGTCGGGAGCTTGCGCACGGCGAAGTCCGAACTCCATTACCACGCCTCTGCCCGCGGTTGCCCTGCAAATTTTAGAAGATTTGGTAGCGATAAGCGTTTGATGATTGATGATATTCAAAAGCGCGGTTTCCGCAAACTGTGCTTGGATAAGCGGAGCTTTTACCGTGAGAATAGGTTCTCCCGGGAATACGGGTTCGCCCTCGCGCACGGCATACACGTCGCCCGTGAATTTCATGTTTTTAAGGTAAGCAAGGAAGTCCTCGTCAAAGAGCTTTAACGAGCGCAAATACGCAATATCCTCCTCGTCGAAATGCCAATCGAGCAGGTAATCCATCGCCTGTTCCAAGCCCGCCGCTATCGAGTAGGTGATTAAAGCGTTTTTACGGAAAAACAGGTCGAAAACAACCTCTTCCTCGTGCTTGTTCTGACGGTAAAAACCGTACCCCATCGTCAACTGATATAAATCGGTGAGCAAAGTTAAATTTCTCATAATATCTCTCCGTTTTTATTCGTTCTTATTTTCGTTTTGTTGGTCTTGGTTTTCAGGGTTATTTTCTTTTCCTTTCTTAATCGGGCGTTGTTCGTAGCGTTCGGGATAAATTTTGCACATCATATTGATTTTATCAAAATACGCCTTTTCATTTTTGGTGTCGCCGATATACGTTGCGATCGCATACGGTTCGCCCGTTGCCGAGCCGATATATTTCCCTTCCTTTTTCTTATTCCAAATCAAAAGGAACGCAAGCATACTAAGTCCGAATACGAGCAATAAAATGGAGAACACGAACGACCATTGTACGCCGCCTGCGCCCAAGATATATTCGGGATCGCGAAGCGGCTCCATGATCGAACGTACCAAACCGTAGGTCACGAAATACAAGGCGGTGTTGATACCGCTAGGTTTATTAGGATTTTTCCATGCGTGGTAGAACATAAGCGCCGCTGCCAAGAAGGTCGCTAAACTTTCATAGAAGAAAAAGGCATAGTGCCAAGACTGCGTTTTAACGATAAAGACAGCGAACGGAAACCATTGGA
>JAZOPT010000047.1:0-6172 GCA_045655725.1 Candidatus Scatosoma sp.
CTTGTATATAATAACACAAACCCTTTTTCTTTGTCAAGCGTTTTTTCAAAATTTTTTTAACTTTTTTTGAAAAATTTTTATTTTTTCTTGACTTTCACCGTTTTTCGGGGCTTTCTGGGCTTTTTTACCCGTCCCCTCGCGGACAGCTTGTCTATATTACCACTTTATTTTACTATTGTCAACTGTTTTTTCAACTCTTTTTTATATTTTTTACAAAAAATTCAAAAAATTGACATTTTTTTATTGCTTGACGATTTTCAGCGTTACTTTTTCGCCGTTGATATCCACTTTCTTTGCAAAACCGCCATCGGCAAGTTTTCCACCGTCCGTTTCCAATTCCGCCATAAGCTTCTCTTCGTCCTCGATACCTTGGCAAACGTCCACAGCCAACACGTCCGACTTAAACGCTCCCAACTTCAATACTTGGGCAAGCTTACCATCTGCGCTTCCATAATATATAATAATACGGTCGGTAATTTCAAAGCCCGCTTCCTTACGCATGGTTTGCACTTTGGAAACGATTTCACGCTCGATACCCTCGATAATCAATTCGTCGGTAAGCTGCGTGTTCAGCGCAACGGTAACACCCTTATCGCTTGCAGAGATAAATCCCGCCTTGCTTTCCGTGAAGATTTGCAAATCCTCTTCCGTCAACGTAACGTCTGCATCCGTATCCATAACGTACGCGCCGCCGCCGCGAACCGCCGCAACCACCTTGCCCGCGTTGCAGCTCGCCAAGAACGCAGAAATCGCTCCAAGCTTCTTCCCATATTTAGGTCCGAGCGTTTTCAACTGCGGTTTCAGCTTGTACGAAATAAATTCGTTGGCGTCTTCTGCCGATTTGTACTGTTTGATATTCAGCTCGTCCAAGGCAATGGCTTTCAAACCCTCGTCCAACGCCGCGCTGCGTGCCGTTACCACGTACATCTCCGACAAAGGCTGACGGTTTTTCACGTTGCCCGTGTTTCTTGCCGCTCTGCCCAAGTTTACGATATCCAAAACGGTATCCATGCCCTGTTCCAAAGCCAAATCCACGCAAGAAGCGTCATATTCGGGGAAGGAACACAAATGCACTGATTTCGGCTCGTCTGCAAAAAAGGCGGGGACTAAATTTTGATACATTTCTTCCGCAATGAACGGCGTATAAGGCGCGGTGAGCTTGGCAAACGTTACCAACACGTGCCACAGCACAGTGTAAGCCGCCTGTTTATCCTCCGTCATTTCGCTGCCCCAATATCTGTCTCTGCCACGGCGAACGTACCAATTAGACAGAATATCCGAAAATTCCTGCAACGCGCGCGCGCTATCCGTAATATTATATACGGCAAGATTTTCATCGACAAACTTAATGAGCGTGTTCAGCTTGGAAAGAATCCATTTATCCATCAAGGACAATTTACAGTTTTCCAGCTTATACTGGGCAGGATTGTAATTGTCGATATCCGCATACAAGCAGAAGAACGCATACGTATTCCAAAGCGTACCCATATACTTTCTCTGCGCTTCGCTTACCGCTTCGGGATAGAAACGGGAGGGAAGCCAAGGAGCGGAAGAGGTATAGAAATACCAACGCACAGCGTCTGCGCCCTGTTTATCCAAAACCGTCCAAGGATCGACAACGTTGCCTTTATGTTTACTCATCTTCACGCCGTTTTTATCGTTGACGTGTCCGAGCACGATACAGTTTCTGAAAGGCGCTTTGTCAAACAACAACGTGGAAATAACGAGCAACGTATAGAACCAACCGCGCGTTTGGTCCACCGCTTCCGAAATGAAATCGGCAGGGAACGTCTGTTCAAACAAATCTTTATTCTCAAACGGATAGTGATACTGTGCAAACGGCATAGATCCCGAATCGAACCAGCAATCGATAACCTCGGGCGTACGCTTCATCGCACCGCCGCACTTACCGCACTTGCAGGTTAAATCGTCAAGGTAAGGACGGTGCAGTTCGATATCCTTGCTTGCGCCGCACTTTTCCACCAACTCTTCACGCGAACCGATTACCTCTATCTCGCCGCAGTCGGGACACACCCAAACGGGCAACGGAGTTCCCCAATATCTATCGCGGGACAAGCCCCAATCGATGACGTTCTCCAAGAAATTGCCCATACGCCCCTCTTTGATGGTGTCGGGCATCCAATTTACCGAACGGTTTGCGGCAATCAGTCTGTCCTTAATTGCCGTTACCTTGATAAACCAGCTGGAACGGGCATAGTAAATAAGCGGCGTATCGCATCTCCAACAGAAAGGATAGCTATGCACAACCTCCAACGGCTTCAAAAGCAGACCGCGGTTTTTCAAATCCTTAATGACCGTAGGGTCGGCGGCTTGTGCGCCAACGCCCGTCAGTTCTCCGCACCCCTCGGGGAATTTCCCCTCTTCGTCGATAAGCTGTACCACGGGCAAGCCGTATCTCACGCCCACTTTATAGTCGTCCTCACCAAACGCGGGTGCGATATGCACGACGCCCGTACCGTCGGAAAGGGTAACGTAAGAATCGCAAGTAACGTAATACGCCTTTTCACGGAAACGGAATTTTTCTTTACCGTAAGGATATAACGGCTCGTATTGAACGTATTCGTACTCCGTGCCTTTTTTGACGGACAGAACGGTGTAGCCCTCTTCGCCCAGCACCGATTTCATCAAGCCCTGCGCAAGTACGTATCTTTCGCCGCTTTCTTCCATTTGCACTTCTGCGTAGTCGAATTCGGGATTCATACAAAGCGCAACGTTAGAGGGCAACGTCCAAGGCGTGGTTGTCCAAGCGAGGATATATTTATTCTCTTCGCCTACCACCTTGAATTTCACAAACGCCGTCGTCTGCTTTACGTCCTTGTAGCCCTGCGCAACCTCGTGCGAGGACAACGCCGTTCCGCAACGGGGGCAATAGGGCACGATTTTATGACCCTTGTACAAAAGTCCTTTTTTGTGGATTTCTTTCAACGCCCACCATTCTGATTCGATATAATCGTCGTGATAGGTAACGTAAGGATTGTCCATATCGCACCAATAGCCCACACGGTCGGACATTTGCTTCCATTCGTTGGTGTATTTCCAAACGGATTCCTTACATTTTTTAATAAACGGCTCGATACCGTAGCCCTCTATCTGCGTTTTGTGTTCGAAGCCGAGTTGTTTTTCCACTTCGAGTTCTACAGGCAAGCCGTGCGTATCCCAGCCTGCTTTTCTTAAAACGTGGCAGCCCTTCATAGTTTTATAACGGGGCACAATATCTTTCATAACGCGCGTTAAGATATGCCCGATATGCGGTTTGCCGTTTGCCGTGGGCGGACCGTCGTAGAAAGAAAATTCTTCCCCGCCCCTCGTCTGCGCCATGCTTTTTTCAAACACTTTATTGTCGTTCCAAAATTCTACAATCTTCTTCTCTCTTTCCACAAAGTTCAAAGAGGTATCTACCTTTTTGTAGCCTGCCATATAGCTTCTCCTTTGATAAAAAATAAGGCTATCGTGTTTCGGAAAAAACACAATAGCCGTTTTGCTTTGTTTTTACACCACCGAACCAACATTCGTCGCAACGGATAACGGATTGCGAACCCGTATTCCCCTACTTTCGCCTCTGTCTTGCTCCCTATATATATTATATAAGGAAAGGAATTTCGGAAAATCAGCTTATGAGGTGATATTTTTTGCGCGCCCCTTCTTCCTTTCACCAAAACGGAATTTCTCTTTGCGGCAGCTGCTTGCAAAAACGTTGTCCTCGTTCAAACGCCTTTCTGTTTATTTTTATACTCTATCGAAATTATAACGGATTTTTTTACTTTTGTAAAGCGATTTGCGGCATATACCGCCATTTTTTTACCCATTTCCTCACGTTTACGTAATGCCTGCGTAAGTTTAAGGGCTTACTCGGTTGATATCGCGGGGGAACATCGTCGCTTCACGCACGTTCTTTGCGCCGAGCAAGTGCATCGTCAAACGCTCTAACCCAAGACCCAAACCGCCGTGGGGAGGCGCGCCGTACTTGTGCAGCATGAGATACGTTTCAAACTGCTGCGGGTCCATGCCCAGCTTTTCCATTTTCGCAACCTGCTCGTGATAATCATGCACACGCTGACCGCCCGACGTAATCTCCAAGCCTCTGAACAACAAGTCGAAAGACAAAGTGTATTCGGGGTCGGCAGGGTCGTCCATGGTATAGAACGGACGTTTCTTGGAGGGATAATGCGTAATGAAAATGAAATCGGAATTAAACTGCTTTTTCGCATATTTACCCAAAAGCTGTTCTTCCTCGGGGTCAAAATCTTTCATATCCGACGGCTTATACTTAAACGTCTTCATCAAAATTTCTTTCGCTTCCATAAACTTCAACACGGGAATTTCCTTAATTTCGGGAATATCCACGCGCAAAAGCTCCACTTCGTTTTTGTATTCCGTTTTCAAAAGCTCCATGATATACTTCAACAAGCCCGTCTCCATGTTCATGATATCTTCAAAGCTGTCGATAAAGCCCATTTCAAAGTCCATGGAAATATATTCGTTGAGGTGGCGGGAGGTGTCGTGGTGCTCCGCGCGGAACACGGGCGCAATTTCAAATACCCGTTCGTAAACGGCAACCAACGCTTGCTTATAAAGCTGCGGCGACTGCGCCAAATACACCTGTTTGCCGAAATAGTCCAGCTTGAACACGTTTGTACCGCCCTCTGCGCCCGCAAAGTTAATTTTGGGCGAGTGGATTTCCGTAAAGCCCTGTTTAGAAAGATATTCTCTAAACCCTCTTTGAATACCCTCTTGCAGCTTAAACACCGCGCGTTCTTTGGGATTACGGAGCGTAACGGGACGGTAATCGAGGTTGGTGGATAAATCGCAATTCACCTGTTTTTTGGTAATAACGACAGGCGGAATATCGGCAGGGTGCGAAAGCAACTCGATATTATGAATCTGTAATTCGTAGCGTTTGCTGCCGTCGCGTGCTTCGCCTGCAACCACTTTACCCGTTATTTTCGCGGCACATTCTTCCTTTACGTCCTCGCTCATGCGGTAGGAGGAAAAACTCTCCGCATACACGCACTGAATGGTTTCCCTTGCCGTGCGCAAAATAACGAAAGCAAAATCGGACATCATACGGATATTGTGGATAGTTCCCTTTACCGTAATTATCTCATTTTCATATTTCTCAAAATCTGCAAACGAAACGGAATTCGTCTGCACTTCTCCCGTAATAACCATACGTAACACCTCTTTGAAAAAACTTTTCAATTTTTCTTACTATATTATTTTAATACATTTGACAAAAAAAAGCAAGAATTTTATAATAGATTTATAAAATTGCAAAAGGAAAAACAAAACTTATGCGCGTATTGGCTATCAACGATATCTCCTGCGTAGGCAAATGTTCGCTTACCGTTACGCTTCCCATACTCTCTGCGTGCGGTATTACCTGCGACGTTCTGCCCACCGCTCTGCTCTCCACGCACACGGGCGGCTTTGAAGATTATACCTTTCTCGACCTCACCGACGAAATGCACCAAATTCTTGACCGTTGGAAAAAGCTTGGGTTAAAGTTTGATATCGTATATAGCGGCTATTTAGGCAATCGCAAGCAAATCGAAACGGTGCGCCTTATCACTCGTGAATTTTTACAGCCCGACGGACTGTTTATCGTCGACCCCGTTATGGGCGATGCAGGCAAACTGTACGCAGGCTTTGACGAGGCGTACGTGGAAGAAATGCGCGAGCTTTGCAAATCCGCGCACTATATTCTGCCCAACGTAACGGAGGCTTGCTATTTGGCAAACGTTGTTTACACCGCTAAGGAAAACGACTTCAACGCCGAAGCCGTACTTAAAAAGCTGCAAACGCTCTGCCCCCGCCCTATCGTTACGGGACTTATTGAAAACAAAAGAATTTCCGTTTGCTATCTCAACGAAGAAAACGCGTTTGAGAAATACTCTGCCGAAAACGTGGAGGGATTTTTCCACGGAGCGGGCGACGTGTTCGCTTCTGCCTTAGTAGGCGCGCTTGCGTACGGCAAAAAAGAAGCGGAAGCGGTAATTCTCGCCGCCGATTTCACCACTGCCAGCATACGCCGTTCGGCGCAGGAAGTAGCGGATAAACGGTACGGCTTAAATTTTGAAGCGGAAATTTTTCCCTTCTTAAAATCGTTAAACAAATAGCCAACGCAATATAATCCGAACCCGCGCAAAAGGCG
>JAZOPT010000048.1:0-46822 GCA_045655725.1 Candidatus Scatosoma sp.
ACAGCCGTCGTCGTACCGTCGCCTGCAACGTCGTTGGTTTTGGTGGATACTTCTTTTACAAGCTGTGCACCCATATTTTCAAACGGGTCGTTAAGCTCGATTTCTTTTGCAATGGTAACGCCGTCGTTGGTAATGAGCGGTGCGCCGAATTTTCTATCCAACACAACGTTTCTGCCTTTAGGTCCAAGCGTGATTTTCACTGTGTCTGCAAGAATGTTTACGCCCGTTTCCAAAGCTTTTCTTGCGTCTTCGCCGTATTTAATTTGTTTTGCCATTTTCTTTCATCTCCTTATTTACTTTTAGTCTTCTACGATTGCGAGAATGTCGCTTTGCTTAATAATCGTAAATTCTTTGCCGTCAACTTTGAAATTAGAGCCTGCATAATTGGAGCAAAGAACTTTATCTCCAACTTTCACTTGCATGACGATTTCCTTGCCGTCAATCACTCCACCGGGGCCAACCGCAACCACTTGGCAGGTTTGGGGCTTTTCCTGAGCGGAAGAGGGGAGGAAGAAACCGCTTTTCGTTTTTTCTTCCACAGTTGCGCTTTCCACGACAACTTTGTCGAATAAAGGTTTGATGTTCATAAAAATCCTCCGATAAGATTGCAACGCACGTATTGGTGCGCGCTTATTTTTTTATACGGTTATATTATAAACGCTTTTTAGTCAATGTCAAACAAAAAAAGGAAAAATTTAACGGAAAATTTTCAATCATGGATAAGTTAGCGGAAAAATACTCTTCAAAGTATTGATTTTCAAGGAAAAATGTGTTATAATTTAATAAATATATATTTCACGTAAGAAAAAAAATCCCAAGATAAGGAGTATTATTTATGGCAATCATGGACAAATGGGATCGTCGGTTTATGCAGCTTACGGAAACGGTGGCAACTTGGTCAAGCTGTTATCAAGCAAACCGCCACGTCGGTGCGGTAATCGTGAAAGACAAAAGAGTAATGACAACAGGCTATAACGGTGCGCCTGCGGGGATAAAAAGCTGTGAAGAAAAGGGCGAATGTCTGCGTCGTAAACTGAATATCCCTAGCGGAACGAAGCACGAGCTGTGCTTTGCCGTTCATGCGGAACAAAACGCCATTATTCAAGCGGCGAAATGCGGGATCAATATTAGCGGCGCAACACTGTATTGTACGCATCAGCCTTGCGTTATTTGCGCAAAAATGATTATCAATGCGGGAATTACGCGCGTGGTATATAAAGAGGGGTATCCCGACGAATTTTCTATGCAGCTTTTTGAAGAAGCGAACGTAACCGTAGAAAAGTATGAAGAATAAGAAAAGTATAAAGGAGTAACTATTATGAATCCTATCGTAACGTTTGAAATGGAAAACGGCAAAACGTTTAAGGCAGAACTGTATCCCGACAAAGCACCTAACACGGTAAACAACTTTTTATCTTTGGTGCAAAAGGGATTTTATAACGGTATTATCTTTCACCGTGTTATCGCAGGCTTTATGATTCAAGGCGGCGATCCCGACGGCAGAGGCACGGGCGGCCCCGGTTATCATATCGCAGGGGAATTTTCCTCTAACGGATTTAAGCAAAACGATATTGCGCACGTTCGCGGAGTACTTTCCATGGCTCGTGCGCAACACCCCGATTCGGCAGGCTCGCAGTTTTTTGTCATGCATGAAGACGCCGACTATTTAGACGGTCAGTACGCAGCATTTGGAAAGGTAATCGAGGGAATGGAAACTGTGGATGAAATCGCAACCGTAAAAACGGATTGGAGCGACCGTCCTTACGAAGTACAGAAAATGAAATCGGTAACGGCAGAAACGTTCGGTGTGGAATATCCCGTTCCAACGAAAGCGTAAATTTATATTGAGGCTATAAAATGACGGATAACAGTATTTATATCAATCCTTTAACCACACGCTATGCAAGCAAAGAAATGCAACAGGCTTTTTCCGATGAAAAGCGGTTTAAGCTTTGGCGTAAGCTTTGGGTGGCGCTTGCGGAATCGGAAATGGAGCTTGGACTCAACGTTACCCAAGAACAGGTAGATGAATTAAAAGCGTATGCAGAAGATATTGATTACGAATTGGCGGCGAAGTTTGAAAGAGAAGTTCGCCACGACGTAATGGCGCACGTAAAGGCGTACGGTGCGTATGCAAAAAAGGCGATGCCTATCATTCATTTGGGCGCGACAAGCTGCTTTGTCGATTGTAACGCTGAAACTATTATGATGGACGACGCTTTGGATATTATCTTGAAAAAGCTTGTCAACGTAATGGATAAGCTGAAAAAGTTTGCGCTTGCTTATAAAGACGTACCCACACTTGGATTTACCCATTTACAGCCCGCGCAGCTTACGACGGTTGGTAAGCGTGCCACCCTTTGGTTGCAGGATTTGGAAATGGACTACGAAAATCTTATGCACGCAAAGGAATGCATAAAATTACGCGGCGTAAAGGGCACGACGGGCACGCAAGCAAGCTTTTTAGAGCTTTTCAACGGCGATGAAGAAAAGGTAAAAGAGCTGCAAAACCGCGTTGTGGCAAAAATGGGCTATGATAAGGTGTTTGGCGTAACCGGTCAGACGTATCCCCGCAAGCTGGATTATAATATTTTATGCGTACTTTCTCAAATCGCACAAAGCGCGTATAAATTCTCCAATGATATCCGCATTTTGCAAAACATGAAAGAGATAGAAGAGCCGTTTGCAAAAAATCAAATCGGGTCTTCGGCTATGGCGTATAAGCGTAACCCGATGCGTTCGGAGCGCATGGGCGCGTTAGCTCGTTATGCGATTTCTCTGCCTATGAACAGTGCAATTACCGCTTCGACGCAGTGGTTTGAACGTACTTTGGACGATTCTGCAAACCGCCGTATTGTCAACGCACAAGCGTTTCTTACGGTAGATGCGGTGTTAAACGTGTACATGGACGTTGCGGATAATTTAGTGGTCTATGAAAAGGTAATCGCCAAGCATATCCGTGCAGAGCTTCCGTTTATGGCAACCGAAAATATCATGATGGAATGCGTAAAGGCGGGCGGTAACCGTCAAGACTTGCACGAAAGAATTCGCGTTCTTTCCATGGAAGCAGGCAAAAACGTAAAAGTAGAGGGTAAAGAGAATAATTTAATCGACCTTATCAAGCAAGACAAGATGTTTGAGGTGGTGTGGGATAAGTTGGACGATATTTTAGACGCGAAAAACTTTATCGGCAGAGCTCCTTCTCAAACGGTGGAGTTTATTGAAAGTGAAATAGACCCTATCTTGCAAAAGCACTCTGATTTGCTTGGGGCAAAAGGCGACGTTCGTATTTGAAAAAAGGATAAGATAAAGGGGTATGGTATGATTTATGAGATTGCAGGATTGAGAATATCCATTGAAAACCGATGTAAATATACAGAAGCTTTTTGTGAAAAGTATCTTTCCGCAGACCAAGATTCTCCGTTTGATATATCTGCAAAGGTAACCAATGCAGAATTTTATGCGGAGAAAGAGCTTTCCAACGGTTTTTCGGACGGATATATTGAAAATATTTGCCTGTACAGAACCATTTGCCGTCAGTTGCCTAGCTTAAACCGAATGCTGTTGCACGCGGCAATTATTGCGGTGGACGGTAACGCTTACGCTTTTTTAGGTAGAAGCGGAACGGGTAAATCCACCCACACGGGGCTTTGGATGAAGTATTTAGACGGCGTAACGGTAGTAAACGGAGACAAGCCTATTTTGGAATGTACTGACGATGGCTTTGTGGCTTACGGCACGCCGTGGAACGGAAAAGAAAGATTAGGCAATAATATGTCAGCTCCGTTAAAGGGCTTGTGCTTTTTGGAACAGTCGAAAACCAATGAAATTGTGCGGCTGACGCCTGCGGAAGCCGCAAACCGCATCTTTGGTCAAATTTTATTTCCAGAAGATGAGGAAAATGCGGCGAAAACTTTGGAACTCACGGATAAGCTGATCACCCAAACGCCGTGCTGGCTGTTAAAGTGCGACATATCCGAAGAAGCCATGCAGACTTCTTACGAGGAAATGACGGGAAAACAGTACGTAAAAAAATAACAAAACAGTGAGGAAAATCAAGATGAAAATTAAAAGCGGATTTGTAATTAGAAAGGTTGGCGGCGAGAGTGTTGTAGTTCCCGTTGGCGAAATGAGCAAGCACTTTCACGGTATGATAAATCTCAATGAAACGGGCGCGTTTTTATGGACGTTCTTTACCGCAGAACACACGGTAGATGAGGGTGTTACCGCTTTGTTGGAAGAATATGACGTAGAAGAGAGTCTCGCACGCGCAGATGTGGAAGCGTTTGTACAGACGATTACGGAAAACGGGTTTGCAGAATAACGGTAAACTCAACTCACGACAGGATAGAAACACGGCATGGAGAATTCACAGCAAGCGGAAGTAAAAACGCTTAAAATTGAAGAGGTAATTGCTCTGCAAGGTCAATATATTGGTCCTACGGTTGGTGTCAGTATGCTGCCAATGTTGAAAAATCGGCGTGATACCATTGTTGTAAAGCCGAAAACAGAGCGGTTAAAGGCATTAGACGTTGCGTTGTATAAACGGGGCGACAGTTACGTTCTGCACAGAGTGATACAGCCGATAAACGGTGGGTATATTATCCGTGGGGATAATTGTTACGCAGACGAACGTATTCCCGAAAACGACGTATTTGGTGTACTTACCGAGTTTTTCCGTAAAGATAAGCATATTTTTTGTACGGATAAACGGTATTTGCGGTACGCAAAACGTCGCGTGAAATATTATAAGCCGCGCCGCTTTTTTGTAAAAATTAAATGGAAGCTTCGTGGTATTGCAAAAAAAATCTTGCGATTGTTCGGGTTTAAGAGAAAAACAAAGTAAAGGTGTGTTATGACGGATAAAAAGGCGTCTGAAAACGGAAAAGCGTGGATACAAAAGGAAATCCGACCTTATCGGGTTTCCGTTCTTCTGCTTACCTTTTTGACGGTTTTTTCTACAGTGTTGTCCTTGGCGTTTGCTTATATGGTGCAATACGTCATCAACAGCGCGTCCGCGGGCGCAACAAAACTGCTTATCACCTTTGCCGTAATATTGTTGGGGCTGTTGCTGTTACGAATCGGTATTCAAACGGTAAACGGCTTTTTTTCGGAAAAGTTACGCGCAAAAATCGTAGCCGACTTGCGCGTTCGCTGCTTTTCAAAAATTTTGCGATCTGATTACGGCAGATTGCAAGGGTATCATAGCGGAGAGCTGTTAAACCGTTTAACCACAGACGTTTTTGAAGTGGCAGGTACAACGGTTGGATTGCTTCCCGCGGTGGTGGGTATGATTGTGCAATGCTTGGGCGCGGTTGGGGCGCTACTTACCATGGACCCTTTGTTTACGCTTATTTACGTGGTTTGCGGCGGTATTTTTGCTTTGATTGCTTCGCTCTTCCGTAAGCAAATCAAGATAAAACAAAAAGAATTGTTAAAAGCAGACGGGGAATCGCGTTCGTTTATGCAAGAGGGAATTACCTCTGTCATGACGTTGAAAGCGTACGGAGCGGAGGAGAAATCTTCCGGCAAAGCCGCAGGGTTTGCCAATACGTATTTTGAAAAAAGAATGGACCGTAACGTCTTGCGTACGGTCATGAGTGCGATTTTTTCACTTTTAAGCAATTTCGGACTGATTTTTGCGATTGTTTGGTGCAGTATCAGCGTGTTGGGCGGCAACACAAATTACGGCTCGATTCTGTCCGTCATTTTGTTGTTAATGCAGTTACAGCATCCGCTCACGTCTTTTTCGTCCTTGCTTCCCGCGTATTACGCACGACAAACAAGCGGAGAACGGTTAAGTGAAATTGATGAATTGCCCTGTGAAGCGCTTTCTTCCGATAGCAAAGATTTTGCAAGCGAATATCAAAATTTGGCGGAAATCGATCTGCAAGACGTTGCTTTTGATTATGGCAGAGAGGGTGTTTTATTCGGTGTAAACGCAACGTTGAAAAAGGGTGAAATCATTTGCTTAACGGGTGCGTCAGGAACGGGAAAATCTACGTTATTTAAGTTGTTGTTAAGCGTGTTTGTTCCCTCCAAAGGGAATATCGTATTAAACAATAACGACGGAAGTAAGGCGGCTTTAACCGCCAAAGACCGTGGCTTGTTTGCCTACGTTCCGCAAGGTCATTTCCTGTTTAGCGGGACAATTTATGAAAATCTTGTCTTTTTTGCGGACGAAACGGACGAGGAAATATTGAAAGGCAAAATAGAACAGGCATTGCATACGGCTTGTGCGGAATTTGTTTGGGATTTACCGCAAGGCTTGCAAACGCCGCTTGGAGAAAGTGGACACGGGCTTTCAGAGGGGCAAATGCAACGTCTTGCCGTTGCGAGGGCTGTGCTCTCTAATCGCCCCATTTTATTATTGGACGAAGCCACCTCTGCGTTAGATAGCGACACAGAACGCAAGCTCTTGGAAAATATTCGTGCGCTGACGGATAAAACGTGTTTAATCGTAACACACCGTCCTGCAGCCTTGGAAATTGCCGATACCGTTCTTACCATTGAAAACGGTCAAATCACACAAAAGTAAATATAAAAAAATTTACCTCTCCAAATAGGCTTGGAGAGGTACTTTTTATTTGATACTGTTGCGATATTCGCTTGGGGTCATGGACACGTGTTTTTTGAAAACAAAGGTAAACGTCGAAACGGAATCGAAACATAACCTGTCGGAGATTTCTGCAAAAGAAAGGTTTTTACGAATCAGTTTTTTTGCTTCATCAATTTTCAGCTTCAAATACGTTTGGTAAATAGTCATGCCCGTTTTTTGTTTGAAAAACGTACAAAGCTGCGTAGTGCCGTAATGCAATTCGTCTCGCAAATCTTCCAAGCGGAACTTGTCGTAAATTTTCGTGCTTAAAATACGTACGATTTCGTCCTGTAATTCGGTGGAATTGGCTATCTTGGAAACGAAAAACTCTTGCGAATATTGGCGGTTTTGCGCGTGACGCAAAAGATAAATAAGCAGCGTTTCCAAAGAATTTTTTATAATTTGCTCGCCGCCTAAATTGGGACTGTCTTTCAGCTTTAATTCGTTTAAGTGCGGGTCAAAGTCGGGTAAATTAAAGGTATCCGCGGCTTCGGACATGATATTTTGAAGTAAATAGCGGTATTTTTCGGGAAGCGGATACTTTTTGTCTTGAAAAAATTGCATAGACGGCGAACGGCACAAAAAGGAGATGATAAAAAGATTAGGCTCTTTATCGCCGCTTTCCACGTAATGCGGTTGGTTTGGCTTAATAAACAGAATTTCGCCTTGTTTCAGCCTTATTTTTTCGTCGCCTAATCCAACGTAAACGTCTTCCTTGTCCGCATAATTGATTTCCCAAAAATCGTGCGTTTCTTCGGGGAATACGTAGTTTCTCTCCAGCGCCTGATAATGGATAGTAACAATTTTCTGGATATTCAGAAGATTGGCTATCTTATGCATATAAAATTTTTTCTTTTCCGTTTCCATGCCTTTATTATAACAAATCCATTCGCGTTTGTAAACGGTTTTTTGAATAAATTGTTTAATTTTTTATAAAAAATAAATAGCGAAAGAATCCCACAAAACAGTGAAATAATTTCTATTGATTTTAAGTGAAAATCAAGTATAATTATATTATAATACACTTCAAAAGAAGTTGGAGGAATACATTATGACAGAGTATATGAAAGAATACGCACCCGTTGCAGACCAATTTGCTTTGCAGGGCAAAGTAACGGATATTTATCCTTACGGCGAGGGGCATATCAACGTAACCATGTTGGTTACTACTACAGAGAAGCGTTATATTTTACAAAAAATGAACACGCGCGTGTTCCCCGATCCCGACGGTTTGATGGCGAATATTTGTGGCGTAACCAAGCACTTGCAAGACCGCAACATTGAAACGTTAAACGTTGTTCCCACCAAAGACGGAAAGCCGTTTTTGAAAGCGGAAAACTGCTACCGTGTGTACGATTTTATTGAAAATACAGTTACCTATCAAACGGTAAGCGACAGCAACGTGTTCCGCAATTCGGGAAAAGCGTTTGGGGAATTCCAAAACTATCTTGCCGAATTTGACGCGTCCAAGCTGACGGAAACCATTAAGCGTTTCCATGACACTCCCAACCGTTTTGAAAACTTCAAAGCTGCGTTGGAAAAAGATGCATTCAACCGTGCGAAAGATTGTCAAAAGGAAATCAATTTTATTCTTTCCCATGAACACACGTACGGAATTGCAATGGACGGAATGAAAGACGGTAGCATTCCGCTTCGTGTAACGCACAACGATACCAAACTTAACAATATTTTAATGGACGATAAAACGGGCGAGGC
This sequence comes from Candidatus Scatosoma sp., assembly GCA_045655725.1. Taxonomy (GTDB): domain Bacteria; phylum Bacillota; class Clostridia; order Christensenellales; family Borkfalkiaceae; genus Scatosoma. Next base: position 8,315 of record JAZOPT010000048.1, read on the forward strand.
TCGTGCTGTTATCGACTTGGATACGATTATGCCCGGTTCGATGCTGTTCGACTTCGGTGATTCTATTCGTTTCGGCGCATCGACAGCGGCAGAGGACGAAAAGGATTTAAGTAAGGTACATTTTGATATTCAGCTGTTCAAGGCATACGCAGAGGGGTATTGTGGAGCGGTAAAATCCAGCATTACCCAAAGAGAAGCCGAGCTTCTTCCCTACGGCGCGTATCTTATGACTATTGAATGCGGTATGCGTTTCCTTACCGATTATCTGTCGGGCGATACCTATTTCGCAACCAAGTACGAAGGGCATAACCTTGTGCGTTGCCGTACGCAAATTCAGCTTGCCGCCGAAATGGAAGCACAGTTTGAAGAAATGGGCAAAATTATCGCAAATATCTTAAAATAATGGTTGGTATATTTGGGCGACGGAATTTTCCGTCGCCTTATTTTTATAAAATACAGTAAAAACAGTTGACAAGCACGATAAAAAGTGATATCATTTTAATATCACTTTTCAGATATTAAAGGACGATTATGGAGAACATTATTGAAATTTATAATTTGCAAAAAAGTTTTGGCGAGGTGAAAGCCGTACAAGATTTAAGTTTTCGTGTAAAACGCGGAGAATTGTTTGCTTTTTTGGGCGTAAACGGAGCAGGGAAAAGTACCACCATTTCCATTATGTGCGGTTGTTTGGGCAAAGATAGCGGAAAAGTAGTTGTCAACGGCACGAATTTGGACGAAAACGTGGATGCTGTAAAAAAGGACCTCGGCGTCGTTTTTCAGAATTCTGTTTTGGATAAGGCTTTGACAGTAAAGGAAAATTTGCAATATCGGGCGGCGTTGTACGGAATCTTCGGCACGCATTTTGAAGAAAGACTTTCTACGCTTGCAAAAATGTTGGATTTCTCTGATTTATTTCATCGGACAGTAGGTAAACTTTCGGGTGGTCAGAGGCGCAGAGTGGATATTGCACGCGCATTGCTGCATAAACCGAAAATTTTGATTTTAGACGAGCCGACAACAGGTCTTGACCCGCAAACGCGGAAATTGCTTTGGAATACGGTAACGCAATTAAGGCAGCAAGAGGACATGACGGTATTTCTTACCACGCATTATATGGAAGAAGCAGCGGAGGCGGATTACGTCGTGATTTTAGACAGTGGCAAAATCGCCGCCGAGGGTACGCCGCTCGACTTAAAAAATCGTTATACGGGCGATTATATTACTTTATATAACGTAACGGAGGAGGAAGTGGGGCTTTTAGACGTTCCGTTTGAGCGGATTGGCAACGGATTCCGAATTTCCGTTCCTAATACGGCTACGGCAACGGAGCTGATTGTTCGCCATTCGCAAATTTTCAAAGATTATGAAATTGTGAAGGGGAAAATGGACGACGTATTTCTTGCGGTAACAGGAAAATCACTGGTTGGAGGAGACGGAAAATGAAAGAACTTCAAATGATGATAAAACGCAATATTAAACTGTTCTTCAAAGACAAAGGAATGCTGTTTACCTCGTTAATTACACCGCTTATTTTGCTTGTGTTATATGCAACCTTTCTTTCTAACGTCTATCGGGACAGCTTTACGTCGTCGTTGCCTGCGGGGATTACCATTTCAGAAGATATTATCGACGGATTGGTAGGCGGTCAGTTGTTTTCTTCGCTGTTGGCGGTGTCTTGCGTTACCGTTTCCTTTTGTTGTAATCTGCTCATGGTACAGGATAAAGTGAACGGAGCGAATAACGATTTTATGATTGCTCCCGTTAAAAAATCAACGCTGGCTTTGGCGTATTACGTTGCGACGGCCGTTTCTACGTTAATCGTTTGTCTTATCGCTATGGTCGTTTGTTGCGTTTACCTTGCGTTTATCGGTTGGTATTTGTCCTTATTAGACGTATTGTGCCTGCTGTTAGATACCTTTTTATTGGTTATGTTCGGTACGGCGCTTTCATCTATTGTAAATAGCTTTTTATCTTCGCAAGGTCAGATTTCTGCGGTGGGGTCTATCGTCAGTGCGGGCTACGGATTTATTTGCGGGGCATATATGCCCATTTCCTCTTTTAGCAATGGACTGCAAAAAGTGATTTCCTTTTTACCCGGAACGTACGGAACGTCTTTGTTCCGCAACCACGCTGTTCGCGGTGTGTTCGAGGCAATGGGCGAAGAGGGGATTCCGCAAGAAGTAATCACTGCATTGAAAGATTCTATCGATTGCAATATCTATTTCTTTGAAAATCAGGTATCCATTGGAGCGATGTATGCCCTTTTGGGTGTGTCTATCGCCGTGCTTATTGCCGTTTATATTCTTATTCATAGGTTAAGAAGTAAAAAGAAGTAAAAAGAAATAAAAAAACATAAAAATTTTTCAAAAATACCCATTCAAACGCTTGCTTTTTTTGGTATAATCTTATATAATATAAAAGCTTTCCAAATGAAGCCGAAGTGGTGGAATGGCAGACGCGACGGACTCAAAATCCGTTGTTGGAGACAACGTGTGGGTTCAAGTCCCACCTTCGGCACCAACATAGACAGATCGCATTTGCGGTCTGTTTTTGTTTTTTCTGTATTTTACTTGCGATTTTTTTCATTTCATGGTACAATACTAATAGAATGAAATTGATAAACTATACAATTCGGGTTTAGGACGATAGTTATGGAGAAATTAGTATTAATTGACGGAAACAGCTTACTCAACCGTGCGTTTTACGCAACGCCGCTTTTTACCACAAAAAACGGAGTTCCCACCAACGGGGTGTTTGGGTTTGTGAAATTGATGTTGCGTATTATTACGGATAAAAAACCCACGCATTTTGCGGTGGCGTTTGATTTGCATGCTCCCACCTTCCGCCATAAAATGTATGCCGATTATAAAGCGGGCAGAAAGCCGATGCCGCAAGAGCTTGCATCGCAAATGCCTATTTTGAAAGACGTTCTTCGTCTTATGGGGATAAAAATTTGCGAATTACAGGGCTATGAAGCGGACGACGTATTAGGCACGCTTGCCAAAAAATTTCAGCTGCCTACGTATATTTATACGGGCGATAGGGATTCGTATCAGCTTGTTGATGAAACCACCGCCGTTTGCTTTACTCGGAAAGGCGTTAGCGATATTTTAGAGCTTACACAGGAAAATTTTAAGGACGAAACAGGATTAACGCCCGCTCAAATCATCGATTTGAAAGCTCTTATGGGGGATAAATCAGATAATATCCCCGGCGTAGCGGGCGTGGGCGAAAAATCCGCTATGAGTTTGATTGAGAAATACGGAACGTTAGACGGCGTATATGCGCATATTGACGAAATTACGGGCGCATTAAACCGCAAGCTTACGGAAAATAAGGAAAATGCCTATTTTTCGCACGAGCTTGCTACCATAAAGACGGACGTTCCGCTTGACGTACAGCTTTCCGAATGCATTTTAAGAATGCCTTTTGCGTATTCCGTTCGGGAAAAATTTGCTGAATTGGAATTCAAAACGTTATTATCCATGCATATTTTTGAGGAACAGGGCGCGCAGGTAGAGCAGTCGGTGGAAGCGGTTGCGGATGAAGAGATAAAAACTAACAAAAATACGCGCGGCGAGGTGGTAGAGGTATATCCCGAAAGCATTCAATCGGCGATAGAAATGATAAAAGCTTCTACGAATAAATATATTGCTTGCGATGATACGGAATCGGAGTTCCGTTTTGCGTTGATACCTGCTAATTTTACGGGCGCGGAAGACGTAACCGAATACGTATTGCCCATAAAAAACGGCTTGTTAGACCCTGGTTTTTACGATTATATGTTTATACCGTTATTTAAGGCGATTTATTCGGGGCAAAAACGGGTTATTTTATATAACGTGAAAGAAACCATGCATAAACTCAAAGGAATGGAGATTGACTTTACTGCGCCTTTTGAGGACGTGTCTATCCTGAAGTGTATTGCAGACGGATTGAGTAATTCAGACGGATTAACGTTTTGCCTAAATTATTTTTCGTTGCCCGAAAAGAATAAGGCGTACGGCTTGGCAATGCTTTGGCTGCAATATTATACTGCCTTAAACGGTCAGGAAGTGGATTTGTATAACAACGTCGAGCTTCCTTTGGTAAAAGTATTATTCGATATGGAATGCCACGGCGTTTGCATAGACGAACAAACGCTACAAGAATTGTCCGTTCGGTATAACGCCGAGCGCAATCGCCTGAAAGAGCGTATTTATGAGCTTGCTGGGGAGGAATTTAACGTAAATTCTACGCAACAGCTGAGTAAAATTCTGTTTGAGAAATTAAAAATTGGGAATGGAGTAAAGAAAAAGAAAGAGAGTAAAAGCTATAAAACAACCGCCGAAGAGCTGGAAAAATATGCAGACGAATCGGAGATTGTGCGCTGTTTACTTCGTTACCGTAAGGTGCAAAAGCTGTATTCAACCTATATTGAGGGCTTCAAGCCGCTGATAGTAAAAGGCAGAGTGCATACTACGTACAGTCAAATTGCAACCACGACGGGCCGTCTTTCCAGTTTAAGTCCTAATTTGCAAAATATTCCTATCCGTACGGAAGAGGGGCGGGAGCTGCGCAAGCTGTTTAAGGCAAGCGAGGGGAACGTCTTGATTGACGCCGATTATTCGCAGATAGAATTGCGCTTGTTAGCGCACTTTTCGGGCTGTAAAGAGCTGATTAAAGCCTATTGCGAGGGCAAGGATATTCATGCGACAACCGCCTCGCAAGTGTTCGGAATTCCGTTAGATAAAGTAACGTCTAATCAGCGTAGAGATGCGAAAGCGGTTAATTTCGGGATTATATACGGTATCAGTGCGTTTGGGCTTTCCAATGACTTAAATATCACGCCAAAACAGGCACAAGAATATATCGATAGGTATTTCCAAACGTATTCCGATGTAAAAACGTATATGAATAAAAACGTGGAAACGGCAACAAATAACGGGTATATTACAACGCTTTTGGGGCGTCGGCGTGTCATCAATGAAATAAAGGCTTCTAATTTTAACGTGCGTTCTTTCGGGGAGCGTGCCGCTATGAATATGCCGTTGCAAGGTTCTAGCGCGGATATTATTAAAATTGCGATGATTAACGTGTTTAACGCCTTAAACGAGGGTGGCTATAAGGCGAAACTTGTTCTGCAAGTGCATGACGAACTTGTCATTGATTGCCCTAAAAACGAAGAGGCGCAAGTGGCGAAATTGTTGAAAGAGGAAATGGAAAAAGCGGTTGCTCTTTCCGTGCCGCTGACCGTGGAGCTCAACGTAGGCGAAAGCTGGTTTGATACAAAATAACGTTTCACGGCTTATGTTTCATAATTATATTGTGAAACAAATAATGTGAAACAATAATATGGATTGGTGTTAAATAATGAAGAAAATTGCAATAACGGGCGGGATAGGGAGTGGAAAATCTACCGTACTGCTGCTGTTAAAAAATATGGGATATCCTGTATTTTCTTGCGATGAAATCAACAAAGGATTATTGCAAGACGAAAATTACGTAAAAGAAGTGGGAAGTTTGTTTCCAAAGGTGGTGCAAAACGGCGTAATTGATAAATCGGCGCTTGCGCAAGTGGTATTTTCTAGCGAAGAAAATCGGGCTAAATTAAATTCAATTGCGCATCCTGCTATTATGAATACGTTGTTTGAAGCAATGCAAAATTGCGGCGGAAACGTAAGCTTTGCGGAAGTTCCTTTGTTGTTTGAAGGGGGATATGCCGATCAATTTGATGAAATTATTATTGTAATGCGCTCCTTGCAAAAGCGTATTACTGCGGTAAGCGAAAGGGACGGTACGGATAAGAAAAGCGTATTAAATCGAATGCAGGCGCAGCTTGATTATGAAACAGTAGTTGAAGATAAGTCTTTTCATCAATCAAATATTCATCTTTTATACAATAACGGTACAAAAGGGCAACTGCAAGCAGATTTACAGCAACTTATTGATACTCTATAAACAAATCGTGAAACATATTTCGTGAAACAATTATTTTAATGCGTAATTACAGGGGATTCTCCGAGTGTAAAAATAGGGGGAGTTCCTTTTTTTTGGAAAAACAATACTTTGTCTGACATAATTATATTGTTACGCGTAGTAAAATTATTTTGCGTGAAATAGTAATTTTTATTACTAAAAAACAACGTTTTAGCGACAATTTGTATAAACTTGTGGATTTTACAAAAAAGTATGAAAAAATGCATAATTTTTTTTGAAATAGTCTTGAAATAATTTCAAAAATGTTGTATAATACTAATTAGTAAGATATTTAACTATACGCACTGCGTTTTTTATCGCTGGCAAGTTGGAGGATATATGCACTTGTTTGAAACGGATATGCCTTTACATTTATTTCATCACGGAGAAAATTTTAAGACGTATGAATTGATGGGGGCACATTCCGTTGTTTGCGGTAAACGGCGCGGTTTTGTTTTTAGAGTATGGGCGCCGCGTGCGCAAAGCGTTTCTGTTGTAGGCGAATTTAACGGCTGGGATCCGTTGGCAAATCCCATGCAAAGAATGATCGACGGAGAAACGTTTGAGCTTTTTATTCCGTCCTTGCCGCAATTTACCGCTTACAAATACTGTATTACAACGCAAGACGGCAGAACGTTATACAAAGCCGACCCGTATGCATTCCATACGGAAACACCTGCAGTGAAAAGCTCTAATGCCTCTAAATTGTACGATTTATCGGGCTTTAAGTGGTCGGATAAGGAATATTTGGACAAGCGTAAGCATACAAATATTTATGCTTCGCCGATGAATATTTACGAGGTAAATTTGCTGTCTTGGAGATTGCACGAGGACGGCAGCTATCTTACCTATCGCGACCTTGCCAAAGAGCTTGTTTCTTACGTAGTAAAAATGGGATATACGCACGTGGAATTTATGCCCGTAACAGAACATCCCTTTGACGGGTCTTGGGGATATCAAGTAACGGGCTATTATGCCGTTACTTCCCGCCTCGGCGAGCCGAAAGATTTTATGTATTTAATCGATTGCTTCCATAAAGCGGGCATAGGAGTCATTTTAGACTGGGTACCTGCCCATTTCCCCAAGGATGCATTCGGCTTATATGAATTTGACGGCGCGCCGTTATACGAAGCCTCGCAATGGGATAGAATGGAACATAAAGGGTGGGGAACACGCAAGTTCGATTACGGCAGAAATGAAGTGATTTCTTTCCTCATTTCCAGTGCCATGTTTTTCTTTGAAAAGTATCACGTGGACGGGTTGCGGGTAGATGCGGTTGCTTCCATGCTCTATTTGGATTACGAAAAGGAAACGGGGGAGTGGGTGCCTAACATTTACGGCGAAAACAAAAATTTGGAAGCCATGGCGCTTTTACGGCGCTTAAACGAAGCGGTTTTCAGCTTTTTTCCCGATGCGTTGATGATTGCCGAAGAATCAACGGCTTGGCCCATGGTTACCCGACCGACGAATATGGGCGGTTTAGGCTTTAATTTCAAATGGAATATGGGTTGGATGAACGACGTACTCGCATACGTGAAAACCGACCCGCTTTATCGTCAATATAGCCATAATAAGCTCACGTTTTCCATGATGTACGCGTTTTCGGAAAACTACGTTTTGCCTATATCACACGACGAAGTTGTGCACGGAAAGTATTCTTTGATAGGTCGTATGCCCGGTTCGTATGAAGAAAAATTTGCGGGCGTGCGGTCGTTTTTGGGATATATGATGTCGCACCCCGGCAAAAAGTTAAACTTTATGGGCTCGGAGTTTGGTCAGTTCAAGGAATGGGATTATAAAGAGGGCGTGGAGTTTTTCTTAAAGGAATATCCGCTGCACGATAAGTTATCCAAAATGGTAAAAGAACTCAACGAGTTGTATAAAAAAACGCCTGCTTTTTACGAGATAGAGGATAGCTGGGACGGTTTTGAATGGCTTGCGGCAGACGACGGCGACAGAAATTTCTTTGCATATCAGCGTAAAGACAGAAAGGGCGAAACCGTTGTGGTGCTGTTAAACTTTTCCGGCTCGGATTTCAAGGATTACCGCCTTGGCTTACCCAAAGGCAAATATCAACTGATTTTCAATAGCGACTGTGTGCGTTTCGGCGGCAGCGGTGCTATCAAAAAATATATTTTTACGACCAAAAAAGCGTTTAGCCACGGTAAGGAATATTCAATTCAATTTGATCTTCCCAAACTGACTTGCGTTTATTTGAAAAAAATCAATTAACATTTAGGGGGTTCTATATGCAAAAAAAGAAAGAATGCGTTGCCATGTTGTTGGCAGGCGGGCAGGGTAGCAGACTGTACGCACTTACCACCAATATCGCAAAACCCGCCGTTGCATTCGGCGCGAAGTACCGTATCATCGATTTCCCTTTGTCCAACTGCGTCAATTCGGGAATTGATACCGTAGGTGTGTTGACGCAATATCAACCGCTTGTCTTAAACGAATATATCGGCAACGGTCAGCCTTGGGATTTGGACAGAACGTACGGAGGCGTACATATTCTGTCGCCTTATCAGGCAAAAACAAACTCCTCTTGGTATGAGGGAACGGCAAACGCGATTTATCAAAATTTACATTTCATGAAGATGTATAATCCCGAATACGTATTGATTCTTTCGGGCGATCATATTTATAAAATGGACTACGCTGCCATGCTGAAAGCGCACAAAGATAACGGCGCAGACTGCACGATCGCCGCAATCAACGTACCGCTTAGCGAAGCTTCCCGTTTCGGTATTTTGAACACGAGAGAGGACGGCTCTATTTACGAATTTGAGGAAAAACCCAAGCAACCGAAGAGCACGCTTGCCTCCATGGGTATTTATATTTTCACTGCGGAAAAACTGTTTAAATATTTGGAAGCGGACGATGCCAACCCCAACTCCTCCAAGGATTTCGGTAAAGACGTTCTGCCCGCCATGTTACACGCAGGCGAAAAGATGTATTCTTACCGTTTTGAGGGCTATTGGAAGGACGTGGGAACGGTTGCTTCCCTTTGGCAAGCCAACATGGATCTGCTCGGCGAAGAGCCTGAATTTGACGTTGCGGATAAATCGTGGAAAATTCACTCCCGCAACCCGCTTGCACCGCCCGAACATATCGGTACGGACGGCTCGTTGAAAAACTCCATGGTTGCGTTAGGCTGCGAGATTAACGGAACGGTGGAAAACTCCATTCTCGGCAGCAACGTTATCGTGGAAAAGGGAGCGGTGGTGAAAGACGCCGTAGTGCTTGCAAACAGTGTGATAAAGGCGGGGGCTACCGTTTCGTATTCTATTATCGACGAAAATGTTACGGTGGGTAAAAACGCGAAAATCGGCGTTGATAAGGACGAAAAATCGGAAATCGTAGTGTTGGGCAGAGGTCTTACCGTGAACGACGGTATTGTGGTAAAAGACGGTCAGAAACACGAAAAAGATATATTGGCATAAGGAGGGGGAATGATTATGGCAACATCTGCTATTGGTGTTATTTTTGCAAATTTACATGAAGAAACTGTACCTGAACTTGTTCGTAAAAGAACAATTGCTTCCATTCCTTACGGTGGAAGATACCGTATTATCGATTTTGCATTGTCAAACATGATAAATTCGGGGATAACCACGGTGGGGCTTATGACAAGCAATAACTACCGTTCTTTGATAGACCATATCGGCAGCGGCAAGGATTGGGATTTGGCGAGAAAGGACGGCGGTTTGATTTTGCTTCCGCCTTTCTCCGAAAAGAGCGATAAGCTTTACACCACGCGTTTAGAAGCGTTAAACAGTGTAACGGGATTTTTGCATCGCCGTAAAGAAGAATACGTTGTACTTACCGACTGCGACGGGGTAATGAAGCTGGATATTGCGGATATTATCAAGCAGCATAAAAAAACAAACGCAGACATCACGCTTGTAACGCATTACGGAAAGGTGGGCAACCGTGCCGACTTTCTGCTTGTCAGCGCAGGCGAGGACGGCCGTGTAAACGAATTAAAGCTTTCTCCTCACGTAGAAGAGGGAACGAAAGCGGATATTTTTATCAATATGCTCATTATCAACCGTCAGTTCTTGCTGAATTTGGTGGAAGATTCCATTACGCACGGTTATACCAGCTTTGAAAGCGATATCCTTATTAAACAACTGAACGCGTTAAAAATTTACCGTTACGATTTCCAAGGCTATTATGCGGGTATCGACAGCATGGCGGCATATTATAAGCATAATATGGAGCTTCTGCAAAAGGAAGTACGCGACGATTTATTCGGTGATAGAGATATTTATACAAAAGTAAAAGACAGTGCTCCGTCCAAATACGGCGCAGACGCAAAAGTGAAAAACTCGTTAATCTCCGACGGCTGTGAAATTGAGGGCGTTGTGGAGAACTCTATTTTGTTCCGTGGCGTAAAAGTGAGCAAGGGAGCGGTTGTACGCAATTCGATACTGATGCAGGATAATATTATCGGTCAAAATACGTCTTTGGATTGCGTAATTACCGATAAAAACGTAGTCATTAGCGATAAAAAGACGTTGGGCGGCTGTGCAACGTTGCCCTATTATATTCCTAAGGGAACAAGATTATAAACAACTCAATGAATAACGTGTAACGCGGGAAAAAATTGGCTAATAAACGACAGCGCGAAAGGAGTAATAAATATGACGGAAGCTAACAAAATTAAGGCAACGTTGAAAACGTCTAAAAAGGCGGGTACAAAAAGTAAAACCGTAACCATATTAGAGCAAAATACCGTAGAATTTCCAACGGTAAAGAGAGAGGAAACGCCTTCCTTGCAGGCAAAACGGAAAATTTTATTTGTCGCGTCTGAGGCTCGACCTTTTATTGCAACGGGTGGTTTGGCAGACGTAATCGGTTCTTTGCCGCAAGCACTTGCTACCGACCCCAAGTACGATATACGAGTTATTATTCCGTTGTATTCGGACGTGAAAACGGAATTGCGGCGTAAAATGTCCTTCTTGGGCAATATCTACGTTCCGCTTGCTTGGCGTAATCAATATTGTGGAATTTTCACTTGCTGTGAAAACGGCGTAACCTATTATTTTGTGGATAACGAATATTATTTTAAGCGTTCGGGGTGCTACGGTTATTACGACGATGGGGAACGCTTTGCGTTTTTCTCGCGTAGCGTTATGGAGATTTTGCCGTTTATCGGTTTCTATCCCGACGTTTTGCATTGCCACGATTGGCAAGCGGCTCTTGCGGCAATTTATTTGAAAACCGTGTATAATAAACAGCCTGAATATCAAAATATTCGTGCTTTATTTACCATTCATAACATCGAATATCAAGGCAAATTTTCGTTAGATCTTTTGGGCGAACTGTTTGGGATTCCCGATGAATACCGCGGCTTATTGGAATACGACGGCTGCCTTAATTTAATGAAAGGGGCAATCGAATGCAGCGAACGCTTCTCTACGGTAAGTCCGACGTATGCAAATGAGATAAAAACGGCGCAATACGCCCACGGTTTGCAGGACATTATCTGTAAAAACTCGGCGAAACTGACAGGGATATTAAACGGGATCGACGTGGATTCGTATAACCCTGAAAAGGACAAGGCGTTGTTTGCCAATTTCAGCGCAGAAAATTTTGAAAATAAGGCGGTTTGTAAATCGGAGCTGCAAAAAATGCTGGGACTTCCCGTCAAGGACGTACCGATGATTGCTATGATTTCCCGACTTGTATCGCATAAAGGGTTAGAGCTTGTCAAAACGGTAGCGGAGGATATTCTGCACGAAGATTTGCAATTTGTTCTGCTTGGAACGGGCGACGTTGGTTACGAAGAATATTTCAAAGATTTAGGCAAGCGGTATGAGGGTAAAGTGTCCGCAAACATAGCGTTTAACGGTGATTTATCTCGAAAGATATATTCGGGTGCGGATATGTTTTTAATGCCGTCCGTCAGCGAGCCTTGCGGCTTGTCGCAAATGATTGCCTCCCGCTATGCAACCGTGCCTATTGTCCGTGAAACGGGCGGGTTATACGACAGTATCAAGCCGTACGGAGCAGGTGGGAACGGCTTCACGTTTGCTTCTTGCAATCCTTACGATATGTTGTACGTGATTCACGAAGCCATTGATTTGTACGGAAAGAAGGTAGAGTGGTCTGCCTTGATGAACAAAGCCGCGACAACCGATTTTTCGTGGTCACGTTCTGCGGAAGAATATAAAAAGCTGTATGACGATACCTTCCATTCTTGGAATTAACGTTACAGCTTAAATGGCGGATATATTTTTACAAATTTAGATAATAAGGGCTGAGGGAAGAAGATGAGAGCAACTTCGGCTTACGAGAGGAAAAAATTTTAGGAGAGTTTATATGAAAAAAGAACAAATCACACAACAGGCTGCGAAAGAATTGATTCAAGGCAAGCTTTCGCGGTATTTTGGGGTTGCGCCGTCGGAAGCGCGTAAAGACCAGCTGTATAAAGCGGTCGTTATGAGCGTTCGTGATATTATGTTGGAAAAACGGCATAAATTCCACACGGTAACCAAGGGCGCAAAAGCAAAGCGCGTATATTACTTGTGTATGGAATTCCTTATGGGTCGTTCCTTGAAAAACAGCGTGTATAATCTTGGCGTAAAAGAGGTATTCGCGGAAGCCTTAAAAGATTACGACGTTACCTTGGAAGAACTGTACGAATTAGAACCTGATGCGGGGCTTGGAAACGGCGGTTTAGGGCGTTTGGCGGCTTGCTTCTTGGACGCGTTGGCAACGGGCGATTATCCCGCAATGGGCTTTTCTATCCGTTACGATTACGGTTTATTTAAGCAGAAAATTGTGGAGGGCTGGCAAACGGAATTGCCCGACGTATGGCTTCCCGGCGGCGAAACGTGGCTTACGCAACGCAGCGATAAGGTGTTCACCGTAAAATTTGACGGTTATATTGAAGAAAAATGGACGGAAAACGGCTTGGAAACCATTTACCGCGACGCCAAAGAAGTGCAGGCAGTTGCATACGATATGATGGTGGCAGGGTATGACAGTCAGGCGGTTTCCGTATTGCGTTTATGGAAAGCACGGAGCGTACAAAATTTCGATATGAAGCTGTTCTCCCAAGGCGATTATAATTCCGTTATGAAAGAGGACAACGAGGCGGATTTGATATCCAAGGTGTTATATCCCGCCGATAATCACGTAGAGGGGAAATCCTTGCGCTTAAAACAGCAATATTTCCTTGTTTCCGCGTCTTTGCAAAACATTCTTGCCGACCACAAGAGAAGATACGGCTCGTTAAAATTGTTGCCGAAAATGGCGGCTATTCACCTCAATGATACGCACCCTGCGCTTGCAATTCCCGAACTCATGCGTTTGCTGATTGACGAAAACGGAATGTCTTGGGATGAAGCTTGGGATATTACCACCAACGTATGCGCTTATACCAACCACACGGTTTTGGCGGAAGCGCTCGAAACGTGGCCCGAAGACTTGATTGCAAGACGTTTGCCTCGTATCTATTCTATTTTGAAAGAAATCAACCGTCGGTTCTGTGAAGATTTATGGACTCGTTTCCCCGGCGATTGGGATAAAATTTCCCGTATGGCGATTATGTCCTACAACATCGTAAAAATGGCGAATTTATCCGTTTACGGGTCGCATCACGTTAACGGTGTTTCGGGCTTGCATAGCGATATCATCAAGCAAAGTATCTTCAAAGATTTCTACGACTATACGCCTGAAAAGTTTACCAACGTAACAAACGGTATTGCGCACAGACGTTGGTTGAATCAGTCTAACCCCGAACTTTGTGCTTTATTAAACGACTGTATCGGCGAGGGGTATGCAAAGGACGCGTCGAAATTGGCGGCGTTTAAGAAGTTTGAAAAAGACGAAAGCGTATTAAAACGTTTGGATGAAATTAAAGCGATTAAGAAGAAGCAATTTGCCGATTTTGCTTATAAAAAGCAGGGTGTTATCATCGACCCGAATACTTTATTCGACGTTCAAGCAAAGAGATTGCACGAATATAAGCGTCAGCTTTTGAACGTATTGCATATCATTCACGACTATCTCATTTTGAAAGAGAATCCCGATACGCCTATGCAACCCAAAACGTATATTTTTGCGGCGAAAGCGGCGGCAGGGTATTATATGGCAAAGAAAATCATTAAACTGATTTGCTTTATTTCGGAAGAAATCCGTAAAAATCCTAAAATTGCGGCGAAATTAAACGTTGTATATATGGAAGATTATAACGTAACCATGTCCGAAGCCTTGATGCCTGCGTCCGAAATCTCCGAACAAATTTCCTTGGCAGGTAAGGAGGCAAGCGGTACGGGGAACATGAAGTTTATGATAAACGGCGCTCTTACCATCGGTACTTTGGACGGCGCTAATGTGGAAATGTCCGAAAAAGTAGGCAAAGACAATATCTTTATCTTCGGTTTGAAAGCAGACGAAGTATCCGAAATTTGGCATAACGGCTATTCGGCAAGCGTGTATTATAACAACGATCCGATGTTGCGAAAAATTGTAGAAGCCTTGATTGTAGGCTTTAACGGCGAATCGTTTGCTGATATTGCAAACTATCTGTTGACAGGTTCTCCCGTTGCCGATCCATATATGTGTATGGCAGATTTCCAATCGTATTTGGCGACACAACAAGAAATGTCGAAGCTGTACGCGACGGATAAAACCGCATGGAATCAAAAGGCGCTTCGCAATATCGCAGCGGCAGGGTATTTCGCGGCAGATAGAAGCATTAAAGAATACGCGGAAAATATTTGGAATTTGAAAGCTTTGCATGAATAATTACAATGCATTCCGTCCATACTCACAGTAAACAAATAACGAAAAAGCTGTAATTTATTTACGGCTTTTTCGTTGAATTTTAAGGAAAAAACAATGTCTATTCACGTTTATTTTAATCCGCTGGACAAAGCTTGTAAAAACGTTATCGGCGCTGTTCGGCAGGGCGAGAACATACAATTAAACGTCTTTTTATTAAAAAACAGCGCGGAGTCGCTCTCGTGTATGCTTCCGCATTATGTATTTCATACTCCAAACGCGGAGGATTGCACAACGCCGAGCAATTCCGCCTACCTGCACTTTAACCGCGACGGCGAACAAGCAGAAGTATTTCCCATGCAAATTACGCCGTTTGGTTGGAGCATTTCTCTTTCCGTACCTGAAACGGGCTTATATTATTACACTTTTTATATCGAGGGAATCGGCTATATTTCTTGCAGTGATATGCAAGTAGGATATATCAGCGATACACCCAAAGGCTTTCAATTAACCGTTTTTTCAACCGACTACCATACGCCTGAATGGTTTAAGGGTGGGGTAATGTATCAAATTTTTCCCGATCGCTTCGCACGTAATGGTGCTATGCCTGACATAACAGGAAGGGTACAACGCGAAGATTGGGGCGGAATTCCGTCTTATAAACCCAATGAAAAAGGAAAAGTATTAAACAACGACTTTTTCGGCGGTAATTTTAAGGGAATTCAAGAAAAACTTCCGTATTTGAAGTCGCTTGGTATAACAACGGTGTATCTTAATCCTATTTTTGAAGCGGCGTCCAATCACCGTTACGATACGTCCGATTATATGAAAATCGACCCGTTTTTAGGCACAGAAGAAGACTTTCAAAACCTTGTAAATGCCGCGAAAAAACAGGGAATTCGTATCATTTTAGACGGTGTTTTCAATCATACGGGCGACGATAGCGTTTATTTTAATAAATATGGTCATTATCCGTCCGTTGGAGCGTATCAATCCAAGCAATCTCCGTATTATTCATGGTATTCATTCCAACGTTTTCCCGATAAATACGAAAGCTGGTGGGGAATCGATATTTTACCCGAAGTAAACGAAAGCTCCGAAGAATATCAAAATTTTATTTTTGGAAAGGGCGGAGTCTTAAAAAAATGGTTAGGCTTCGGTATTGGCGGCTACCGTTTGGACGTGGCAGACGAATTACCCGACTTTTTCTTAAAAAAATTGAGAAATTCGGTAAAAGAAAGCGATAAAGACGCCATTATTATCGGCGAAGTGTGGGAAGATGCTTCCAATAAAGTTGCCTATGATAAACGCCGCGAATATCTTCACGGCGGCGAGTTGGACAGTGTTATGAATTATCCGCTTAAAGACGCTATTATCGGCTATATTCAAAGCGGTAATGCGGCAGGTTTGTTGCGTTGTATTCGTACGTTAATCGACCATTATCCAAAAGAAACGGTGGATTGTCTTATGAACGTGTTGGGAACGCACGATACGGCTCGAATTTTAACTGTTTTAGGCGGTATTTACTGTCAAAACAAGGACGAAATGGCGCAAAAAACAGCCTATTTAAGCGATTCTGCTAAAAAAGCTGCCATAAAAAAACTGAAAATGGCGGCATTGATACAGTTTACGATGCCTGGCGTTCCGTGCATATATTACGGCGATGAAAACGCTCAAGAAGGGCATATCGACCCGTTTTGCCGCCTTTGTTATAATTGGGAAAACCAAAACACAGATTTGATTGCATTTTATCAACAGCTCGGAAAAATCCGTAAAAGTTATCAAGACGTTTTCAAAGACGGCGAATTTCAAGAAATCATTTGTGAGGACGGATTGTTTTTCTATAAACGTTATACTGAAAATAAGTCGGTTTACGTTTTTACAAACAATTCTTCAAAATCTTATATATTTAATTTGCCGAAACAATATATCAATCTGTTGACAAATGAAAGTTATGATAACGAATGGATAATCAAACCGTATTCTTACGGAATTTTCACAGAAGCAAACTGACAGAAAAGCTTCATAAGTAAATAACAGCCGAAGAATAACATTATTAAAAATCATCTAAAAACTCTATTTTATTGTAAAAACACCCCCAACATTTCGTAAAAGCACCGTTTTAAGTATAGTGCCTATTTCTTAAATATACTTTTTACCATCTTAACAATTAACCATATACACCCAATCATTATTGTTGTAACAATTAACCCAGGGAATGCATAGTCCATAAATGTCACAAAATCCATTTTTTTTACCTCCACGCATAAAAGATTATATCACACATAGTAATATAATGTCAACTAAATTTCATAAAATTTTTTACGCGGTTTACACCTTTTTTTATTTTCTTGTATAAAATCAACCTCGTTTCCCACAATTTTTAATAATTGCGGGAAATCTCGTCTGTCATTTGCCCTTATATGACAAGGGGGGTCGGGCAAATGACGCGCTCCGTATACTTCGACTACGCTTTTTTTAGGGTATGCATACGATTTTTCATGCCGTGGACGGCTTCTATAATCCGTATATCCGCTTTCACGGAAACGGAACAAGTATTTCCGCGCTTGCGTTTTATATCCGTGATATTTTCTATCTTGTAATAGTGCGATTCGCGTTTCTATGGGTTGCTCTCTTCGTTGCGCGCCTTTTTGCTTCCAATATTCCAAATAGCCTTGATATACAGAGTCTAATTCGCGCTGTTTCATAAACAAACGGCGCGCTTTTTTATTTGCCAAATATTGAATATCGTAATCTCCGCTAATCTCATACGCATTTTTTAATAAAAAGGGGTTTTTATAGTTTTTCCACCTATATATTATACCTCTATACATATCTTTTGCAGCGTTAATATAGCGGTATGTAGGGGAAACTTTTACAATTTCTCCTGTTGCGGAATTTACATACTTAAATTTCTTACGCTCAAAATTGTACTTTTTCATTATGTATTTTTGCCATACGGCGCGGGGAATGGGGTATTCTTGACCGTCTATCCAATATGACCGTCCGTTAAAGTCTTTCAATAGTTGGTCTATGCCAAGATTATTACTTACAAGCATAAATGTATCGTCCGTGCCGAAATCTTTCATGCAATACTTTGTGCAGTACTTTGCAACGGCAGGAGATATTCTCTTACTATCCACCGTGCAAATACCATGTTTCCAAAGTTTTTGAAGAAGAGGGCTTCGGTAAATTGTATTTCCGCGCTTCGACTTCTTATGATATTGCAGGTCGCCGAAATCCACATTGAATAAAATAGCATGGTAGTGCGGTCTACCTGTACGCTTGCCGTATTCCGCAGAGAGTATGTATTTTATGTCGGTAACACCTTTCACACGCTCGAAATATTCACGCAGGCGTTTTATAAATAATTGACAGTCGCGCTTATCTACTTTCCGCAAGTTGAGATTCTCGCCTACTATATTGCCTTTCTCGTCATACACGAAGCTATCATAGGTAAGCGTTACCATACACGCTTTTTTAACGGTCTTTGCGTGCGCGACAGCACGAAGAGCCCAAGCATTACTACGCTTGGACAGACACTCGGGGCATTTTCCGCAATCGTACTCATGCAAGCCTTTTTTATAGGCTATGGATTTATATGCTTTATTGGGAAGAGGAAAGAAACACATAACAACAACAACGAATAACGATAAATAATGTATATTTTTATATTTTGGGTAAAAAAAAAGGGGTTACATAAACAACTTAGACGGCTCTGCCTACGCTATCGCCACTACCGATAGCCAAGTGCTATCGGTAGGAGCAATTAAACAAAGCGCAGTGGGGCTAAAATATGTAACATGGGTGCGAAAAAACCGTTACGGGTGGACAGTGTTTGTACTCACGCACCCGCACGGTCTTTTACTACTACCGACCGAGAGTATCACTCGATACACACGGCTTTTTTCTTATCAACGAACATTAAATAAGGTCTAAGCCACTCATTGAATAAGTCGGCAAAGGTCTTTCTTTCGTGATTTTGAAAGTAAACTTGGCTTTGAATTGGGGCGCGGTGATATCCTGTGAAGCAGTGCCACGCGCAATAACTTCTTTCGTGTTACTTTCAAGCCATTCGCCGTCAGCTATAAGCAAATCGGGGTCAAAGTTATCCGCATTGGTCCATGCGTCAAGAGCAAGTTCACTACCTGTACGCATATAACCGCTCACACGGTCAGGTTCCATACGGTATTCTGCCCATGCTTCCTGATAACCAAAAATTTGGTCATTACCCGCAAAGGGATTAATTTCACGCGTATAAACAGGCTGTTCGCTAATGTTCGCAAGGGGATATTGATAAAAATCCATCATTTCCAAACGGAAATTATCGCGCGAAAGCAACGCAGGGTAGATATTACGATGACGAACAACCGCCATAACATGAATATACCCATGTTCCAAGAAAGTACGCGTAAAGAGTTTACCGCCTGTTGAAGTATAACCAAATGCGGCAAGATTACCTTGGGCGGTGCCGTCTTCGGTACTTGCAGAAGTTTGTGCGGTTTGGTAAAGGTCAAGGTTACGGCGAATATGACCAAGGCAGGTCGGAATATCGTCAAACGGATTGTCTATGTCAAGCTCAAAGAAAGAGTTAATATACTCCGTGTAACGGCTACCGCCACGACCTAAAATTTCATAAACCTGTTGAATTGCAGCACTCATACGCAAGTCGGCAATGGACACGCCTGTCGCATTAGAAAGGTCAGCAATACCGACAAGGTTTGAACCGACAATTTGCGCATAATTTCCATCAATAAGGTTTGAACCTGCATTATTTTGCGCAACGACTCTACCTGCCGTCTGACCGTTTGTTTGTGTATCAATACCCAACACACGCCCAGAGCCATTTGCATTAATAGCACCTGATGAAAGCTTAAACGCAAGCGGATAAGCAAAATTTTGAGAAACATCAAGAAAATCGCTCCCCGCGCTTTCAGTCATAATACGCACAGGGGCAGTTTCTCCCATTCCTATGATAACTTCTTCGCCTTTTTGGGGAGAGGGCAAAACGCTTGTGAAATAATCGTGTAATTTATTTGCTTTAAGCGGTTCAGTAAGTGCCGACCATTCCATCGAACGGGCGGGAATACTACCATTTCCCGAAAAATAAGCATTATCAGAGCCTAACAAATCTTTCGCAACAGCACCCGCACCATACGAGCCGTCAGCTTTTATACCATTACTCAAATCGATATCGGTTGGAGTTCCATAAATTTTACCTTCATAACTAATATCACGGCGCATAAAATTTTGCCCACCGTCCAAAAAACCATTATAAACATTAAGTTTACTATACGCAATGGGAGGCTGATAGTTTTGGTCACGAAAATAATTATTGTAAATTTCCAAATATCCACGGAATTTTAAGTCATGACAACTTGCTAATACTTCACGCGGTATTGGCTGTTGCGTTGCAAATCCATAATAGTCAGCAACGCTTTGCATAGGTATTTGTACACTATCACCGTAAGTATCTATAACACCTTGGTCAACAGAACAGAGGGGAGCAAGTGAAACCTTTGGAGCTTGCCACGCAGACGAGGTATTTTCACCCATGACATTCTTCCATGACTTATTAACCACACGGTTGGGTACAAAGTACGCAAAAATGTCAATAATACACCTATCCATTGAGGGAACTTTTAATGTTGCCTGTCTGACAACTTCATCTACTTCCATTGACCATGTGTCATGAGGGAGTACTTCATTACAATAAATAGGAATAATGCGACCCGCATTAAAAGTAGTTGTGTTTGTCGGCTCTCCGTAAAGTTTGGAATACTCAACTTCGCCCATGGGGGCTTTTGTAAAACGCGCACTTGCTACGCTTACGCCTTGATTATATTTTTTAGCCATTGTTTTCTACCTCCTTTTCAGTATCGTCAGTAGGGGTAGGGGCAGGAGTTGCTTTCTTAATCTCTTCCAACTTTTTCGCTACCTCTTGCGAGCGCTGTAACATATCACGCATAGCGGACACGTCTTGCGACAAGACTTTTTGCAATTCGGTTATATCACCCAAATTTTGACGAGGTACAGCTTTCGTTATTACTTCGGGATTTTTCTTATAATCCGCGCTATCCGCGTAACTGTTCACGCTTTCAGGGGTTACAGGGTAATCCACTTGAACATAATTTTCGATTACGCCATTGTTGCAAGGTGTTTCTTGTAACTCACAATAACGCCGAACAGGTTTACCGTTTATAATACAGACAGGGAAACGGACATAAACTTCCGCTTCCAAAAGGTTACAACGGATTCTCTTAACAGGACCTTTATTTTTCATTGCCGAACACCTCCGCGAAAGTTTTTGTTTTGGACTCTGCCTTTATTACTTCGCAATCCACTTCGCACAAACTTATTCGTGCCACTTTTACTAATTCTTTTCATTACTTTTTCTCCTTTTTTACGATTTCATGCTGTTCCGTAAGTGAAACGTTTACCTCACTTACATAAATACGAGCACAGGAAATAACGTTTTCTTCCTGTTGAATTCTGCCCATAAATTGCTTGTGCTCTTCGGGTACGCCTGTTATATACTTAACATTGAACTTACCGTCTTTTTCATCCTTTACTTTCCAAATGTATCGGTAAGTATATACCGTCATGTTATCTTGTTTTTTCATGTTCTTTTTCTCCTAAAATTTATTTTTTTTTAATCTCCAAATCCTACCTTAAAGGATTTTGTTTTGCCTTTGGTTATAAGTCCGGCAACAATATTAAGCAAGCCATGCGCTACCGTAGAAACTACTTGACCGCCTGTATCATAATTTTTGGATTTATAACCGCCACTCGTACGAGCAGAGGACGAACTCGCCGAAGCACCTGCACCATAACTATTACCACCGTTTGATAGTGCCAAAATAGGGTTTATACCTGCTTTTTTCATATCCTCAACGGCGCGCTGATATTGTGTATCTGACATCATTTTATCCCACTCACGTTGTCTTTGGGCTTCCTCTGATGCGTTTTGATTTGCGTACTGTTGCAAATATGCATCTCGAACAAACGCATTATTTGCGGACTGCTCAGAGCGTAACCAATCAGAGTCAGCTATATCATCAGCATGAAACACTTGACTAAACCAACCGCGAGTCTGTTCGTCAGGTACGGAAGGGCTAAATTGAAAGGGAACATTTCCGTTTAATATGTTATCCATCGTCAAACCTCCTTTTTCCATTGGGCTACTATTTTTTCAGCTTCATCCCATGAACAAGGAACATAATCTGATTTATCCATACAGCAAGAAGACTCAAGCTCCTCCGCGCATCGTCTATGGAACTCGCTTAACTTCAAAAGTTCGTCTTTCTTGACTTCCTCAAATGTACGAGGTATAAACTCTGAAATATTTTTCGTTTTTACGACTTTTCCCGTACGGCGATAAGTTAGAAAGCTTATCAATGCATTCAAGATTGTCAGCGCATAGGGCGCATACTCTAAAATTAAATCAATCATTTTTTTTCTCCTTAAAATTTATTTTTTTTTCAACCAACAACCGAGGTTTTAAGTAAAACCGCTAAAATACATTTTTTACACCTCCTAAACAATCAGCGCTGAATGGTTACTATTTTTTTCAAACCATTCAGCGCTGAATGGTTACTATTTTTTCAAACCATTCAAAACACTAAAAACCATACTTTCGCCTAGCTATTTCATATTCTGAACGCTCTACAGCTCCTGCCGTTCCGACATATCTATGATACAAAGAACAAACTTCACAATAACATTTTTTACGACCACGCGAAATAGCCCAACCATTTTTTCGCGCTTCAATATCATTATCAAAAGTCCTAAAGCATTCGCAATCATCACACGTATAACGATAATGCTTAATTAATTTTATCATAAAAAAAACGCCCCCAACATTTCGTAAAAGCTGCATTTTACGAAATGTTAAGCCTCTCCCCCATGGGGCGAATTTGTCGGGGTGTTTTCGGTTTTTTGGCGGTCAATTTGATAAATATACCACATACGGCGGGCAATCCTCGCCGTTTTTTCGTCTCCGAAATACTCATACTCCCCGCGGGAAAAGTTCGCATACGTCAAATGCCAATAATGGCGCGACGTTTGCACTACTACGAAAACGTCATGCAATTTCCTACCCGATAAACGGTAAAATATGTAATGGTGGCGCACGTAGTTTTCCTCTTCGCGCTGTTCGGTATTAAACTTGTACAAATACGCGCCCTTAAACTCCGCAGGAAGCGACCACAACAGCCAATGCACGTAACCGCCTTTCGGCGCGCCTACCTTTCTATTCTTCACGATTTTTTAACCACCGTTCAAAATCTCTATACTCGCATTGAAAGACGTATAAAGCCTTTTCAATACCTGCATTATATCCACGTGTTAAACGCTCCTCAACGGGGCGTTTTTGCGCTCTCTTTGCCTTGCGTAATGCTTTGCGCTGCTTTCTGTATTCTGTCTTATACGCGCGCTTTCCCTCTTTGGATAATGCCGCGTATGCCTCCGCGCTTATCGCCTCAACTTTCGGCAGCTCTTGCGCAAACGGTAAACGTTTTTGCCCTTTCAGGTAATCTGCCTGCGCGGAACGTACCGCTAAAACCGCTTTATTGTAAAACAATTCAATCTCAATCATAATCCCCTCTAATCTTGCGGATAATCCAACGTATAAAGCGGAACGGCGCGCATATAAGCCACCATATACCCTTGCAAATCCATACGATTAACGACGTTATAGGCTTGATAAATACAACCACCAAGACTATAACGGCAATAGCTACAAGCGCGATTATAAGCCATTGCCACCACGCAAACGCGTTATTAAAGGTTTCCTCAATCCATTCCGTGAAGTCGTCTACGTATGTATCGGCGCTTGTAAAATAGCCTCCTGTCGTCATATCATCTACTACGCCAAGGTTATATACGACTCCGTCCGTTTCAAACTTCAAGCGCAATATAGTTACGTCGGATATCTTCGTACCGCTACCCGTTGTTACACCTGTTGCACTCATGGAAGACCTATAATCGGTTTCGGTAAATCTCAAAATCCACTCTTTCCCCTCTAAATCTTCTAAATCCGCTTCGGTTAAATTGAGGTCTTCCCCCTCGTTTGCTATAACGTCTTTTACGCTTTCAATACGTTTCCACGTATAAGTTTTACCGCCCAAGCCGTCCCCGTCATTACTTGCCACTTGATCAGCTTTCAAATAAGCGTATTTTTCCTCAGGCTCGCCAAACGTTTCGCCGCTTGAACCAATAACACCATAAACGTACGAATACGGCGTTGCAACGTAGTAAACATCCGCTTCCATGAGTTTATCTATTTCATGGTCGCAGGAAAACGCAACAAAGTGAGAGTTACACCTATCTACGTACAGCTTAAAACCTTCGCTGTATTGAATATATCCCACAACTTTATCCGTGATAATAACAACTTCCGTTGCTTTGCACGTGTACGACACCTTACCGTCCACCGTGCAAGCCGTCCAACGTTTCGCTACGGCATACGCTTTTTGCGTTGTGCTGTTTCCTGTGTTTGTATCGGGTGCTTCGTCTATGCTCCCGTCAAACGCGCGGTAAATCTCCGATATATCGTAATATCGCAACATATCCTCCAACACCTCAAAGCCAAGCACACGGTATTTATCTAACGTGCCTACCGTGCTTACCTGCTCCAAGTCGTAAATTTTATACGACAAGCTGTCCCCGTAAGCCGTGGACATGGAAATTTTCGTTGCTTTCAAATCCTTGGTGTTATGGCTCGGCTGATACACGTAAATATACAGCTCCCCCTCGGTATTCTCGGCTATTTGAATAATATCTAAGCTATAATCCCCCTCAATAGACGGGTAGTCCGTTTCCTTGAAATTCGGGTCTTTCTGTAAATCTACTAATACGCTATTATCCTTTTCTTCTTCCGCGCTGGCGTTATACGTTGCAGGGGCTACTGCACACAGTAACCCCATAAACGCCACGACAAACGCCGTTAATATGCTCTTAAATCTCTTGAAAATAACTTTCATAGCTTCTCCCCTTATTCAAAATACAACTGCCCCTCGTTCGGGAACGTAACCGCCTTTACTGAAGAACGGAGCGACAACCCAAATTTTAACGTCGTATTGCCCGAAGTTATCGTTAACATGAACATATCAACGTCAGGCATTGCAGGTAAATCGGGTTTTGCGCTGTTATTTTTAGCGTACAACCAACGCTCCAACGCTTTGGACGTTGTACCCTTTACCGTTATCGTGTTAAACTCTTGGTCAACGGATACGGTTAAATACTCGCCTAAATCTACCTTGCCGCTTACTATATCCTTATTCCAAGAATACGATTTGTTGCCGTCGTTAAAGGCGTAATCCCCTTGTACGGTTATCGGCGTTAACGTTGCTTTTATTTCCTCATCTTCGCCGTCGCTATGCTCGATAACAAACGTTTCCTGCTCCAATATAACAATATTTGCCGTGTTTTGCGTGTACGTCTGACCCTGCGTTGTTACCGTAAACGGTACGGCTCTTATCCAAATATACCAAATCGCCGCGGCGATAATGCCGACAACCAACAAGCCCGCAACAATCCCTAAAAATGACTTAAACCCTTTATCCATATTGCACCGCCTTAATACGTAATATTGCTAGCCGAAAAGCTCAAAGATTGTACTTGGGCAACGTTGGTAAAGCCTGTTAAACGTAACTCAGACACAAAATAAAATGCTTCGCCCGTTTCCTTTCCAATTAAGGTTAAATTCAACTGCCACATAACGGGAGAAATAATAGTCAAAGATTGTATTTCAGAATTACTCAACGTCGTAAAAGGTATATAAAAACCACCGCCAAAACTTTGATTATCCCAATAACCAAGCGCAACCTCGTCCATTAAATCACGGTCAAAACAAAGCTCCGTAATATTCATCAGGGGTGTAAAAAATAAATCTTCATAATCTTTTATATCCTCACTATCTCGAATACCATCTACGGTCAAATGTCCGTCATTATATGCGCGGTCGTTTCCGTTGTCGCAATCTACCCCGCCCCCTGAGGGTACCCGCAAGTCAATATCCCACGTGTACTCCTCGCCGATTGTATAGGTATCGTACGTATCAAAGGTAACGTTTGCCGCACCGCCAAAACCTGCGCCGTTTTCGTTAATTTCCCACGTAAACTCCGTAACACCGCGACTTATCGGCAGATTGTCGCCAAACGTCAAAGAAATGTTTTTAACCGATTGCAGGAAGTCTACCGTACACGTATCCGTCATTTCTTCGTTTTCAACCGACGTACATATAATTTCTATCTGCTCTCCGAACGGAGCGTAACAGGTAACCTCTGCCGTCGTATCGTACGTGCTTTCCGTTGTTAAGTTTACGTAATCTTTTACGTCCTTTCCTGTCGCCCATTCACTGTCCGCATTTTTGAAACGGATTTCCCAAGTTACGTTTTGGTTAGCGTCCGCAGGCGTTACCGTTACCGTTAAATCTACCGTTACAGGCGTAAACGTGCTGTCCGTTTCCGAAAACGTCGTTGCGCTCATCGGCGCGGCTGTAAACGCCATGGCGGTAGGCATTGCATAGCTTCCCCCGTCCTGCACTACAAGCCCTTTATATTCACTTGCAGGAATAACGCTTACGGCTTCGTCTCTGCCTGTTACTTTGTCTTTGAACTCTTCTAAATCCACGTTTGCGCAACCGCTCGCGCCAAACGCTGTTATAACCGCCATAATGCCTACAAATGCTTTCTTAATTTTCTTCATTTCCTTTTTCTCCTTTTAATAGTTTTTCGTCCACATTCCGTCGTCTTCCGTGGACGTTGTTTCGTCTTTGCCGTCTTCGGGTACAAAATCCCCGACTTCGTTTTTCTCTTCGTCGTTCGCGCCATCGTCAAAAATACTTTCGTCTTTATCTGCGCTTTCGTCATTGTCGCTATCAATGCTTTGTGAGGTTTCGGCGCGAAACCATTGCTTCACGCCGTCCCCCCATTCTTTTATCTCCGTATGGAAGATAACGCCCAATGCGACCGCCACCGCAAGCAACATTGCGAAAAACGCGATGACAAGAACTTTCATACCGCCGTCATCGTTTCGCCTGCTCACTTGCTCTTTTTCTCTCCTTTGGCACTTGCCATACCGTTACGGAAACTTTCTTTTTCTTTTTCCGTTCTCAACTCTACGCGCCCGCCTGCCTTTGCCGCTGCGTAACCTTTGCCCGCATTGTACGCCGCGCGCTCTGCCGCCGAAAACTTCTCTTTCTTTGCGCTGCGCTTTTCGCTCTTACGTTGCTTGCTTGCCTTGCCCTTGGTTTGAAAAATATTGATTTTCATAAAAATTTCTCCTGCGGTCTTTCCCGCCGTCTAAATTTATTTTATCTCAACGCTTTTCCGCGCTTTTGATACCGTTTCTATGTTAACCGCCAAAATATCGTCTATCTATCTTCCCCATTGTAACGCCATTGCGCGTGCTATTCCAGGAAAAGTTTTACTTCGTTCTTTTGCTGAATAAACACCTTTCTTTTCGTAGCTTTTTAAATCGTCTTTTGTCTTTAAATTGTGTTTAACCCATTTACAGGTCGGTTCAACAATATTTGTCGGTTTTAATTTTGGTAAATTATACAACCACAAACAAGTTGCTTTTCTATACGGGTCACCGTGTTGGAATGGTTGAATAATCTGTGTCGGTTTTCTAAAATTTGTACTTAACCACCCTATAACATTTTCAATACATATTTTCTCGCAATTACAGTTCCAAACCGAAAGAAAAAACTCAAACATTTTATCACGCTTTCTATAAAATTCTTTTTTCCATTCCTCGTTGAAAATCTCAGGGTAATCTTTTCGACCTAAATTGACGTTGGTAGCATTACTAAAATATGTACAAGGAACGTGAGCGATAATTAAATCCCATTTTCCCTTAATTTGATGTAATTTACCGTCTTGTGTTTTAAAAGAGCAATTACCGTTTAATAGTGGTATAACGTCTTGTTTAATATGCCATTCCGGTTTTCCACCTGAACAATCTTGTATATCGCAACTGAAAGCTCGATGACCAAGTTTTTGAAACTCTATTGTTACGCGCTGACTTTCTTCACAAGCAACTAATACTTTCATTTTCTTTTACTCCTTTTCTTTTTGCAATGGTCGCACTCAAAATGAAATATTTTTTGCGTTGATATACTAAAACCCATTCTACAACCTCAGCTTATCGCCCTGTATATTTGCGGGATTTTGTCCGCTTGTAATATCGCTATGTACGTATCACAATTCCGCATCCACGTAAACTTTACTATCTTCGTTGCGCCGTCTGTTACCGTCGTTAATACCGTTATACAGTCCATGCGCGTGCCTAACGTCTTACATATTTTCGCTTTATCTTCTCTTTCCATGGTTACTCCTTTTTGTTGTTTTAAGCAAAAATGGCTTACAGTTTCCCCACCGTAAGCCACTTTTTGCTCGTCTATATCTCAACGCTTTTCCGCGCCGTAATAGCTTTGTTGTCGTCCTTAGGGGAAATCGGACTTGTTTTTATTTTGCTTGGTCTTCGTTATACTTCGCAAGCAAGCCAACGTACGGCGATTGATACGCCATGGTTACCGAAACCAACCTCGGGAAATCTCCGTAGAATTCAGGCTCGCGGAAATCACATTTCACAATGTCGCCGAACTCGAACTCATTTAAGTTTACCCTACGTTCGGGGAAGAAGTCCCCAAGCTTTACCTTTACTTTCCCGCCTGCTTCTACGTACTGCGCCAACGTAAGCACTTGATACGGGTTATTTGTTGTTTTGGAGATACCCTCCACGCCTTTAATAAATACAAACATTTTTTACCTCCTTCGTCCTGTTTGCTGGGACTGCCTTTTTTATTATTACAGAAATATCTGTAACTGCTATAATAATACTACATAAATTTCTGTAAGTCAAGCGTTTATACATAAATTTCTGTAAAATATTTTTTGAGGTGGCAAAATGTTAAATTATGGAGACGCTCTAAAATACCAAAGAGAAATAAACGGATATTCTCAAAGCGAAGTAGCACGTAGAACAGGATTAAAACAACAAATGATAAGCCATTGGGAAGCAAACAAAAGCTTACCTAATATCGATTTTTGCGTAACCCTCGCTGATTTTTACGGAATTACCGTTGACGAACTCATAGGCAGAGATAGTAAAAATAAAAATGCCGTGATATATAATCACAGCACCCACAATGGAAACAACAATTTTTAAGGAGATATACACATGGACGAAAAGATTAAATGCCCTAAATGCGGCGGACATGATATTGTATTAAATGTACAATACAGACGGTGTGGCATACTTCGTATTATAAACGCTTTGCTTATTATAACTATCTTTTTAATTACTATTTTTAATATGGCAGAGATAATTTTATACGAAGCCTTAAATGAAGCAACTCAAAATATAAAACAAACAGCAATTCCTTTATCCATGACAACGGGTGGATATTTTACGACTGCTGATACTTATACCGCAGGTCCTTTAATTGTAATTTTCATAATTGTTTTAGCTATTGGGGAAATTTCGCAACATTGGATTGAACGAAAACCACGCCTTTATTACATTTGCAAAGACTGCAAGAAAATATGGTATGAACCCGAAGACGAATTTTTTGAAGAACCTTAACACGCAAAAAGGACGGTTACCCGTCCTTTTAACCATTTTGCAGTTTTTTTCATAAAATGTATTGACTTTTCTATTTTTCCGTGCTATAATAAAACCACAACAAGGGGAAAACCTCTCAACGGTTAGCCTTAAAAGTCAATAAATGACCGCCGAGCTACCAACTACGGGCGGTCATTTTTTATGGTTACGTTGATTTTATCTTTTGTAACTCGAAAAGAAGTTATGTAGCCGAACTGCAAAAGCATTTCAAGAAATATAATTTCAATTCTCATAAAACCACCTCCTTTGTATCGGAAGTGCTAACCGCCTACGAGGTTTACCCCTGTTGCTTAATTGGCATTATAACACAGATATTTTTTATTTGTCAAACGAAAAACGCCCCTTTGGAGCGTTTTTTCTTTTCTCTATGCTTCCCCCTACCTTGACAATCGCTTGCCACTTGTGCAAGGTTGAAAAGGAAAATAAGGAGGTTAGCCACTATGAAAGACCCTGAGAAGTTACTCATAGCTTTGAAAATTATCTACTACATAATTTTAATTCTTAAAGAATTAGGCTAACCACCTTACGGTTATCTATTATAGCACAACCGCAACCGCTTGTCAAGTCCTGCTTGCCACTTTTCAAGCCTCCCCTAACCACTGGATAAGGTGTTAAAATAAATCTTCCTTAATCTTTGTTTGTTTTGTTGAAGCATTCGGCGGAATTTTTAATAATTCGCCCGTTACGGGGTCAAAGCAACGCGCCTCTTCTTCCGGGGTATGCTCTTTCGGCGTATGCGTTTCACGTCCTGCACGGTTAACCGTTGCTTTCATTAACATTTCATAAGCGTACTGATACTGACTTATCAACTGTATAGGAACTTGACCGAGCCGCACCATTTCAAAGAACGGCATACCATTTTCTACGGCATCTACTACACGTTCAAGACCTATGTATTTACTTCTATCGACACAACGCACCAATTCCCCGAAATGTTCAAGCGAACTTGTTCTAAATTGGTCTTTTACGTAATGATGTTTACGGGATTGCCCCTTGCTTGATAAATACGCCTTATCATGCATACCGTATAAATACCAATCGTCAAATTTTGAACTTGTAAATATTGTACAGTTTAACGGGTGTTCAGGGTCGGACGGGTCAGGCTCTGCAAGAAATTCCTTTAATACGTCCGTTTGTAAAATTCCGTTTGGTATCAAATAAACGTGTTTATGGGCTTTCTTTTCGTCCTCTTCTGGGGCATGGTCTATAAATACCCAAAAATCCAACACGCGATTTTGTACTAATTCGTTCAACTTAACTTCTAAAAATTTTTCTGTATTGTAACTGATTGTTGAGAATGGACGAGCAGTCCTCATAGGTCAATACCCCTTTTTGTATTTTTTCTTGAAGCGGTAATATAGCCGAGTTTATCAACATTCGCAAATAAGCCGACGTTGTAAAGCCTGCATTTGCCGCCATAGTATCGAGCAACAATTTATTGTTTTTTGAAATCCTTATTTCTAATCGTTCATCACGTTCTTCAAATACCATTTTTTAACACTCCTTAAAAAGTTATCCACAATTTGTACGTACAAATCAATCAATTTCACGCCCGTTATTCGTGGTAACGGGCGCGCGCACGCACGCACACGCACGCGAGGGGGCAAAACAACGCCTGCGCTTGCTTGTTTTGCCCGTTGGGGTTTTGCTTCCGTACTGTTGGTAACGCCCCCGCACAGCGGCGGGGTCGCACCCCGCTTTCGTACTCTATCCAGCACGCACCTGCTACGCTATCGCCAAAATATCGTAAATTTTGTACGGTCCTAAAATCGACCTAGACAGGCTGTGGGGGCGTTGCCCCTCGATTTCTTAACGGACTATGCCAGATAATGGGAAGCGAGTTTCGGGAAGTTACCCCCCTTGCTTCCTTTGCTTTTTCTTCTTCATGTCCTCTGGACGTTCCAACGGATGCGCCGCTACAAACGCTTCTATGTCGTTTTTTGCGTACCCCTCGTGCGGGTATTCTCGGTACTCATAGCCTACCTTTTCTATACCGTGCAGGAAGTACCGAACGCCCGAAAAGCTGTTGTAACGTTCAAAAATATTGCCCAACGTTCGGAAACGTCCACGCTCCACCACCGATACTTTGATTTTTACGCCTACGGCGGCAAGCTCTTTCACTACTTCGTTTAACTGATTATGTATATAGAAAAACTTCCATTTGCGCTGCTTCCAGAACAGGAAAAACCGCGCGTCATAGCTTTTTTCTATATAGTACAAATCGACCGTTAAACGCCGCAAGGCTTTATCTAACGCGCCGAACGCTTGACAATCAAAGACTATCGTTAAAAGGTTATGACGTACGTATTTTAACAGGTTGATTAAATAAGAGTTCAACTCTTGATAATCACGGCAGAACAACAGTATATCCGCTTCTTGGATATACACCACCGACCCGCGCGGCAAATATTGTACGGCGTAATCAGGGTTAGGCAATCCCAACCGTTGAACGTCCACATAATGCGTATATAGCTTTTTCCGCTTGTTAAGCAAGATTTTTACCGATGAAAAATAAAGTCTATCCGATACGTTTAATTTTATTTTGTTATCGGCGTAATACTGCTCGGCAAGCTTCTTGCCCTCTTCGCTGCGCCACTTTCGCCATTTCTTATAATCAGCGCACAACAGCGCGGAACAAAACGAAGTCTTGCCCACGCCCTGCGCACCGCTTACCACAAAAAATCCGCTCGGTAACGGTTGTTTACGTAAAGATTTTGTTAAATTCATATATTTTACTCCCCCTACCGAAAACGGCGTTTTTTTCGGCGTTTTTTAGCCGTTGAAAATGATTTCAATCAGAATAGCTGCATTTTACGAAATGTTGGGGGTGTTCACCATCGTGTCAATTTGTATCGGTAATTGTAAAAAAGAAACGCGCTAAACCTCTTTATTTATAAGAGATTGCGCGTTTTTTACTACACTACTTTTCGTTTTATTTTATTCTTAAAAGGCATAAAATAAGTTTTCGGGAAATTTTTCCTGAAAGTTTTCGGAAAATCTTTTCCATTTATTTGACTTTCCACTTTTTTCGCTGTACAATAATGGTATGAAAAACGAAAATTACTACACGAAACGTAATATCCACGACATTGACAGAGTTGGCGAGCTTTTAGAAGAGCTCCCCTCTTTTTGCGAAGATTATTTTTTAGGCGTTGAATCACGCACAAGCAGTCAAACTCGCTTAAAATATGCCTATGATTTACGTATCTTTTTTGATTTTTTATGCAAAAAAAGGTATCGTAACCTTGCTGTGACCGATTTAACGTTAGAGCATTTACAAGCAATCACGCATAACGATATCGAGCTTTTTTTAAGTTATTTGTCCCACTACCGTTTCAACGGTAAGTCGCTTTCCTGCGATGAACGAGCCAAAGCTCGCAAGCTTTCCGCCGTGAGAGCCATGTTCAAGTATTTTTTTAGCAAAGGCATGATTGACGTGGATAATGCGGCGAAAGTTCCTACGCCAAAATTACACGATAAGGAAATTATTCGTTTGAACGCAGGTGAAGTATCGGAGCTTATCGGTATCGCGGAAACAGGGAGTGGTTTATCCCGTCATGCGATTGGGTATCATAATAAAACGAAAATTCGGGATACGGCAATTCTTACCCTCTTTTTAGGAACAGGAATCCGTATCAGTGAATTGGTAGGATTAGAGAACGACAGCTTCGATTTCTCTGAAAATTCCTTTTTGGTTACTAGAAAAGGCGGCAATCAAGCCATTTTGTACTTTTCCGACGAAGTAAAATACGCTCTGCAAGAATATATAGCCGAAAAATCCAACGACCCGAGAGTTCCCGAAAATGAAAAAGCGTTTTTTCTTTCCATGCAATACAAGCGTATTAACGTTAGAACGGTGGAAATTTTGGTAAAGAAATACAGCAAAATCGTCTCCCCATTGAAAAAAATTACGCCGCATAAATTGCGAAGCACGTATGGCACAAGGTTGTATAACGAAACGGGCGACATTTATATTGTTGCGGACGTTTTGGGTCATCGCGACGTGAATACAACCAAAAAACATTATGCGGCGATTACAGAAGAAAATCGGCGTAAAGTAGCCAATGTGATAAAATTACGTAAAGAAACTCCCCTTCCGCCCACTTCTCCCACCGATTTCATCGACTCAACTAATTTAAGCAATTCATCGGATATTTCCGACGATACATAAACGGCTTACCTTATGCAAAATACGTTACAAAAAGAATTAGAACAAATTTATATAATTCAGCCTATTACGCGTCAAAACGAGGGAAAATACCGTGTTTTGAGGGAAGAAGCGGTTGCCTTAATTGAAAGCGCGGGAGCAAATTACGTCGGCACGATTTATCAAAACGTACGGGAAAAAAACGCCGCAACGTTTATCGGCGAAGGCAAGCTGATGCAACTTCGTGAGTTATTAGACGGCTTGGAGAACATAACCGTTCTGTTTAACGGCGAATTGTCCCCCTCACAAACGTTAAATATTTCCGCCGCTTTGGGCGATAGAAAAGTAATCGACCGCACCACCTTAATTTTAGATATATTCGCAAAAAACGCGCGAACGAGCGAGGGAAAATTGCAGGTTGAGCTTGCCCAGCTGAAATATCTCTATCCCCGATTAAAGGGAAAAGGCGCACAGCTTTCTAGGCTTGGCGGTGGCGTTGGTACACGCGGACCGGGTGAAACGCAATTAGAAACGGATAGAAGATACATTCGCGGTAGATTGAAGTATTTGGAAAGTCGGTTAAAAGAAATGGAAAAACGCCGAACCTTTCAAACGGCGCGGCGGAAGAAAAACGAAGTAAAAAGCATTGCTTTAATCGGTTATACCAATACGGGGAAATCTACGTTATTAAACGTGTTAACAGGAGCGGAAACGTACGTAAAAAACGAGCTTTTTGCCACTCTTGACCCCACTGCTCGCCAATTTTCTATTGACGGCGTCCCCTTTTTATTGATCGATACGGTAGGTTTTTTGCAAGAGCTGCCCCATCATTTGATAGAAGCGTTTAAGTCCACGTTAGAAAGTGCCTTGCATTGCGATTTAGCACTTATCGTCTGCGATAGCATGGGTAAATATGATATGCAGCTGCAAACGACCTTACAAACGTTGGAGGAAATGCAGTTTTCCGCGCCCTATCTTATCGTTATGAATAAAAGCGAAAAACTGAGCGATACCTCTTTATTGCCATTTGGCAGTATTCCCGTGTCCGCCAAGGAAAATATGGGCTTGGACGGCTTAAAACGCGCAATTTTGCAAAAATTTAAGGACGAGTTTCTTTTCTGTACTTTGCACGTACCTTATAAACGCTCCGCCGAATACGCCAAAATAAAGCGTTATGCAGTGGAAAAACGTGTTGAATTCACAGACGAAGGACAAGTGATAGAAGCAACCGTTCCCGCTCGGTATGCTAACTTTTTTCTCCCTTTTTTGAAAAATAAATAATAAAATGTAAAGCGGAAGCCTGTTGGAAGCTTCCGTTTCTTTACTCTTCTTTATGATTATTCTTTGTATTCTTCGGGATTGGTAAAAATTTTATCAATTTTAATAGAGGCAAATTCTTGCACGTTGATGCATTTACCGCAATTATCGCACACCTTATTGGGGTCAAGGTCGCACGTTTCGCATTCTAAGCACCCAATACACTCCCTATCGTATAAAACGCATTCTTGACCTAATTTTTTTTGCATATCGCCACCTCATATCTCTTCTTTCTATCTATTATAGCAGAAAAAAATAAAAAATCAAGCAAAAATCGTAAACATTTGTTTGCTTTTTGTAAAAAAGTATGCTATAATGAGAATATACTAACAAAAGATTGAGGTAAATGGGTATGGTCAATGAACAGAAATTGATTAGAGTAATGGATTATATTCGTAAATTCTCCGAAGAAAACGGTTACACACCTTCCGTTCGTGAAATCGGCAAAGAATGCGGCATTAAATCCACCGCAACCGTGCATAGTTATATTGAAAAATTGCAATCCAAAGGCTATTTGAATAAAACGGACAATAAAAAACGAGCCGTTACTATTGGGAAAGGCACAGGCGTCAATATTCCTTTGATTGGTACGGTAACGGCAGGTCAGCCCATTTTTGCCTATGAAAATTACGAAGATTATTATACCTTCCCTGCGGGCGAATTTAAGGGCGATGAGTTGTTTATGCTGCGCGTGCAAGGCACGTCCATGATTGACGCGGGTATCATGGACGGCGATAAAATTATCGTTCGCAAACAGCCGCAAGCGGAAAACGGCGAAATAATTGTGGCACTTATTGACGATGGCGCAACGGTTAAACGCTTCTATCAACGCGACGGTCAAGTGATTTTACACCCCGAAAACGAAGCGTTATCGGACATGGTGTTCTCCCCCGAAGAAGTTACCGTCCTTGGTAAAGTCGTCGGTTTAATGCGTAATTACCGCTCTTAAAACTTATAATAGCAAAGCTCGACCGTAGCGTTACTGCTACGGTCGAATTTTTATACCTTATATTCCTTTTATATATGCGATTTCCTCTTCCGTCAAAGAACGCACTTCCCCTCTGTCCAATCCGCTTAATTTCAATTTTCCAATGCTGATACGTTTGAGAAATTCTACGTTCCTGCCAATTGCTTCAAACATACGGCGCACCTGCCTATTTTTCCCCTCGGTAATCGTGATATGCACCTTGGTATAGGCTTTGTTCGTTTCTACGATATGCGCTTTGCATTTTTTTGTCATGACTCCGTCAAGCTCAATACCGGAACGGATTCTATTCAAGTCTTTTTCTGTCATCGTTCCCTCAATGCGCGCCATATACGTTTTGGGGATCTCGTTGGTTGGGTGCGTTAAGCGGTATGCGGTATCTCCGTCGTTTGTTAAAAGAAGCAGACCCTCCGTTTCATAGTCGAGCCGACCAACGGGAAATACTCTGCCTGCATCTGGGGGCAATAAATCCATTACCGTTTTTCTGCCTCTATCGTCGGAAACGGTACAAATTACCCCTTTGGGTTTATTCATAATATAAAATTTTTCCTGCTTTTCCGTACAAGAAATAGGATTGCCGTCTAAACACACCTCGTCCGTTTCTTCTACGTTTTCGCCAAGCGTTGCAACCTTGCCGTTCACGGTGATTCTGCCTGCGGCAATCATTTCGTCGGCATGACGTCTGCTGGCAATGCCTTTTTCCGCTAAAAATTTATTAATTCTCATGCTCTGCTTCTTCCTGAAATTTATCTATTTATAGTTTATATAAATTCCCCGAAAAAAGCAACCGTTTTGCAAGATATATTTCAATTTTTCCTACCGCTTCACCCGATTTTTTATTTTTTAATCCACTTGTAACAAGCTCCGTTTTCTCCTCTATCCATTGTTCTTCCCCTTCTAACAACGGATAATAAAAATCACGGTCGCTACGCGCGTTCACTTTCGTTTTTCCGTCGTCTAAGCAAAAAACTTTTTCTTGACTTAACAATGGAACGTAGGTATATGCACGAAACGCGTCCTCCAATAACACAATAGAACGTTCGTAGGTGGTTGGACAATTTAAGACGGAACAAACCAAAGTCATATTGTTACGCGTTGCGGCGGAAACAAGACAACGCCCTGCTTCCTTTGTATATCCCGTTTTAACCCCGATTGCTCCGTCAAAAAGTTGCAACATTTTATTTTTGTTTTGCCAATGCTTTGGTTGATAATACTTGGTGGATACAATTTCGCAAAACGTAGGATTATGCAGAGCATAACATGTAATGCGGCTTAAATCTTGCGCTGTGGTATAATGTCCGTTACACGGCAAGCCGTGCGGATTAACAAAATTGCTTTCCAATGCCCCTGCTTTTTGCGCCACAGCGTTCATTTTTGCGGAAAATCCACCTAAATTCCCCCCAAAGCGCAATGCAAGTGCCGTAGCGCAATCGTTCCCCGAACGCAACATCAAACCGTATAAAAGTTCTTCTACGGTATAGGTATCTCCGCTCTTCAAATATACGGACGAACCCGTTACCCCCGCCGCTTCTTCGGGAATCACAATTTTCTCCGCTAAATTATCACATTCTTCCAAAACGGTGGTAGCAGTAAGAATTTTCGTCGTGCTTGCCATAGGCAAGCGTATATCGCTGTTAGATGCAAACAAAACGCGCCGACTGTGTAATTCCATAACACATTCTGCTTTTCCCTCTACGTAATGCTTGTCTTGCGTTGAATCCGCGATGACTTTTTGCGTATTATCATAAAATTGCATACAGCAAAGTAAGGCGGCAGCTGCCATTATGCACATACCACCACGTAAACACGCGTGTTTTCCATGTCGATTTTTAGTCTTTTGCCATAACTTCACGGATAATCTCCCCTGCGCGTTCAATTAAATTATCCAGCGGCTCGTCTGAAACGCGCAAAATATGACAAGACTTCCCGTCGTCAATCAAAAATCCCATAGGTTTCATACTGATAACAGCCCCGCTTCCGCCCGCAAACGGCATAGAATCCGTTTCTTTTACCACTTTTACGTCGCCGTATTCACCGCCACCCGACAGATTGCCCATGGTTACCTTGGAAAACGGAATTACCTGATAACCGCTGGCAGTGATAATCGGCGTACCGATGACGGTATTGACGTCTGCAAGTCCGTCCAAGTTTTGTATGGAAGTATCGATTAAACGGTTGATTTGTTGATTTTTCTCCGACATAATATTTTCATCTTCTCCT
The DNA here is from genome assembly GCA_045655725.1 of Candidatus Scatosoma sp. GTDB lineage: Bacteria > Bacillota > Clostridia > Christensenellales > Borkfalkiaceae > Scatosoma. Next base: position 46,312 of record JAZOPT010000048.1, read on the forward strand.
TCAAAAAAATAACGAAATTACGTAATAAAATATATAAATTGAAATATAAAACGGTGTTAAAGGACACCCGTAAAATATCCCCGTCCGTCAGCCACAAATTCTCCTCAATTTTCTCCACGTCCTTGCCCGTCGCTAAAAAATACGCTCGAATGGCGGTGTGAACGGCGGCAACGGTGAACAGGTATTCCACTCCTGTTTCAGTTGTGATACGAAACGCGACCAATCGGAACGTTTTGACAAAGGAAAAACGTTTGCGTTCGCTGTTCATCTTGGAATACGGTATCAAAATCGCCTTTTTCGGCGATACGTGCAAGGCGATACCGCCCGGATAAGGCGAAACGTATCCGCCCAATATCTTTAACCATTTATAAAAAAGCAAATTGAACGCAAATTTTTTTCTGTTCATATCGTAATGAATATCCGTTTCAAAGAAGATAGGAAAAAACAACGCAATTAGAAGGGATATAACGATAATGAAAAAGCGCAAAAGAAACCTGCCCATATCAACAAT
>JAZOPT010000049.1:0-8491 GCA_045655725.1 Candidatus Scatosoma sp.
CGCTTTCCGAATGTATGGAAGTGATGTCGCAGTACGTTTCGGCGTTTGAACAGCTGGGCGAAAATAATTTGGTGTTTTGCGAAGACCGCTTAACGCTCATTGCCGAACGGGCAATCACAACGCGCATGGGCGGAACGTTCCGTACCTCCGTTTCTACGTTTGCGCGGTTTTTGAAATCGGACGAAAAGACGGTAAGCAAGCAAGGCTCGGTAATGGCGGTTGGCGACGTGATGACAAAGTTGCAACGGGAAAATAAATTGCAATGCTTTACCACGGCGGCGGGAATAGGCAACAACGCAAAGTGTATATACGAAACTCTGGCGCAATTTTCCGCGTCCGAAATATCGCCCGAAACCCTGCAAGAGAGTATCGCGTTATTACCCGACGATACGCTGAAACGTAAGGTGGGGGATTTGGCGCAAATTTATGCGGGATATACGCAGTTTTTACGCGAAAAGGGGTACTTGGACGAAAGTAAGTATTTGTCGCTGTTGCCGCAATATATCCGCGAGGATAAGAATATCCAAAACGCCAACGTGTTTTTCCTGTGTTTTAGCTCTTTTACGGCGCAGGCGGCAAAGACGATTGTCGCCGCTTTGGAAAGCGCAAAAAACGTGGTGGGTATCTTTTGCGGCGGCGAAGAGGAGATTTACACCAACGGAGCGTATAACACCTTTGTTCGCATTTGCAAAGAACACGGTAGCGTGCGTGAAATAAACGCAGGTATCCCGCTTGGGGGAGATGCTGAAATATTGCGAAAGGGGCTGTTTAATCCCGAAAGTATCGGCAAGAAGCGCACGCAAACGGACAATTTACGCGTATTCGAGGCAGAGGATAAACGGGACGAGGCGGAGTTTATCGCCGTGCAGATACGCAAGCTTATGGCGCAAAACGACAAGGTGCGCTACCGTGATTTTGCCGTGCTCGTGCCGGATATTGCCGCGTATTCGTTGCCCTTAAAACGAGCGTTTTCCGAATACGGAATTCCTCATTTCGTCGATGAAAAGAAATCGCTGAAACGGCACCCGCTTAGCGTGTTTTTGCTCGATTGCTTCCGCGTGGTAAAAGAGCGGTTTTCCCCTCTTTCCGTGCAGGCTTTGACGCAAAACGTCTTTTTCGGAGATAGCGACGAATACCGCAATTATCTTTTGAAGTTTGCCAATTACCGCGGCGGTGCGAAGCGGGACATCAAGACAAGCGAGGCTGTCGACGAGTTGTTTTGCCGTGAAAACCTGACGGCTTGTCGGGAACGGCTGTTGACGGCGACAAAGAATATCAAGCTGCGCGCAAGCGGCAGAGAGTATTGCTTGGCGGTGCGGAAAATTTTAGCCGATTTTAACGCAGAAGAACAGGTAAAAGCGTTAGAACAGCGTTTGGGCGACGTAACGCAAAAGGGGTATCTTTCTCAAATTTACGGGGCTTTAGAACGTGTACTTGCGGAAGCGGAGCTTTTAACGGGCAACGCGGAAATGACGGCGGCAGAATTTTCCGCTGTGCTTCAAAACGGCTTGGAAGCGACGGAAATTTCGCTAATTCCCTTAAAGGCAGACGCGGTATTTATCGGCGATACGGCGGATAGCAGAATTGAAAAGGTACGCGTTCTGTTTGCGGCGGGCATGACGGACGCCGTTCCGCGCGTGGCAGGCGATACCGCTATCGTTTCGGATAAGGAGATTGCACGGCTTGCCGAGGTAAAGGCAATGTTAGAGCCTACCGTTGCGGAAGTAAATTTGCGCGCAAGAGAATGTGTTGCACTCAATCTTTGTACGTTTTTGGAAAAGCTGTATTTGACGTACGCGCTGGGCGCGGACGGAAACGAGGCTGCGGTAAGCGAGGTGCTTCGGTACGTGGACGGTCTGTTTGCGGGAAAGGATAACAAGCCGCTACCCAGGGAAAAGAAGCTGCGAGAAGAGGAGTTTGCCTATCGTTGCAGTGCGCCCACGCCCGCCATTCGGCAGCTACTGATAGAAAAAAGCGAATTTGAACGATGCAAGAGCGATACGCGAAAAGAATACGCTTCGTTATACACCGCTTTGGATAAGTTAAGCGTGCAGGAAAAGGACGATTATTTGGCAGAAGGAGGGGGGCAGGTATGCGTTGAACGCGGCGAAGAGCTGTTTTTCCGCGACGGAAAAATTTCGCCTACCGCGCTGGAAGCGTATTTCGTTTGCCCGTTCAAAAACTTTGTGGAAAGGGGCTTGCGCTTAAAAGAACGCGAGGAAACGGCGGTGCTTGCCGTGGATACGGGTAACTTTGTACACGAGCTGTTGGAAAAGACCACGCAAAAAAGCGAGGAGATACAATCGGAAACGGAAATGTATCAATATGCCATGCAGGTAGGCGCGGAAATTTTACAGCGCTCCGTCTATGCTTTGCAATCGGATACGGCTTCGGGCGGCGTATTTTCCGAAAAACTGTTAAAGGAGGGCGCGGACGTGGCGGTGGCTGCGTTCCGTCAAATAAAGGGGTCGGCGTTCCGCGTGGAAGAAACGGAAAAAGAACTTGACGGCAAAACTTGGCACGGTAAGGTAGATCGCATAGACGGCACGGAAAAATACGTGCGCATTATCGATTATAAAACGGGTGCTATCGACGATTCCGCTACTTCCTATTACACGGGGCAGAAATTGCAAATGCAACTGTATATGTCCACGCTGAAAGACGAACGCATTCCCGCGGGGGTGTTCTATTTCCCTGCTTCCGTTGCCTACACAGACGGCGAAGAGGGAAAATACCAAATGAAAGGTTTCCTCAACGGCGACGAGGCGGCTTTGCGTGCGGGCGATATCGCGATCACCGAGGATAAGCAAAGCGAATACTTCCCTGCGGCATTGAAAAATACACGAAGCAAGCGGGTAATGGAAGAGAACGTGTTCCGTGATTTTTTAGATTACGCGGTGTACGTATCCCGCCAAGGCAGTGCAGAATTGAAAGAGGGATATATTGCTCCCACGCCGTACGGAACAAGCTGTTCGTATTGCAAATACGGGGGCATGTGTGGATTCAACCGTGAAACGTGCACGCCGAGAGCGGAACAATCTATCGACGCTCCGACGATAGCGGAGATAGCGAAAACAATGCGAGAGGGGGAAACAGACTGATGGCTACGTTTACCAAAGAACAGCTTGCGGCGATAGAAGCGCAAGGCAAAACCATTGTTTCCGCTTCCGCAGGTAGCGGCAAAACGACGGTAATGATAGAAAAAATTATCCGTCTTATTAAGGACGGGTGCAGCGTGAAAGAAATTTTGGCGGTAACCTTCACCAAAAAGGCTGCGTCGCAGATGAAAGAAAAGCTGTCGAAGGCATTAATAGCAGCAATCAACGACGCTACCGTTTCCGCAACAAAGCGCAAAGAACTCAAATCCCAGCTTGCGGAAGTGGCAAGCGCGGACATTTCCACCATTCACTCCTTTTGTTCGCGGCTTATCCGCTCGCATTTTTACGCTGCGGACGTGGATAACGCATTCCGAGTGATAGGCGGAGACGACGCCGAGGGCTTGGCGATGAAGAACGAGGCTTTGGACGAGCTGTTGGAAGAGGGCTACGAGCAAAAGGACGAGGCGTTTTTGCTGCTGTTGTCCGTATATTGGCGCAAAAAGAGCGATAATACGCTTCGGCAAATTATTTTAAGCGTTTACGAACAGCTCCGCAACCGTGCCGATTACAGAGAATATTTGGAAAAATCGGGCGAATATACCGAGGCTACCTTTGCTAGCGTTACGTCCGATTTACTTGCGTTAGCCAAGGAAAAGGCGGCGTATTATTTGGCGTTTATCGAAGAGGAAAAATATTATTTTACCGATTGTAACGCGGCGGCGCAAACCGCGCTTGCCACCGAGCTTTGCGAGCTGTTGCAAGACGTACTTCGCGCGCAAGATTATTTTGAGGCTTGCGCCTTGCAAAAGCCGAAATTTACCGTCAACAGAACAAGCAAAAAGGACAGCGACGAGAAAAAGAAACACTGCGCCAAATTGTCTGCGTTAAAAGATAGGACGGTCAAGCTGTGGGAAGAACTTTCCGATACTCTTTCCAAAGAGGAAGAGCTTGCCAATTTCTCGCGTTCGGGCAAAGTGGCGGCGGCGTTGAAAACGTATTTGTTGCGCTTTGACGAAAAATATGCGGCGTTAAAGCGGGAGCGAGGCGTTTTGGACTATGCCGATTTAGAGCATATCGCATTGCATTTGTTGCAGCAAGAAGAAATCGCCACGGAAACCCGTCAAAAATACCGTTACGTGTTTGTGGATGAATATCAAGACGTCAATCCCGTGCAGGAAGCGATTATATCGCTTATCGGGGATAAAAACGTATTTTTGGTGGGGGACGTAAAGCAGTCTATTTACGGCTTCCGTGGCAGCAAGTCGAAGTTTTTCGTGGAGAAACAGCAAAGATTTGAAGAGGGCGAGGGGCAAAGTCTTATCATGACCCGCAACTTCCGTAGCAGCGATAAGGTTTTGGACGCGGTAAATACGCAATTTTCGCTCGCTATGACCAAGGAAACGTCGGGCGTGCAATATGCGAAAGATTCGTATATGGAGCGCGGCGGCAGATATCCGCTGGACGAGGGCAAAGTGCAGATACACGTTCTGGGCGAGGAGGAAAAGCCCGAAAGGAAAAAGCGCGGGGTGTATTCCGTACGCGAAAGCGCAGGACAGAGCGTAACGGAAGTAAGTATGCTTGCCAAGACGGTGCGCTATATTATCGATGAAGAGCTCAAAGGCAAATGGTATGACGCGGATGCGGGGGAATACCGACCTGTTCGGTATTCGGACATTGCCGTTTTATCCCGCAAAAAACAGGGTCAAATCGCCAAAACGGTGGCGGCAATCGCCGCAGAGGGAGTGCCTGTTACGGCGGCTTCTTCGGTAAATATTTGCGATTACGGCGAGGTAAAAACGCTGATAGATATTCTGTCTTTGATAGACAATGCCCAGCAGGACGTGCCGCTTTGCAGCGCGCTACTTTCGCCTATGGGCGAGCTGACGGCAGACGAGCTTGCCGATATCCGTTTGGCGTATAAAAAGGAAAAATATTTCCGTAACGCCTGCCAAAAATACGCCGAGTCCAAACGGGATAAAACGGCGTATAAGTTGCAAAAATTTTATCAATATTATCAGTCCTTGCGCAACCGAGCTTGCGTGCTTAGCGCAGGCGAGCTGTTGACGGAAATCATCAAGGAAACGCGCATGGAGGCACGGCTTTTGTCGCGGGATAACGGCGTGGCATGCTTGAAAAGAATGCACCGCTTTATCGAGGAAACGTCCGTGGAAGAACCACTTTCTTTGCACGCATTTTTGGAAAAATTGCGGGATATGGATTACACGATAGAATATTCGGAAAGCGGCGGGGAAGACTCCGTGCACGTGCTTACCATGCATTCGTCTAAGGGTTTGGAATATCCCGTGGTTATTTTGGATAATCTCAACGCTCCTTTCCGCGGCGTCATTGCCGAAGAGGTGTTCGTGGAAGAAACGTACGGTCTTGCGCCCCGCGCCTACGATGAGGAAAAGCTTGTGCGAAGCAGTACCCTGCTACGGCGTTTGCATACGTGGAAAGAATTACAAAACGCTGTCGCAGACGAGCTTAATTTGTATTACGTAGCGCTGACAAGAGCCAAATACGCGCTCCATATGGTATTTAAGGAAGAGAGCGCGTTGCCCGACGTGCGGTACGCCCGTTCGTTTGCAGACTTTACCGATTTTTCGGTTTGGGAGAAATATAAAGTAAACGACGTCATTTTCGAGGCGGAAAAACAGCCTCGCACCGCGCTTGTGTTCCACCCTGACGAAACGCTTGCGCGGTCTATTATGGAGGCGTTCACTTGGGAATATAAGCATACGGGGTATGAGAATTTCCCTGTGAAGAGTTCTGCAACCAAGCTGATGTCGGGGGGCGGCGAAGAGGAACAAGCCGAACCTATCAACGTGGCTGGGCTGTTTGACGAAAACGAAAGCTTGGGTGGGGGAACAAGCCGTGAGTCGGGCGTTGCCTATCATGCATTTTTGGAAAAATTTGATTTTTCTTTGCTGTATAATGAAGCAGGTGCTCCCGTTTCCAGGGAGGAGCTGCGCGGTATTGTGGAACAATCGTATCAAGCGTTTCAGCAGGAAAACGCCATTGACAACGCCGACCTGCTTTCGGTAGAGAAGCTGACGGAGATATTGTCCAATAAAGCGTTTTATGGCTTGCAGGATATGAAAATTTATAAGGAACAGACTTTTTTGGCGGCATTACCTGCAAGCGAAACGTTTGGTAAGCTGGCTGGAAACGAGTCTATTTCTCAACGCACGGACGGTGAGCAAATTATTTTCCAAGGCGCAATCGACCTGTTGGCTGTGGGGGAAAAGGAAGTGCGGATTATCGATTATAAATATTCCGTGCGGGATAAGGAAAATATTAAAGCGCACTATGCGCCACAGCTTGCTTTGTACCGTATGGCAACGTCGAAAATTTTGAAGATACCTAAGGAGAATATTCGCTGTTCTATTATCAATATTTATCGCGGGTATGAGGTAGATATGGATTAAAATTGCCGTAAAACGGCTAAAAAACGCCAAAAAAAGGCAAAAAGAATGAAAAGAAGAGCCTGTCTTTGGGGCATAGTTTATATGTTTAGCCAACGCAATATAATCCAAACTCGATTTTGACAAAGGCGACCGTAATCGTACACCCGTACTATAAGGGCGTATTTGGCATAAGACGCTTAAAAGCCGCCTTTTGTGCGGGTTTGGATTATATTGCGTTGGCTAGCAAGGAGGCTCTTTTTATGTGGTTTCAACAATGGCTAACGCAGGCGTATGCGTTTGCATTTGAGGAGAATGCCATAGTGGTGGCGGTGTTTTTTACGGCGTGCGCGTTGGCGTTGCTTTCGTCGCTTATCGCTATGAGATTAGAAAGCTTGGGTGCGTACGTGGGCTTTTCCGCTGTGGCGGGCGGCGGAGCTTGGATAGCCGCAACGATGCAGGCGGTTTCTTGGCGTACTTGCACCTTTTTGATAGCGTGTTTTTCCGTGTTTTGCGGAATAGTGTATTTGGTGCTGTGGTCGGCGTTGGCGTGGCGGGCGCGTAGGCGGAAACGAAGAGCGGAAAGAGAACGCTTGGCTCGTGCGGTCCAGTTTACTTTGCCCGAAAAGGATAATTCGTTTATTCGGGCTAGGTTGAATACGGTACTGCACGTGGACGAGAGAAATGAAAATAGGGAAATAGCAACGCCGCAATCCTTGGAAACAGGAAATGGAGAAGGTAAGGGCGCGGAAACGAAAGCGACGGAATTGCCGCTTTCGCACGCAATGAAGCTGCTGACAAAGCTGCGGCAAGCACAAACGTCTGCCGCGGATAAGCTTTCCGTCGCAGAGCTTTTGGTTTTGATAACTTCTTATAAAAACAAACCCGCTTTGACGGCGGGCGAGTTGCGTACGCTTAACGATGCGTTTTCGGCTGTTTTGAAGCTGGCGGGGAAGTATTCTGTGTAAAGGGCGGCAGAGAAAGGGTAAGCTTAATCAAGGCTTTGTTTTCAATCGCACGGCGTAATACCGATTTGGTAACGTGTGGATTTTTTTCTGCTTCAAAATGGGAAACGAGGGGGGCAGGTATGCGTTGACCGATAGGATATGCGTCGTTTTTGCGTAATAAAACGGCATCTGAAACGGCACTGATTGACGTGAAAGGATAGACGATGTTTTTGTCAGAATATATGGAAGTTGCCGCCAAGGTATCAAAGCGAACGTCGGTAAGCAAACCGAGGTTCGTGCCGCTTTGGGTGTAGATGGGTCGGTGTAAAAAGAGCCGAGTATAACCCTTGGGGATAACGGGTCGAAGCTTGGTTAAGATAACGGCGTTTTCGCTTACGGAAGCGATAGCGGAAATGGGTAAAACGAAATCGGGAGCGTGTGAAGCGTGCGCTTTGCTTGTGTTTGCCGAACAAAGCAGATATTTAAGCTTGCGTGTTTTTACGGAAATACCCACGCCTAAAATGATACCGCGTGCGGCGTTTTGGAAATAGATTCGCTTAAAAGAAAGTTCGCTGAGAAACATGGTAACCTCCAAAGATAGTTTAATCTTACAAGGGATTACGGGGCGAAAAATAAGAGGTTACCTCTTTTTTTAGGGAAAAATGAAAAAAGTTTATAAAAGGGTATAAATACGCTTGCAAAAAACAAAAAAGTTTGATAAAATAACGCAAGTAAACGGAACAAGATTTTCATAAATATTGGGGCGTCGCCAAGCGGTAAGGCAACGGACTCTGACTCCGTCATTCGGGTGTTCGAATCACTTCGCCCCAGCCACGAAAAAGACATACCATCGGGTATGTCTTTTTTCGTGCGCTTTGGGGGCGAAGTGTGAGCCCACCCGATTTTCGGGTGGGCGGGTTAGGAAACAAGCGTACGCAAATTAAAAAAAGTACGCTACTTATCCTTGTTGACGACACCTTGATGGCTTTGCCATCAATATAACTTCGCCCCAGCCACAAATTCCAGCCATATCCCACTTTTA
>JAZOPT010000050.1:0-9206 GCA_045655725.1 Candidatus Scatosoma sp.
GTAGGCTCGTCCAAAAGCAACACGTCGGGGTCGCCAAACAACGCCTGTGCAAGCAATACACGCACCTTTTGTTTTGCGTCTAAATCGCTCATAAGCGCATAATGCAAGCTTTCGTCTATATCCAAAGCGTCTAATAATTGACCTGCTTGGTATTCCGCATCATAGCCGTTCATCTCCGCAAATAAGCTTTCAAGCTCTGCTGCTTTTATACCGTCTTCCTCTGAAAAATCGGGTTTTGCGTACAGGGCGTCCTTTTCGTCCATGACCTCCACCAATTTTTTATAGCCGAGCATAACGGTACGGAGCACCGTTTCGTCGTCGTACATATTTTGGTTTTGCTGTAATACCGACATACGCTCGTTTTTATCCATCGAAACAAAGCCCTTTTGTGGCTCTAACTCGCCCGAAAGAACCTTCAAAAAGGTGGATTTTCCCGCGCCGTTCGCGCCGATAATACCGTAACAATTTCCCTTTGTAAATTTAAGATTTACGTCCTCAAACAGCTTTTTACTGCCAAATTGCAAAGAAACGCCTGTAACCTGTAACATTTAGATACCTCAATTTTTATATTCCTTGAAGATTATACCATATTTAGTCGTTGAAAGCAATCGTTTTCAAGTACTTATCGCCTACAAATAGCATAGAAAAAAGCCCTCTAACTTACGTTAAAGAGCTTCTTTGCTTTTTTGCCGTTATTTCGTCAATTTTTCTAATTCCGCTGCAACGTCGCCAACCGTAACAAGGTTTTCAACCTCTTCGTCGGGAATCATAATGCCGTATTCATCTTCCAAACGGCTGAGAAGCTCCACAACGTCCAACGAATCTGCACCAAGGTCATCTACGATTTTTGCGTCTGCCGTTACCTTTTCAACAGGTAAGTTTAACGCGTCGGCAAGCATTGCCTGAATTTTTTCTAACATATCAATATCCTCCGTTAAATGTAAAGCATTTGTTCTTGCTTATCTATTATTTTAACCCTTGACGATAAAAAAGTCAAGTAATTTTCCAAGATTTGTGTTTATTGTTTCACGTTTTTGCGTTTCATCGTCAAGCCGATACGGTTCTTTTTTATATCTACGTCCTTTACCCAAACGGTAACCACTTGCCCTACCTTTAACACTTCCGACGGATGTTTGATATATTTTTCCGTAATCTCGGAAATATGCACAAGTCCGTCTTGGTGTACGCCAATATCGATAAATGCGCCGAAATCTACCACGTTACGCACCGTACCCGTAATTTCCATACCCGATTTCAAATCGGAAATGCTCATAATATCCTTACGGAGCGTAGGAGCGGGCAAGCCCTCGCGGATATCCCGACCCGGTTTCATTAGCTCGGTAACGATATCGTTTAAGGTGGCTTTATCCAAGCCCGATTGCGTTGCCGCTTTTTCTTCTCCGTACGCCTTTATTTTTTGGCGTAAATCGGAGATATTCCGCGCTTTTACGTCCGCTTTTGTATAGTGAAATAAAGCAAGCAATTTTTCTGCCTTTTCGTACGATTCGGGATGAACGGCTGTGTTATCTAAAATATTATCGCCGCTATCGATACGCAAAAAGCCTGCGCATTGCGTATATGCCTTTTCGCCAAGCTTCGGCACTTTCAAAAGCTGCTTTCTCGATTTGAACCGACCGTTCGTTTCACGGTATGCAACGATATTTTTTGCTACCGCAGAGTTCAACCCCGCTACGAATTTCAAAAGCGATACGCTTGCCGTGTTCAAATCTACGCCAACACTGTTGACGCAATCTTCCAACACGCCCGACAGCGCGCTATCCAGCCTCTTTTCGTTCATATCGTGCTGATATTGTCCTACGCCGATAGATTTCGGGTCGATTTTAATTAGTTCGGCAAGCGGGTCTTGCAATCGCCGTGCAATGGACACAGCACTGCGCGCCGTTACGTCGTAATCGGGGAATTCCTCCGCACCAAGAGCACTTGCGGAATAGACGGAAGCACCCGCCTCGTTTACGATAACGTAGCCCACTTCTCTGCCCGTTTCCGCTTTGATTTCTTTGATAAGTTCGGCGATAAACAGTTCGCTTTCCTTGCTTGCCGTACCGTTTCCACAAGAAATAACCTCCACCCCATGTTTAGCTATCAGTTTTTTCAAAACGAATTTGGCTTCTTCCGTTTTATTTTGCGGCGGCGTGGGAAAGACGACCGTTTTATCCAACACCTTACCCGTACCGTCTACCACGCAAATTTTGCAACCTGTTCGATAGGCAGGGTCCCAACCCATGGTAATTTTGTCTTTTAAGGGCGGTTGCATTAACAAGGGTTTCAAATTGAGCTCAAACATCTTAATCGCTTGTTCGCTTGCCTCGTCAAAAAGCTGCGCGCGCACCTCTCTTTCAACGGACGGAGCAATCAAGCGCGTATATCCGTCCTCTGCGGCTTCCCGTACAATGCGGGAACTTTCCCCGCCGTCCTTCAAAAATGCGGAAGCTGTAATGCGCTTGGCAAAATCCTCATCTACGACAATGGAAACTTTCAAAAATTCTTCCTTTTCGCCGCGGTTGAGCGCCAACACGCGGTGGCTTTTGATGCCGCTGACAGGCTCGCGGTAGTCAGCGTACATACCGTACGTTCTCGACTCGTCCTCCGCCTCTTTTCCCTTGGCGTAACAAGAGGTCATCTCCCCGTGTCGCAAGAAGAAATTACGGAGTTTCTTACGCGTTTGCGCGTCGTCGGAAACCATTTCGGCGATGATGTCTTTTGCTCCATCGATAGCCTCTTGCGGCGTTTTAACTTCCTCTGAAAGGTATTTTTCAGCTTCCACGGTTACGTTTAACGTTTTATCCTGCGCTAAAATGCGTTCAGCAAACGGTTGCAAGCCCTTGGCAATCGCCACGGACGCACGCGTTTTCCGTTTTTGTCTATACGGGCGGTAAATATCCTCCACTTCCGTCAGCGTTGCCGCTTTGACAAGCGCGGTAGAAATTTCGTCTGTCATTTTACCCTGTTCTACAATGGCAGACGTTACTTCCTCTTTCCGTTTTTCCAATCCGCGAAGATAAGTAAGCCTGTCGTTTAACGCACGCAATACCTGATCGTCGCAGCTACCCGTCATTTCCTTACGGTAACGAGCAATAAACGGAACGGTATTCCCCTCGTCTAATAATGAAACAATGTTTTGGGTATGCAGAGCGGAAAGGTTAAATTCGGTGGCAATCGTTTGTAAAATATCCATACTGTATTCCTTTTATTTTATTTTTAAGGAACGTAAATATTCCTTTTGTTCTTTGGTTATGCGATAGCTTTCTATCGACTTTTGTATCGCTTTATTATGCGTTTTCTTATCCAAAATACCGCTTTTTAACAAAGAAACGCCTACGTCGTACAATTTTACAATCACTTCCGCGGTAAGCCAAGCAGCCGCCATATGTACGTAATAATACGAAGTGTTGGCTTGTTTCAGATACTGTCCTATAAGCGAAATATATTTCTCCTCTACGTACGCATACAAAAGCGTAACTAGTACAAAGCGTTCGTCAAATTCGCCGCCACGATGAAATATCTCTTGCAACACAGGCAAAAACTTATCTTGATTTTTCGCAATACATTTTGCCTTGAAGCAATCGCAAGTAGCCCAATTATCTATCAACGCCACGCACTGTTTGACGTAGTTTATATAGCTTTCATACGGCAACGCACTCACGCAGGCGAGCTTGATAAACGTAACCTCATAGTACGTATCGGGAAAGGAAAGCAGTGTTTGTATATCCACAGAGCGTGCCGTTTCTTTGGCGATTTTTCGTAAAATCGGCGTTCTTACACCCAAAATTGTTTGTTTAGTAAAAATCAATTTGCGCTGAAATGCCGCGAACTCTGCTTCGGCGTGGGACTGCAAATTATTTAGAAGTTGCAAATACGTCATCGAGTGCCCTCCGCCATACTTCTTCATCATATCTAGGATTTGCAGGACTTGTAGAGGGCATCTTTTCATAAGGAATGTCTATATTCGCATATTTTTCCGTAAACAGCTGATACGCTAACGAACCGTTGAGCAACACTTTCTTTATCTTACACTTCGCAAATACTTCTTCTAAATTTGCCGTTTCCAAACAACGCAAAGAAGCGTCTGCCGAGCCGTCGATATAACAAACGGTTACCATATCCCAAAGCGCAACGCCCTTATCCTGCAAAAACCTGATTTTCTCCTCGTTAGATTGAGGTACGTCTTGTCCGAAATACCCGCAAAGCATTTTCCAGAATCGGTTTTGTTTGTTACCGTAATAAAAGGAAATTTCTCTGCTTTTCACGGACGGAAAACTGCCTAAAATTAACACCTTACTGTTTTCATAAAACACGGGCGGAAATCCCGTCTTTTGTTCTTTCTTTTCTTTCTTATCCATGGAGTTATAAAGAAAACGCTTTATCCGTATTGCCGACAAGCGCAATCGCTTTTTGCTGCTCGTCAAACATACTTTTAATCGCCTCGAAAGACTGTTCGTACGTCATGGCGTTGATACGTTCTAACTTCTTTTCAAAATTGAATATCTCATCGAAAAACAACATATATTTTCCGTACAACAGCATTTGCGAATTACTGCTTTCATTACTGAAAAACATTCCCGATTTCATCTGCTCACGGCTACGCATAAACTCGTCCTCGGTAACGCCTTTTTCTTTCATTTCTTTTATCACCGAACAAATGGCGTTATATGCCTCCTCCGTCTGTGCGGGATTGACGCCTGCATATATTATCTGCGAACCACATTCGGTATACGGTGAAACGTACGAATATACGGAATAGGCAAGCCCTCGCTTTTCCCGTACTTCTTGGAACAAACGTGCGCTCATCGTACCGCCAAGCACGCCGTTGACCGCAGATACAACGTCCTCTAAGGGATTGCCGCGCTCCACGGACGGATAACCAATGGCAATGTGTGCCTGTTCTATTGGCTTGGTTTTGACCAAGCTGCTGCGCTTGGTATTCAATATAGGGGTGCGTTTTTCAAACTTGCCGTTTGGTAAATCGCCAAAATACGACTCCACCAACGCTTGAGCGGTAACAGGGTCGATACCGCCGGCAAAGGAAACGACAATGTTTTGCGGGCAATAACGAGCAGTTTTATACGCATGAATATCCTCTACCGTAAAGGAACGAACGTTCTTTGCCGTACCCAGAATGTTTCTACCGTAATTTTGCGTTCCGTAAAACGCGCGGGAAAGTAAATCTAAACAAAGGTCTTCGGGCGTATCCTCGTTCATGGAAATCTCTTCACATACCACGCCTTTTTCACGTTCCATTTCCTCTTCGGGGAAGGTAGAATGCAAAAACAGATCGGAGAGAAGCTCGAAGCATTCTGCCGTATGGTCGGAGGTGCATTTAGAATAATAGCACGTAACGTCTTTGCCCGTGAACGCGTTAATCTGTGCGCCCAACCTATCGAACGCGTCGGAAATTTCAAATGCGTTGCGCTTTTTCGTGCCTTTGAACTGCATATGTTCGATAAAATGGGAAATGCCGTCCTCTTTATCCGTTTCTGCGCAAGCGCCCGTGCCAACGAGTATGCCCATGGTTACGGACATGAGCCCTTGCATCTGTTTTACTACCAATCTTAATCCGTTTGTATATCTCTTTTCAAATACCATAGTGTTTCCTTTATCCGTTATTTCGTAAATTTTCGCTTACCGTTACCGTTGCAAGCGATTGTGAACGGTAATATTTAAGTATATCCTCCAAAGCGTCCGCCGTTGCCGTCATGGGGTGCATTAAAACAAAGTCGCCGCTTTTTATGTTTTTTGTCGCGCGAGTATAAATTATCGCCGCATTTTTATCCCGCCAATCAATGGTATCTCGCGACCACAACACCGTTTTCATCTCCAACGCCTGACAAGCCTCTAAGGTGTATTGATTATATGCTCCCGACGGAGGCGCAAATAAAGTAGGCTGCACGCCGATTGCCAACTTAATAAAATTGTTGCAGTCGGCTATTTCCTTTTGATTTTCTACCAAATTGAGTTTGTCTTGGTCTTTATGAAAATAGCCGTGATTGCCTATTTCGTGCCCCTTTTCGTGTATAGAACGCAAACATTCGACGTTATCGTCCGCCCAGCACCCGCCGATAAAAAACGTGGCTTTGGCTTCATAGGTTTGTAAAATATCCAAAATGCGGTAAACCTCTGCCGTTCCCCAATACACGTTGAACATTAACGAAACGCCTTTCCCCTCTCCGTTTGCCGAGCGGTAAATAGGCGTTTCCTCACCGCTTGTGTAAGCAGATCCGTCCAACGGCGACAGGCACAGAGCACCTACGGATAAGACAAGCACCCCTAAAACCAAGTTGGTAGCCACGTTAAATTTCACGGTGCGGGTTGTTTTTTGTATTGATTGACATTTACGTTGTTGCTGACGTTTCAAAGCATTTCCCCTTAAAAAAGATTTCGTAATATCTTATTTCTTTTTTAAGTCGGTTATGCGTGTTTAGAAGAAGTACGACTTACTTTATAGTAACGATGGTTACGCCCGTATCCCCCTCGCCGTATTTACCAAGACGGAACTGCGCAACGTTTTTTTGTTTGCGTAAAAAATCGTGTACGCCCGCGCGAAGCTTGCCCGTACCCATGCCGTGTACAATTCGAACTTCTTCCAAATTGGAAAGCACGGCAGAATCTAAAAACGCTTCTATCTGCGGCAACGCCTCGTGGACGGTTAAGCCGATGACGTTGATTTCCAATGCAGGTGCAGGTTTGGGAGTTAAGGATTTTACCACCTGCACGTTATCTGCCGCCGTATTGCTCTTTTTGCGTTTTTGCAATGCTCTATACGGATTAGTTTGTGTTTTCTCTTCGGTTATTATCACGCATAAATCGGAAATTTTACTACGCAAACGAATACTTCCGCATAATACTTCCGCCTCGTTTTTGTTTAACCGCAAGCTTTGAATAATTCCCTCTTGATTGGTGTTCTTCACGTAAACCTTTTTTCCAACCGTCAGTTCCTTTTCCGCCGCTTGGCGATACTTGGGTAAATCAGTCTCTTCCGCTTCGCTTTCGTAAACCTTATCTCCAAGCCTGTTTTTCAATGTTCTTGCCTTAATCAAATCGGCTTGCGTCAAGCTTTCTTGCGCAAAAATAGACTCTATTTCCGCAAGCAATTCCTCTGCAGATGCCGTGCGTTCGTTGATAATACGGCGGGATTCCGCTTTCGCTTGCGAATAAAGTTTGTCCTTTTCTTTTTTCAGCTTCTCCTTTTCCGTTTCCAGCGCGTGCAATTTATCTTGCCATTCCGCCTTTAATCGGTTGGTTTGCAAAAGCGTTTCTTCTGCTCTTATGCGGCTTTCCTCCGCACTGCGCACAATATTTTCAAATTTCTGCGCACCTACGGACAAATTACCGAGCGCGTTTTCCAAAATACTCTCTTTTAAGCCCAACCGTCTTGATATCGCCAGCGCGTTGCTCGACCCCGGCAACCCGATTCTGATAACGTACAACGGTTGCAGAGTGTTGCTATCAAATTCCATACAAGCGTTTTCAATGCCCTTTGCCGAAAACGCAAATTCTTTCAAAGCCGTATAATGCGTGGTAACAACGCCTGTGCACCCTGTTTCCAAAAGATAGGAAACGATCGCTTTCGCCAATGCCTGCCCCTCGTCAGGGTCTGTTCCACCGCCTAATTCGTCTATCAAAACCAAACTGTTTTTATCCGCATGATTCACAATATGAATAATGTTGGTTATATGCGAGGAAAAAGTGGATAAGCTTTCCTCGATACTCTGCAAATCGCCTACGTCGCAATAAATTTCGTCAAAGACGGATAATTTCGCCTCTTTTGCAGGAACGAACATGCCGCACATCGCCATTAAGCAAAACAATCCCACCATTTTCAAAGTAACCGTTTTACCGCCTGTATTCGGGCCGCTAATCAGCAAGAAACGGTAATCTTTCCCAAGCTCAAAGCTTACGGGCACAACCTTTTTTCTGTCGATAAGCGGATGCCTGCCCTGATTTACGGCAATTACACCCTCGGCGTTCATTTGCGGTTTTACGCAGGACAGCTTATAGGCATATTCCGCGCGGGCATAGGCACAATCAATTTCAAAAAGCATTTGCATATCGACAAGTAATTGCTCGCCGATAAATCCTACTCGGCGGGAAAGCTCGCCCAAAATGCGCTCCACCTCTTCCTTTTCATCGATGGTTAAAGAACGCAGTTCGTTATTCATTTCCAACACTTCTTCGGGTTCGATAAAAAACGTTGCGCCGCTTGCCGAACGGTCGTGAATAAATCCTCGCACGTTGCGTTTGTATTCCGCTCGAACGGGCAGCACATAACGGTTATCACGCATGGTAACGATTCCGTCCTGCAAGTATTTCCCCTCGCTTCCCGTGAGATATTCGGATAATCGGGAGCGTATTCGCTCGTTCAGCAGCCGAATTTCACGGCGCAAGGAATACAGCTTGTCGCTTGCGTAATCGCTTACTTCCGTATCGCTTAAAATCTTCGTACGGATATCCTCTTCCAACGCTTCGTCGTAATAGATAGCGTCGCCAAGAGCGCGCATATACACCACCGTTTCGTCCGCAACGGAAGCAATAGACGTATGCGCAATACGCGCAGAACGCAACAAATTTTCTACTTTCAAAAGCTCTCCGCAAGAAAGCGTAGAATTCTTTTTTGCCCGCTCGATTTCGTCGGCAAAGGGAGGGAAATATTCCACTTTTGCGATGCCGTGCGTAAATAACAATTCCCGCGCTTCTGCCGTGGTGTCCAAACGTTTTTTCGCCTCGGCAAGTACGGTGGTTGGCAAAGTAGCACAAAGCTGCCGTTTACTTTCTTCCAAAACGGCATATTCTGCGGCAATCGACAGAATTTTATTTAGTTCTGTTTTTTCAATGGCAAGTTGATTCATGATATTCCTTGGTAATAATCCTTGCTAATAATCGTTTTATCAAAGTACGCCGCGCCGTTGATGACCCGACGTGTAATTTTCAAACAGTTTCTTTTGCGCTTCCGCATTCGATTTTGCCTGCATAATAGCCGCTTTTTCCTCTATCGTCGTGGTATCTAAAAGAAGGCTTACGCCGTTGCGAGTTTCAGAGATTTGTTTCGCGCAATTATACACTTCAAACCTGCAATTTCCGTCCGCGCCGACGTATCGGTGCACGGGAAACGCACGGTTATTTTCATCCGTTAAGAGATATATGCAGCGTTTATCGCAGCTGCCGCACGTTTTTCCAAACGGACAATAGCA
>JAZOPT010000051.1:0-51639 GCA_045655725.1 Candidatus Scatosoma sp.
CTGCGCTTTCATATCGTTATCGGTAATTTTTTCCGCGCGCTTGATGACCTCGTCGTATTCGTGCAAGCGGTTGATATAAATGCCGTCCAGCTTGGAAAATACGCTTCTTTCGTCAAAATACAAATCGTAAAACCCGGGCGCAAACCCGCCGATCAACGCCACGCGCGAATTTTTCAGCTTTTTTATAGCTTGCAACGCTTTTACCGTCACCGACAAACGCCTCTTAAAACGTGGGTCGTCCGCCATGCCGAAAAACCATTTCGCCTTGATTTTATAGTCCTTTAAGTATTTATCGTTGATGCCTTGATACATATTGTTAGAGCAAAACGAATTGAACATTACAGGACCTTTCGTCGTTTCGGGAATAGACCAAATTCCAACCGCCGCGTTTTTGATACGGTAGAAAATAGGTACGAGGAATCCCGCCGAATACGAAACGTTTAGTACCAACAAAAAATCTACCTTTTCCGCTTCCATTTTTGCAACGGCTTCCTTGGCGTCCGCTTCCACAATTACCTGCTTCTCCCAAACCACCAAATCAAAATGCATCTCTTCTGCGTTCTTTTTCATCTGCTCCGTGATTTCCGCATACACCCGTTCTTTTGGACCGGGAAAGCTTAATTGCGACGTGCCGACAAGACCTACTTTAATTTTCATAATTCTTACCTCTTTTTTATTTATAGCATTTTTTCGCTTTATTTTTAATTTTATTTTTTGTTTTATCAAAGCTTGATAAAACTATGTAAAAAAATATATTTTTACGACAGCGTCCTTTTTTACAACGGACGCCGCCGTGAAATTTTATGTAATTTGCTCTTATTTATCGATGGTTTTGAAATATCGAAGCCATTCGTTGGCGATAAGCCTTGCGCCCGCCGCCGTGGGATGAACGCCGTCCTCCAAAAAATACGCCGCGCCGAACTTCTCCGCCGCCTTATCCAACGTTTCCTGCAAAGGCACCCAATCTAATCCCAATTCGTCCGCTATCCTCTTTTCCGCCGCCGCATACGCTTTTATCCGCGAAAATTCTTCAAAGAATTCATCCGTGGCGTTGCCGTGCAATACAAACGGCTCTAAAATAACGATTTTCGCATTGGGAAGACGCGCAAGCGTGTCCTCTATCATCATTTTGAAGATCTTTTCAAAGCGGGGCAAATCTACGCCGTTTTTTTGACCAAGCTCGTGCCAAATATCGTTGATACCAATTAAAATACTGATAACGTCCGGATGATGATTCCAAACGTCCGCTTTAATACGCGCGTATAAATCCACGATACGGTTGCCGCTGATTCCACGATTGATTATTTGATATTTCGTGGGGTCTTTCGCCAACAATTCCCCCGCCACGCACAAGGGATAACCGTAGCCGTACGCCGACAAATATCCGTCCCCTGCATTTCGATTTCTGCCTGCGTCCGTGATAGAATCGCCGTAAAACAAAATTTTCATACCGTTCTCCTTTGTCCGCTTCTTTGTTGCGTCTGCGCAATGCTATCAACAATATTATTATACACGCCCGCCGTGCGTTTGTCAACACTTTTATCAAAATTTGATAAAACTTTTTTTTATCCCCTTGACAGTGGGCGTTGCGGTGTGTTATACTATGTTTAAGCAATTCAATATAATCCAAACCCGCACCAAAAGCGGCTTTGAAGCTTCTTATGGCAAATGTGCCACTCAAAATCGAGCTCGAATTATATTAAATCGGATAAACAGGGAGAAAACCATGCAGACGAATTTCCAGTTAAAAAAACACAATACACTGAAAATTTTCAAGGCGATGCGCACGAAAATCTGCTTATCGCGCAAGGAGCTGTCCGCCTTGACGGGGCTTAGCTGGGGCAGCGTTTCCTCCATTTGCAACGACCTCCTGCAAAAGGGCGTGCTTTTGGCGGAAAAGGAGGCTTCGGCGGGCGGTAGACCGGCAGAAAAGCTGCTTATCCATCCCGATAAGTTTTTACAGCTGGGTATCGACGTCAACAGCACGGGACTAAGCTTTGTCGTCATCGATTTATCGGGAACCGTAAAAAAACAGGCGTTTTTGCCTATCGCGGGAACGGAAAAATCGGTGCTTTTGCAATCGTTATATCCCAAAACGCAAACGTTGCTTGACGAATTTCCCGAAGTCATCGGGATAAATCTTTCCATGCAGGGCAAAATCAACCGCCGTACGGGCGTTTCGCTTCGCACCAATTTCTTTCAGGACTGGAAAGATGTTCCTCTTGTCCGTTTATTTGAGGAAAAATTCCGTCTGCCCACCGTTTTGTATCACGACCCCGATTGTCTTTTATATTATCATTTGCACAACGACCCACGTTTGGAGGGCAAGCAAAACGGGTTTGTAATTCGTATCGACGACGGTATCGGTATGGCGCGACTGATTGGCGGCAGACTTTACACGGCGGGCGAAGAAGCTTCTTACGAACTGGGACATACCATCGTTGTTCCTAACGGGCGGGCGTGTGCTTGCGGGAAGCGCGGGTGCTTGGAGTCGTACGCCTCTCTTCGCGGCATGCGCGAAATTTATAAAGAACGGAGCGGCGCTTGCTCCTTGTCCTTTACGCAAAAATTGCAATCGGGCGACGCGCAAGCCCAAGCGTTGCTTTCCGACGCCACCGCGTATTTGGGCGTATCTATCGCCAATTTATTCACACTGTCCTCCCCCGAATTTATCTTATTGGACGGCGCGCTGTTCGCCAAGTTTCGTCAATGCTTTTCAAACGTAAAGCGCCACGCCGTAAGCGCGTTGAACGACGATTGTAACTTACTTCTTGCGCATTATAAAAAGGAAGCCCCCGCCGTTGGCGCGTGCTTGCTGACCATAGAAAATAACGCAGAGGAGATTTTGTTTGGAATATGAGTAGGATACGCTGCATTTTATTTGACCGCGACGGAACGCTTGGAGCGCTTATCGACAAGCGGTATCCGCAAACGCTTGTCCCTTACGGGAATATAAAGGCTCTGTTTTCTTCGTTAAAGGAGAAAGGGTATTTGGTGGGAATAATTACCAACCAATCGAGTATTGCGCGAGGCACGGGCGCAGGCTATCCGTTTGAGGAAGAATTTACCGCATGGGGCGCGGACGTGTGGAAAATCTGCCCGCACGACAACGCCGACAACTGCAACTGCCGCAAACCCAAAAGCGGACTGTTATACGCCGCTTGCGAAGCGTTGGGCATTACCCCGCAAGAATGCTTGGTGGTTGGCGACAGGCTCAGCGATATCGCGTGCGCGAAAAACGCGGGCGCGGACGGCGTTTTGGTATTGACGGGCAACGGGGAAACGGAACAGGAGCAAGTGAAAACGTTATATCCCGACGTGCAAATTTTGCCCTCCGTCCACCGATTGCTTGCCATACTACCTTAACAGCTTTTGAAACAGATTACGGCGCACCCTGCTTGGGTACGCCGTATTTTTATTACTGTCATGATTGTCTTTTAAGTATTGTACGTCCTTTTTTTAAGGTAACAAAAAACGCTTCTTTGTTTACCGTTACCGCGTGTTCCCCCGCTTTATCAAACATACGCACTCTATCCGTTCCAAACGTATTTTTTATACACAGTCGCATTTCCTTGGGCGCGTAAAGGATTACCTCAGTCAGTATTCCCTTTTTGCGCTTTGCGCTGACAAGTACTCCGCCGTAAGAACGCAACTTGGTAAAGGAAATATTCTTTTCGTTCCATTCCGCAGGCACGGCGGGGAACAAGTGCAACGCGCCTTGGTGTTCCTGCAACAGCATTTCCTGCAACGCGTCGCAATACCCCAAAGACGCCTCCATGGTAAACGGTCGGTAATGCAATACCGAATACCCAAAGCGTTTGAAATCCCCGTTTAGATGAAAGCCGTTGGGCGATACGAAGCCGTTTGCAAACTGATACAGCTTTTCATACGCCGAATTGCCGCACAAAGCCATGGCGTATATCTGCGCACTCATGATAAAAGAAAAGCCCGCCCATGCGCCCGTGCCAAGCGATTCGAGATAATATATGGAACAATCATACAAGAATTTATTGCGTGGCGTATCATAATTGATCAGGTGCAAGGGATACATACACATGAGGTGTGAAAAATGACGGTGTGAACAGGGTAATTTTTGCGTTTTGTCCAATAATACGCCGTCTTGCCCTTCGCTATCCACAGCAATTTCGTCTAATTGAGATAATATCCTTTCGTATTCCGCTTTCTCTTTTCCTAAAAGCTCGCAATATTTTATCAGAGTTTGATACAAATAGCGCATTAACGCCAAATCGAAATTGGAATTGGGCGGGAGGTACGCTTGCCTTGTGTCGTCGTAAATTTCGGGCGAGCTGGAAAGGGGTAAATACAGCTTCCCCTCCCTTTCCTCTAAAATACCGTAAATCGCCTCGCCAACCGCCTTAAAAAACGGATACGCACGCGTTTTTAAGAAATAGACATCTCCTGTGTAAAGCCAATATTCGTCAAAGCTTTGCGCCGCCCATATCGTCATCGTGGGGGAAAGCGCGTAATGCGCCCACCCTCCCATCGGTTTTCCGTCCAACGTGGCGCAAGAGGGTATCAATAAGCCTTTCGTGTGGAAAAAATCGCGGGCAAAGCGTTGAAATTCGCCTTTTAATTCCCATAAATAATCGATAAATACCTTTCCCTCCGCCAATCGGTTGCCTTTGAGATACGATTGATAGGTAAGTTGCATATTGGTATCGTAGTGATAATCGCCCTTCCACGGCGGCAGGCTGTCGTTATCCGCCGTCCAAACACCCTGCAAGGGAGGAGGGCAAAAGCCTTTCTTACTGCTGGAAGCCAGCTGATAATAGGCGCGGTAATACACGCTTTCCAAAAGCTTGTCCTTGATATCAATACTCGATTTTCGCCAATACCGTTTCCACCATTGGATATTCTCTTCTTTGAGTCTTTCATACCCACACTGCGCCGCTGCTGCAAGCTCCGCTTTCGCCGCTTTTATATAGTCCTTCGTCGTTTCGTTGGTGGCTACCGTATAATACAGCTCGGTATAGCCCTCGCGCTGCTTTTGGAGCGTAACGATACCGTAACGGTAATCGGTGTGTGTTTGCTGATCGTAATAGACGTATTCGCCGTCCGTTATCACTTCCGCTTTTGGGTAATGCAGATGCGTTTTTTCATCGCCCGCACCTGAAATATATTCGGGGATATGTACGTTCATCGCATACCTGCCCCTGATTTTTGCTACGCCGACAAGGCTTGTCGCGCTTGTAAACGTTTCCAACCAAGCTCTGCCGTTTTCCACCTCCACCTCCGCCAGCGCCGTTTGAATATCTAAGTGCGAACGGATATTTTTCGTCGTAACGCCGAAATCAAATTCCAACCGCCCCGCCGTGATTTTGGAGGGATAGGCGTATTGCAAAAAAATGCCGTCGAAAAGTCGGCAATATTCCGTCCAATCCTCCTCTTTGCCACTTTTGACAAGCTTGACAAGGTTCTCAAAACAAAACCCCTTTTCTTGGGTGGTGGGGTTGGGGCGAGTATCCCATAAATCCACTCTGTCCAACGAAAAGCGGAGCGGTCCGTCTCCATACACCAAACAGCCGAGCTTGCCGTTACCAAGCGGCAAGGCTTCGTCCCAAGCGGTAATGGCTACGTCACTTTTTATATCGTATGCATTGCGTTTCATGGTGAATACTCCTTTGTTTTTCGTATTGTTCTTTCCTTTTGATTATAGCATACAAAGCAGTCTTTTGGCAATGAGATTTTTTGCCAATAAACCTGTAAAATTTTTACTTTTTTCCTTTTCTTTTGAAAGTGTGAAAAAACACCTTTTTTGCATTGACTTTTCCACGCAATCGGCGTATAATTTTATGTAATAAGGAGGTGTACGTATGCAACTTATTCCGTTCACCGAAGAAGATTTCGCTTCGTTGTATTCTTTTATGAAGCCGTTGTGGCATGAAACGTACGGCGGTTTTCTGCCAAAGGAACAAATCGATTTTTTGTTGGATATGTATTTTTCGCCAAAAGGTTTGGCGCATTACCGTTCGCTTGGATATCAATACCGAAAAATAGACGACGTGGGCGTGTTGGTGTTTGTCGATCGCGGAACGGAAATTTATATGGACAAGCTGTATTTGCTCCCCTCTGCGCGCGGAAAAGGCTACGCCGCGTTTGCTTTTACCCAACTTTCCTCTTTCGGGAAAGACGTGATGCTGAGCGTCAATCGAAAAAACGAGCGCGCCATGCGGTGCTACAAAAAAAACGGGTTTGTGATTGAGGAAGAAAAAGAAGTTGTGTTGGACAACGGAATGAAAAATTACGATTATATCATGCGCAAAAGCGTTAAAGTATAAGCAAAGCCGTGCGATTGTTCACACGGCTTTTCGTTTGGATTTCTTTATTCTTGATAATCAAAGGACAAGCGCTGTGCCATGACAGGTCTGACCAATCCGTTTGCAATCTCTTGGTGAAGAGGGTGCGATTGATAATGTGCAAGCGACTGCTCGTCTTTGAACGTAGAATCCATCATAATATCCCCCGAAGAAGCGGGCAGCTTTTCAAAGAGTATATGCATTTGCATTAGTCCGTCAATTTTGCCCACCAAGCCCTCCAATGCTCTTTTAATCTCCTGCGCCTTTTTCTCTTTTTGCTCTATATCGTCTTTGAATTTCCAAATAATCATATGCTTTACCATTGTATAAAGCCCTCCATATCTCATTGAGATTATTATAGCACGAATCGGCTTGTAACGCAAGCTTTTTTTGTTTTGAAAAAGAAAAGGAAAAGAATTTGAATATTTTTTTGAAGAAGAACGGCAAAAACAGTTGATATTCGTGAGAAAATGTGCTATACTACATAAGCAAAATGCATGAGAGATTGCATTTTGCCAAGCAAACAAAGAGAATACGGCCTTATGGTCAAGCGGTTAAGACGACGCCCTCTCACGGCGTAAACTCGGGTTCGAGTCCCGATAAGGTCACCATTTTGGCGGTTTTTGATAGGTTTTTCTATCAAAAACCGCTGTTTTTTATTGTTTTTTACTCTCAAAATCTTTCGTTTTTGGGGAAGTTTTGGGGAAGAATTTCTACCAATTATTCAATTTCTCCCCTTCCCTTAATAAGTACTCGTCCGATAAATCCGTATACGCGTTTCCAAGAGCACCTAAGCTATGCCCTACAAACTCTTTTAAGGCATTTTCCGCTATATTTAATTCCTTGCACCTTGAATAAAACGTTGTTCGCAAATCGTACAGCTTGTGATTTGGGCAATACTTGGAAAATTCCGTAGACAAATATTTATCGTGATAAACGGGAAGGTTTTGAATTTTATCTAAATACGCGGAAAGCTTTTTACAAATAGGTATTCGTTTATATTGCACCTTTTTCGTTTTTCTCTTACTATTTACCGCTACGATAAATTTACTTTCCACTTTCGCCGTCTTATATTCGTTTGGTCTTAATCCCGTATACAATGCAAGTACGTACAACGGCTCAAATGGTACGCCTTTTATATTTTCCAAAAACAACTTTTCTTCTTCTTTTGTCAATGCTTTTCCGTGCTCGTGTTCGTGCTTGACGTGGAATACTACGTTGAGCGGATTTCGGTCTATCAGGTCGTGAGCGATTGCACCCTTGAATATTATGGACAACAACGAATACACCTCGTCCGCCGTTTTACCCTTCCCCTTTTCTCGAAGCCCGTCTAATATGCTTTGGCACATAGACGGCGTTATCTTATCCAACGTCATTTTTCCAAACTTCGGGAAAATATGATTTCGCAATCGGTTTTCGTCGTTATAATACGTTTGCTCCGTTACTTTCGGTTTTCTAAACTTTTCAAAATAATAATCGGTAAATTCTTTGAACGTAATCGGCACTATATTCGTTTCCGTTTTCGGTTTTGCCGTTTTTAATTTTACAAGCATATTCGCCTTGGCAAGTTCAAGTGTTTTTCCGCACGCCGACACGTCATATCCGTTGGAACGAAACCTGATTTCGTAGGTAGTAGTGTTTTTTCCGCTTATATGCGTCCGCAAACGACATCTCTTTTTGTCTATCAGTATTAATTTTTTAATTTCTTTTGGCATTTGTTTCATCTCCTGTTTGGTAAATTCGACAATGCCTTGTTTTATATCTTGTTCGTTCAAGGCGGATTTCTCCACCTTCGTTTGCCCGTTTTGGATAAGACTTTCCAACGTTTCCGCTTTTACGGTATTATCCGCTAAACTTAGAATAAATTGTATATTCTCGTCCGCTTTCGGGCTTGCTTTTAACGTTTCAATAATTTCGTTTAATTTCTCTAATTCCTTATACTTCAAATCTCCTTATCATTTTATTTATAGGTTATATAGCCGTACTTATAACGGAAAGATAAGCACGCCGTCCTATTTATAATTTTTTCTCCTTGACCATTCCCGATA
The DNA here is from genome assembly GCA_045655725.1 of Candidatus Scatosoma sp. Taxonomy (GTDB): domain Bacteria; phylum Bacillota; class Clostridia; order Christensenellales; family Borkfalkiaceae; genus Scatosoma. Next base: position 8,366 of record JAZOPT010000051.1, read on the forward strand.
TTACGGGTGTATTAAGCACCTATTGTGTTCCGTTGATATTTTTTACGCTTGTCCCACCCCTTATTTTACTTCTTCCCTTTCTTGGGGGCTTACATCTATCCATTGCTTATTCATTTTTTACATTATATCGTATTAACATACTGCTGTCAATCGTTTCGTGATAGATTTTTTTAGGACTGCTTTTTCGTTTTTAGATTACTATTTCATAAACATCACCCCTTTTTTCTTAATTTTGTGGTAATAAACAAGGCAGGTTTCCTGCTTGGTTTTTCGCCCACAGGCGAACGTCGTTTTTTGCCGAAAACCGTGTTTGTGGCAAAAACCTTATCCTGCTCACAGTTTTTCCTGTTTTTGCAACACTTTCCATGAAAACACTGAAAGCCTATAAGGAAGTTTTTCTTCCTTATAGACTTTCTTTTTTGTGATTATTTATAAACGATTCTTTTAGTTGTTAAACGTATTTATTCATTTTCTATTTGTAAAAACTTAAAACAGTTTTTCATTTTTATAATTAAAGTTTGCGCTTGTGGATTGTCCGTTTCTTTTTCTAATAACTGCAATAAATATCTTAATTCACTTTTTTGTACAAACCCGTACTTAAACGAGTTCATACTCAAAAGCTCGCTTCCACCATTCCGTCCACCGTAATACGTTACGATTGGTAAAATCTTAGATAGTTGTGAAATATCTCTATAAATCGTATTTCGACAAACGCCGTATTTATAGCTTAATTCCACACCTGTTCTACGCCGTCCGTCTAACATCGTATCAATGATATCTATCATTCGTTCTAATTTACTCATTTTATAAAAAATTAAAAACCAAGAGCTTTCTTGTATTCTAAAAACGCTGACATGCACTTATTTACACATTCCCAGCTAAATTTTCGTTTCAACAACTTCCATATCGCCTTTCAATGTAAACGCACCGTAATTCGCGGGAATAAAATAGCTGTCGCCTGTTTGTATAACTTGTCCGTCAATCTCGCCTTGTCCTTTTACGCATGTAACGCAAGCAAAGCTTTTCTCGTCCGTTTGCAAACTTATTTCGCCTTTCACATTTATCTTTTTCACCGTGAAATATTCGCATTTTCCAAGACAATCGTCAAATATAATCGGCTTAAACTTTCTCAAGCTTGTAACCTTTAACGCTTTTTCAATATGTAATTCTCTCTCATTACCGTTCTTATCTTTCCGACCGTAATCGTACACGCGATAAGTGAGATTGCTATTTTGCTGTATTTCATAAATCAAACAGCCTTTCCCGATTGCGTGAATCGTCCCCGACGGGATAAAATAACATTTCCCTGCTTTCACTTCGTAAAAATTAAGAAGTTCAGTCAAGCGTTTTTCTTGGATTGCCTTTTCGTATTCCTCTTTTGTTACGTCGCGGTTAAAGCCAAGGTATATACCCGCTCCTTTTTCTGCTTCAACGATATACCACATTTCCGTTTTTCCAAACGAATTTTCATTTTTCAAGGCGTATTCGTCCGAGGGGTGGACTTGTACCGACAAGTCTTGCTTCGCGTCGATAAACTTATTCAAAACGGGAAAGAACGGGAATGCCTTTGCGTTCTCGCCCAAATCCTTTTCCGTTACGCTTTCCGCAAGCGCTTTACCGTCCGAAAGCCTTGTTAAGCCGTCTTTATGAAAAGACAGTTCCCAGCTTTCCGCACACGGCGATTTATCTGTTTTTTTATGATATTTTTCTTTTAATTTGTTCCCGCCCCAAAGATAATCCTTGCAGGCGGGATATAATTTTTCTATTTTCATTTTTTTATTCTATCGTTGATTGCCTTCCAAACAATATCTTCGCACCAAAAATGTCCTTTATCTGTTTCAACTAAACGACAATTATGTTTTACGCCTGCTTTCTCGTAAATTTTCTTCACTGTTTCGTATCCACGTTTTACCCCATTGATTAAAAACGCCGTGTCATACTTACCTGCTACAATTATAAGCTTTCTCGGTGCGATTAAACAAGCCAAATCCTGCATATCGAAATAGCGGAACGCTTGCGGTATATAATTACACGAACAATGATAAAACTTTAATACCGATTCTGGATAGGGACAAAACGAACAGCTTGGAACGCATACTTTTATTCGTTCATCTACGCACGATGCATAAAAACTTGCCGTTCCGCCACCCGAATTGCCTGTAATTCGCCCTCCAATTTTTACGTATTATACAATACAAAAAAGGAAATGTCAAATAAATCAAGCAAAAACACCCCGTTTACAACGCCGTTTGCGTATCGTCAGGGTCGCCTTCTCTTGCAAGTTTATATTCAAGCGACCAGTCTAAATCACGGTACTTTTCGCCACGGGGGTCGGTTTTTATCCATTCGAGTAGCATATCGAGCATTTCTTCCGTCCAAGTTGCTCTATCAATTTGCGCCGTCGTGAATTTATTTTGTCCAATCATTTCAAAGCCAAAATCGTCTTTTACGTGCGTTTTTGCCGCGCCCTCTACCACTTCTTGAACAAGATGAGAAGGAATAAACAACACGCCGCCGCCCGCGCCGTACACGATATCGCCAGGCAAAACGGTCGCTTTACCGATACGGGTTACGCCGTTAAAGTCTTTCATAATGAAATCACGGATAGGCGTAGGGTCGATGCCACGATAATATACTTGTACGTCGGGCACTTGTTTCATTTGTTCGGTATCACGAATACCGCCCCAAATAACACCGCCGCCCGTCTTGGTTTTTGTCTTGATTGCCGTCGTCAAGTTTCCGCCAAGGAACGTTCCTTTATAAATTTTATCGTACATATCCGCAACAACAACGTCGCCTTCTACAAGAGAGTCGATTACCCATTGATTGTAGTTACCTTTTCTACCTTCTTCCGCACCTACGCCGAACATTACTTCGTGTAAGTCGGGACGGGTGGGCACGAACGTTGCCGTTACGGCGCGACCGATAAGTTTTCTACCGTCGTCATGAAGAGTTTTCAAATCTCCTTCAAACTGGCTTTCATACCCTTTCAAAAAGATAGGTTTCCAAAGTTCTTCGAGCGTCATTTTCCGCATTTCGTCCAAATATTTTTGCGGAACTTTCGGTCTGCCGTCGGGAAATCTTTCCCCTTTCCAAAGCGGTGTTAATGCAATAATAGTTTCTCTGTCGTTAAATTTAATCATTTCTTTTCTCCTATTGTTATTAAATACGTACAATTTGGTGTTAAGTTTAATTTTATCGCTCCGTTATATTCTTCTTGTATAACAGGCTTTAATTTTCCTTCTTCTTTTAAAAGTTTCAGTTGCTCTTCGTCCGGTTTCTCAACGCCAAACGTTTGGAACAACCTGTACGGATTCGTTGTCGTTTTATCAATGCAATAGACCGTCAAGTATTTTCCTTTCAAATCTTCTTCAAATTTGATTTCTTCTTCAATACTTTCTATATTGTCCGTGAAATTATGCGACGCGTACGTAAGCAAAACGCTATATTCTTTTTGCGCATTTCTCGTGGGAAGGACGTATAAATTCGGTGTCGAATTCTCTATTTCCAAAATCTCTTCGTGCAGTTTCGCCGCTAAAACGTAAGCGTTATAAATGGGTTTTCTAATAAAATTCAGCGTGAAGAAGTTATTAAAGCCTGAGAAATCTTCCACCATTTCGTGTTGTCCGGAAAGACAGATTATCAACTTTTCAATCTTCATATCCGAATAAAGAACGTCGTGAATCAACCGCACGTAAAACGCCGAGTATTCTTCCGTTTCACGATACATAAGCTTGGGACATTCTTCTCTATTGAAAAAGCCGTGGGAAGACGCACCCCATTCGTCGATAAGAATAGGTTTATCGCCAAACCCACACCGATTAACGACTTCCATATACACTCTATATTTTTCCAAAACGTTTTCCACGCAAATTTCCTTTGCACCCGAATTCAATTCCTGAGGGTTCGTTCCGTAGCAATGGAAAGAAATAAAATCCATGTCGATATTTTCTTCCTTCACGCGGTTTAAGAGTGTTTCAAGGAAGTCTGTGTAGTGGGCAAGTGCTGGTCCGCCCACGAAAATTTTATCCGATACGCGGCGAATACCTTTTACAAACGCTTTATACATCGCGAAATATTCTATGGCACGCTTTTGATAAGGGTTTTCACAGTTAAGCCCATACATAAAAAACGCATAAATATCCGGCTCGTTAAAACATTGACAATGCCATTTCGAAACTCTTTCAATCCCGTACCGCTCTACGTTATGTAGCGTATATTGATAACAAATTTCTTCCCAAAGCCCCACGTCTTTCGGCGGAGAAGTATTCCACATTTTTCCTTTGTAACGCGTTTTATTTTTCGCTACGTTATTGTTGAGATATTCATTACTGGAAATACAATCGGGCATACCGCCGTATGCTAAAAGTAAATCGTAGCCCTTTTCAATCAAATAATCCAAACGCAAATCGCTAAGACGGAAATCGTACTGCAACTCGCCGTTTTCATCTAAATAAACAATATCTTCAAACATTGTATAAATACGAACGGTTTGAATGGCTTTGTCTTTTGACATTTGGTCAAGAATACGCTTCCCCCAAGGGTCTTCCACGGCATCCGTGGGATGAAACAAGCAATTATTCCAAAAATTCTTTTGTTTTTTCTCTACCTTATTAAGGATTTTCATACTTACACCTCTTTTTATTTATTTATGGTTTCCAACAAGCCTTTCAAATATCCAAGCGCGAATAGTCTGCCCTGCGCCGCATACCCTGCAACTTCCGTGTTTTCGCCTTTGAGCGTAGGAACGTGGTCGACTCGAATGGGAACGTCAATCCCCAATTTCTTATATAAGCAAATGAGTTTCGCCATATCCAAATCGCCGTTGTCGTGAAACGTTTCTCGGAAATTCGTTTTTACGCCCTTGGCATTTCTAAAATGCACGAACATAATCTTATCCGCAAACTCCGTAATCGTCTTTTCTAAATCCGCACCCATCATATAATAAGTGGCTTGACACATCGTAATCCCCAAACTCTCGCTTGGACAAACGTCGTAAATAGCTCTTTTTATATTTTCAGGGGAAATCATAATCCTTGAAACGTCGCCGAGCTTTGCAAACGGCGGGTCGTCAGGATGCAACGCGAGTTTAATCCCGTATTTTTCAGCCACGGGAATAACCGCTTTTAAAAAGTATTCGTAGTTATCCCAAAGCTCCCTTTCGGAAATAGCCACGTTTTCTTTTGCCACAAAATCGTTGACGTTAAATCCCGTAACCAAAGCACCGCCACGCTCCACAATATCACTCGACGTTCTCAGCCAACCGATATGCGCCATCCAGTTAAAGCAAATCGTTTGTATTTGAAAATCGCGCATAATGGGGAACATTTTCAGCACCTTTTCAATGCTTTCATCGCGATATTTATCCCCAGCCTTAATATGGTCGTGCACTTCGTTGGGCATAGGCTCTATGATAATCGGTTGTATTCCGTAATCAGTAAAACGTTTATGTACCGTTTGCCAATGCGTTTTATCCGTTAAATCAAACTCTTTATTTTCAGGAAGCCGAATAACACCGTGTGTAACGCCGCATTGTTTTGCATAATCCCAGGTTATATCGGGGTTACTTCTAAAATAATCGGTTAAAATCATTATACGCCCCCGAGTGTTAAAAATCCGCCGTCAACGGGAACGGTAATGCCGGTTACAAAGTTTGCGCCTTCGCCCAATAACCATTTGACGCAACCGAGCAAATCTTCCGCTTGACCAAATCTACCCATAGGCGTATGACTGATTACGCTTTGTCCCCTTGCGGTCAATCCGTCTTCCACTGTACCCAAATAGTTTTTGCTTCTTTCGTTCACCATGAATCCGGGCGCAATCGCGTTAATACGGATTTTTGCAGGTGCATAATACGCCGCGAACGATTGCGTTAAATTAGAAATCGCCGCCTTACTCATTGCATACGCAAAACACCGTGTCAAAGGACAGTACGTGTTCATAGAAGCAAAATTGATAACGCTACCACTGCCCTTTTTTATCATTTGCTTTGCAAACGCCATCGTGGGAAATACCGTACCCATTATATTGATATCAAGCACGCTTTTGAATGCGTCCATATCAATGTCATACAAGCCTTTTTGCCCTTCGGGGAGTTCGCCCGTAAACTCACGCTCGTCGTACTTCGTAATCGTAGGCATTGCCTTGATATTATTTCCGCCTGCACCGTTGACAAGGAAATCACAAAACCCAACCTGCCGTTCTACAAATTCTGCAAGCCCGTTCACCGATTTTTCGTCCGTAACGTCGCAAGGGTATACGAACGATACGCCGCCCGTCTCTTTTATCTTTTGATATACTTTTTGCAATTTTTCTTCCGTTCTACCAACGAGAACCACTTTTGCGCCTTGCTTTGCCAATTCTATCGCAATTGCCGAGCAAAGCGTTCCGCCTGCACCTGTTACCACTGCTATTTTGTCTTTAAACGTCATACTATCACCTTTCACCTTTTAATATTTTTTTTGCATTGTTATAACATAAATCTATCGCCAAGTTCTGTAAATCCTTTAACGGACAAAGTATTTCGCCGTTTTCACATTTTTTCGCCAACCAATCGCACAAAATCCGTCGAAAATAATCATGACGCACAAAGGATAAAAAGCTTCGCGAATCCGTCGTCATACCGATAAAGTTGGATAATACGCTAAACGTAGCCGTATTTTCGAGCATATCTACAATCCCCAACTTATGGTCGCACCACCACCAAGCAGGACCTTGGGTAATCAATCCGCTAACGTTATCCTTTGAATACGAGCCCGAAAGCACGGAAATTAACGCATTATCGGCAGGATTTAACGTGAATAAAACCGTTTTCGGCAAACCGTACTGCGTACTTTCTACCCTATCCAAATACTGCGTCAAAGCCACAACGTTTACGCTATTGCCTATGCCTGCAAACCCACCCGCAGGACCTACAAGTTCTCTTAACCTCGTGCTTGTATAACGCTGTGCGCCGATATGTAATTGCAAAACAAAATTATGCTTTGCGTACAACGATGCAAGACGAACCAAAATATACGAGCGCAACCTTTCTTGGTCTTTACACTCAATCTCGCCCGACAAAAGAGCTGTAAATCGTTCGTTATTTTTTAAATCGTCGTCGTAAAAGATAAACCCGTCGTCCAAAGCGTGGTCGGTAAACCGACACCCCACTTCCTTAAAATCCAAAAGCCGTTTCTCTACCGCTTTCTCAAAATCAAGCAAGTTATTGATTTTCATTTGCGAAGTCTGTTCAAGCTTTTCTAAAAAATTTTTTGACGGCAACACGATATCGTCGCCCCGCAAGGAAGGGGAAAACCGTTCCGTATCATAAAAACAGGTAATATCGTCGACAAGCGACGCACAAGGACAGGCGTATTCTACCTTAAACAAATCCAACAGCGAACACACCGATACCGAATTGTTTTTTAAGTATAAATTGCATTGTGCGTATATTTTTTTTGCGTTTTGCGGATTGAGAAGTTCTTTCACGCCAAAAACGATTTCTAATTCCATCGCCGACCAATGCGACAACGGATTGAGTTGAAGCTTTGGAAGCGTTTCCGCCCATTTGAAAAATTTCTCTTCTTTTGATGCGTCCCCCGTAATGTAGCGTTCTTCTACACCGCACATACGCATTGCGCGGTGCTTGTAGGGGTCTGGCTTTATCCATAAATCGTATACGTCGTCGAATCGCTTGTTATTCGATATATCTTCAATAGATAAATGATTATGGTAATCAATTATGGGCAATACCTTCACTTTTTCATATAACTGCTTGGCAATTTTATTCCCCAACAAAAAATTGGAATTCATAAAACAACTCCTTGTTTTAAGATTTATGCTATTTGTATGTCGGTTTTTACTTGACATACGCCTAATTATATTATACAATAATGGCATATTACCGTCAATAAAAAAGAAAAAACAATCGTATTGTATTTGATAAAAAATATATGGTATTCGATTAAAACGCAGGAATATATGGAAGATATACGTTTTTCAGGAAATTTGAATTTAAAAATAAAAAACTCGGGGTTTGTTTCCGTTGTCAGGAATAAAAACTTTACGTTCCCTTATACAAAAGGAAAATGCTTTTTTTCTTTTATTTTTGCCGAACGCGGTGCTTTGGATTATCATTTTATAAAAGAACAAAAAACAATAAGACTAGACAGCGGATGTGCCTTGTTTATCCCTAAGGATTACCCATATATAGCCACCTACGTTGAAAATAACACGAAAATCCGTATTTTGAATTTTGATTTTGAAGATTCGATAATACCAAAACTTTTTTCCAAGCCCATTCTTTTAACCTCGCCTGAAATACAGTTGATTTTTAATTCCATTTCTTTTGATAATATGTCTAATCCCCTGTTCTTAACGGCTAAAATTTACGAGTTGCTTTATTATTTAGACGTTCAAACGGACACTACCCCACACAAATATAAAAAACTACTCCCCGCAATGAGGGAGTTTGAGCAATTCTATTTTAAAAACGAAAAAATCTCTTATTACGCCGCATTATGTAATATAAGCGAACCTTGTTTTAGGCGGCTTTTTAAAGAATACACAAGGCAAACCCCTATTGAGTATAGAAATTCCATTCGTATTGCGAACTTAAAACGGCTTTTATCCAGTGGCGAATTTAAAATATACGAAGCCGCTTATTTAGTCGGTTTCAACAATATGGCTTTCTTTTACGAAGTCTATAATAAATATAAGGATCAAATGGATTAAAAAACGCCAAAGAGAAATCAAGAACAATAAACGTACGTAGTAAGGACACGTCTCTCCTTTTATCACATCCACCTCTTTCCGCTTACGTAGCGGTCTTATAGCTCGCGTACTTTTTGCCTATCCGCCTCGCAGAAAACTTTTCTTCTATATTTTGGCGTTATCAAGTATTAGAAAAAAGACATTAAATCCCAAAAAAACATAAAATTTATTGGCGCTTTTTCTTAAAAAGTGTTGCACTTAGTTTGACAAATTACTAATAAAAGTCTATTCGATTTTTTGTCTCTACATATAATTTACATATTCCGCAATACGTATTTCACTATTTCAATTATTTCTTTACATTCTTTTATAGAAAGTTTTACTTCTTTCGCAAGCTTTAATAAATCTTTTTCGGTAGGACGTCCGTCTCCAAGTACCGTCATTTCGTGTTCTATTTTATGCAGCGTAGGCGTAATATCATACGCAGGCGAAAGCTCATACCCACCTCTTTCTTCATTGTAAAGAAACGCAAAGTTTTTGCCGTGATCGTCCCTATTGCCGTAAAACACGTTAAAACACATTCTTCGATACGCTTCGTATAAATCTTCTTGGTCTACGCAAATCTCTTTAATGACTTGAAATAAATGCATATAATCTAAATTAGAAATACGGTGCGTTGTTTCTAAAATAGACGAAAGTGAAATCATATGCAATTTTTTCGTCCCCACCCTATCAAAACGCTTTGTTCCGAAATATCCACTACAAATTTTGGACGGATACAACTTAAATTCACTAACGTTAATACCGCAAGTACGCGCAAGTCGGTTTGCTTCAAATTCTTTTTCCCCGATATTTCTCGGATCGTAATTACAAGGAAATTTAATAATCCAAGATTCCCCGTCAATTTTCACGTGCGCTTTCGGGCGTGCACCGCCACTTGAACCGCCCAAACGATATACTTCGTCGAGATTTATATTATCTGTTTCGTCATTTAAGATTTTTTCCGTTTCTCGCGCAATAAAATCTAAATCAAAATCAGTTTCGTTTGTATCGTCCATTTGCGTCGGCTCGTACGTCAAACCGCCCAAACCGCTACCACTAATTAACGTGAGTTTCGTCAAAGGCGACAATTTATCGGCGTTAATCCCCTGCTTTGCAAGCATTCGTTTGACAAGCAATTCCCCCCATCCGTCAGGCAAGGAATCGTGAAACACACCGTATAAACCGCCAAAAACATCTTTGCCGTCTTGATAGATTTTCGAATCCAACGGCAAAGAGAACGGCGAAATACTAAACCCGTTTTTTATCCACGCATCGTCATATTGAAAAGCAATAGAATCATCTTCTAATTGTGCCAGATAGCCAACTATCCTGCCGTTATATTTTACCGTAAGTTTTCTAACCTGTGCAATCATGCTTCATAATCCTTTAAGCTTGTAATCGCTTGCCCTTTGAATAATTCCTCAAAATCCTTTAATGCGTCAAGCGCATGCGCTATTTTCAAAAGCGAAGCAAGCGAAATATCACCCGTCGTTTCAAAACGACGAATGGAAGAATAAGTTACCCCCGATTTTTGAGATAACTGCTTTTGCGAAAGTTTCATTTGTTTACGTTTTTTCTTTACTCTTTCGACAATTCCACTCACAACCGATTGTTCCGTAAGCGTATTTACAAATTGTCCAATATCAAATTTATTTTCCATAGTGCTAATATTTTAGCATATATTTTCGTCTTTGTCAAGATATTGCTCATATTTTAGCAATACAATTTACTTTTGTCTTTTATCTATAATAAAATCAGTATCAGGGCGGTTAACCCTGATACTGTTAAAAATTGAATGATATAACAAGATAATTTAGACAAATTTCGATTGATTTATTTTAATAATTTCTTTGGGGCAACCTTGGGGCAAGAAGCGCCAACCCCCTTTATTTATAAGGCTTTGCGCCATTCTCTCAATGGCTTCGAGTCCCGATAAGGTCACCATTTAAGCAAAACAACCTGCAAATATGCAGGTTGTTTTGCATGTTTTTATGTATAAATATTCAGTTTCTGTTGATTCTTTTTTGCGTTTTGGGCAGGTTTTGGGACAACTTTTCATCAATAGAAAAACTTTTCCACTTCTCTTAATAAGTATTCGTCCGACAAATCCGTATACGCGTTTCCAAGCGCACCCAAACTGTGTCCTACAAACTCTTTCATTGCGTGTTCCGCGATTCCGCATTCTTTACATCTTGAATAGAACGTCGTACGCATATCATAAAGAATATGATTGGGTAACACTTCCTTAAAACGCTTATGCAATACTTCTTTGCAAGGAATTTCAAACTTTTCTATCCCGTTAATATTAGGAAGTAACCAAAAAATACGATACAAAGCAGTTGTCATAAAAAATAGTACGATTTTTTCTTTACAAAATACGCCATCATGACAAATATCATAGACAAAAAACTTGCAATTAAAGCAAGGGTTTGGTTTTCCATAAAAAGTTTTCCTTATATTTGAAAATCCACAACGTAAGGCAAATGGTCGGACGCCCGCGATTGCAAGGTTTGCACTTTTTGCGAATTAAAATGCTCCGAAGCAAAAATATAATCAATTTTACGTACTTCTTCTTGCGGTCGGCGTTTGCCTTTCCCCGTCTTGTTATCCACATCCGATGGCCACGTTATAGGCGTGAGCGCACCACCCGCAGTATCTTTTAACGCTTTAAACAACGGTTGTAATATTTTATCGTCGGGTTTCATATTCAAATCGCCCATAAATAAAACGGGCGTTTTGATATCTTTTAAAATATCCAAAACCGTATTCACAGCGTTTACTTTTTCTTCTTCTATCAATCCAAAATGGCTAACCATCACGGTAATCCCACCGCAAACGTCCAACTCAGCCACCAACACGCAACGCGTTTCATAATCTTCGCTATCCGTCTGTTTTATCGGGTCGGGTATTATCACCGTTTTCGCGTTTATGATAGGATATTTAGAAAGAATTGCATTTCCGTAGGGATATTTCCCCTCCACCGAAATTGCCTTTGCAAAATAGGAATACATTCCAAGCTCTTTTGCGAAATACTCCGTTGGATATCCTTCTATTGGATACAAAGGAAACCCTGCGGAAGGATGTTTCCCAACCTCCTGCAAACCTACAATATCGGGCATCGCATTCCTGATTACTTCTATTTGCCAATCGAAACCTCTTGTCAATACTTCGCCATAATTCCGCCCCGATTGAATATTATAACTCATTACTTTAAGTTTCATTTTTTTCCTCCACGAATAAGTTTTGTAAAGCATGTAAATAAAGCGGACTGTACGTATATGCTATCTTCGATAATATGCGTTGATGTTTTTCCAATGTTTCTCTATCCATCAATTCGTTTTCTATTGTTGCATATGCAGCTTGCCCGTTGTTTCTCGGTGGCATTATACTCCCAAACAATTCAAAAAAATCGTATTCTACGGGTGCTTGCCCGCCTAATATGAGTTTAGATAATGCTCGACGGTACGTCTTATTGAAAACCACGTCTTTTCTATCCCACATTTTTGCAAGCAGTACGACCGCCGACGGCGTAAACGAATATAAATAATGGCTATATGCAGGATTACCGTATTCCCACGCGCAAACCTCGCAACCGATTACGCTTTGCGCATATTCTTCGCCGTTTCCATACGCTTTATAATCAAAGCTTGCCGTCTTTTCAGGATTTGCATATTCTTCCAAGTCGATATACAAATATTCAAACGGCGAACAAATAACGTCAAAGCCTTGCTGCAACAGTTTTTTATAGCTGCAATTTTTTCTCGGACCTCTATGCTCGTTCGCAATACGCCAAAATTGCACGGTTACGTCTTTGGGAATATCTATAGGTTTGGAAACGTCTAATTCGTCGTTCCAAAGTATCATTTTTCTGCCCGCTTTTTTTACTATCGCGTTTAGTCTTTTCACGCCATAATAGAACAATTCCCGTTCGTTTGCAAGATTTTCTTTTTCCTTTCTTTCCCTGCAAACCTTGCAATCGTTCCAATAATACCACCTACGCAAAGCAGGCACGTCGTTAAACGCGTGTTCGTCTCCGCCGATATGAATATATCCCGACGGAAATATTTCGCATACCTCTTCTAACAATTTTTCAAAGAATCCGTACGTTTCTTCATTTCCCATACATACCGTCCAACCGCTTTGCTCTTCCAAACTTGTTTTGCATTTCAGCTGCGGATATATCTTGGTGAGCGCGTTTGCGTGCGCAGGAAACTCAATTTCGGGAATCACTTCCATTCCCAAAGCTTTACAATAGGCAACCAAGTCTTTCAAGTCTTGCTTGCTATACTGCTTCGTACCGTTTATTTCACCTTCAAACGGAAAAACGTTCGAACGGTAACAAATCCCTTCTTCGTCCATTAAATGAAAATGGACTCTGTTGCATTTCGCCAAGGAAAGCCGTTTCAAATCTTCTTGTAACCGTTCTTTGTCTGGTAATCCGCGCGCCAAATCAATCATCACGGAACGGTGCAAGCAATCAGGATAATCTTCGATATCTTGGCAAGGCACGATATACACTCCGTCTTTGTATTCCATAAGCTGTATAAGCGTTGCCAAAGCATTGCGTAAGCCCTCGTCGTCCCCGTAACGAATTTCACAGCGAGCCGTTATACACAAGGCGTATGCACCGTTTTCCAAGCTTTCGTCATTGACGAGTATTATATTTGCGTTTTGAGAAATGGCGATTTCTTCTTGGATAAAATAGCTCAAATACGTTCTTGCAAAATCACAAGCGTCTTTTTTACCACAAAAATCCATTTTTGAAAACGCCAACATCCCGCTTTCTATCGTTCTTTTTTTACAAAAAGGAATCATATCTTCTCCTTAACTTATATTAATTTGCGAATATTAAGCGCTTTTTTCTTATCATAGTCAATTAGCTATTTTCCGCAATTCCAACATATATCTCTGCCCTTAAAAAAATGATCTTCTCTTATTTCTCCTTAATATTCTCGCTTAACCGCCTTATAATTTGCTTTCATTAGTTCTTCTTGTTCGTTTGCCGAAAGAATACGCTCGCCAAACCGTTCTTGGCTTCCAAACTCGACCGTGTTGCCTATGCCGTCGCTATCGTATATTTGCATAATGCCCTCGTTCGTTTCCACCGCTTGTACGCCACCGCCGTAATACTTTTTCACGTCGTCATACCCGCAAATCGAATACGCGCTTCTTCCTGCCATTATATACAAATCTTCTTCGTTTGAATAATTTTTAATGCCTATTTTATATCTATCGTCTTGAATATACCCGATAAAATGCCCGTACTTACTTTTATAAACGGTTTGCGGATAGTCCCACTCTTTCACTTCCCGCTCCGTTGCATACGTAAATTCCACCATAAAATACTCTGGGTCGTTGTCGTAAAACGCGTATAAAATTTCCACGTCATACGACAGCAGTTCCCCGCTTGTAAGCTCCGCGGAATATTTTTCTTCCGTTCGCATTTTGATACGCTCGATATGTTCTTCTATGCTATATTCCGTTTTGAAATCGGGGTGCGTGTAACCGCCCGTTTTCACATTTTCCCTATTACACCCCGAAACAAAAAATAAAAAACATATATCAATAAGCGTTAATATCAATTTTTTCATACACACCTTATTTTTGCAAACTTGAAAGATACGAACTATAATACGGTAAATACGCTTTCGTTTTCTTTAAGATTTGTTCAATTCTCCTTTTTGTATTCGTCAGAAGAAAATTTATAATTTCCTCTCATTAAAGCCTCTTGGTTATATTTGTAATCCGCTATATGTGAACTCGCGTCACTCGCTCTATGCGTATGAAATTCAGGCGATACGCCATATGGACTGTCACATTTATACCAATCATATAAAAACAACATTTCTCCTTGTACTTCAACCGCTTGCTTGCACATTCCGTAATACTTCCGTTCCTTTTCATAGCCGTTGAATGCATATACGCTTCTCCCGTCCTTAAATGACGTCTTTATATCGCTCCCCCAATAATCACGCAATCCATACCAATATCTATCATTTACTATGTAACCGATAAAATGTTTATATTTCGTTTGATATGTAATATATTCATCGTTTTCCACATTTGGAGAATCATTTGGATTGTCATATTTTCCTCCCCATTCTTTGGCATATTCAAGCTCTACCAAAAAATATTCAGGGTCGTTATCATAAAACGCATACACAATCTCTACCGTATAGTCCACAATATCCCCGTTTTTGATTTCTTCCTCAAAAATCTCTTCCGTTCGGGTTGTGATACGTTCGATATGTTCTTCTATGGTGTATTCCGTTATGAAATCAGGGTGCACGTAATCATAGTCGCCGTCTCTTTGTTGACAACCCGAACAGCCTGTTAAAAGCAGACTCAAAAGAAAGCTGCTTACAATCGTCGTGATTTTCTTTCCTTTCATCGGTCCACTCCTTTTAATACTCATTCCACTCGTATTTCACATTATCTATCATTAAATGACGAAAATCATATTCTGCTTGAACGTGAGCAGTTTGTTCCTCACAATGTTTATGAAATTCTGGTGATACCCCGTCCCCGTATTCACTTAAACAATTCCGCGCATCATAAAGCATTTCTAGTCCACTGTCTATCTCCACCGCCTGCACACCAGCGCCGTAATAAAATTTGCCTTTTGTATAACCATACAATCTGTACGCACTTCGTCCGTCCACAAACTTCATTTTTCCTTGAATATTTTTGTATGGATATCCTTCCAAGCCAAGCCAATATTTATCACTCGAAATAAATCCTATTATATGACTGAATTTGGTTTTATATTGGATATACTCATTTGGAAGACGTCCGTGATTACCCGTCATGGGGATATTTGGGTCTCTATATTCCCCCTCCCATTCCTCGGCATATTCAAGTTCCACCAAAAAATATTCGGGGTCGTTGTCGTAAAATGCATAGACGATATCCACCGTATAACTCACGATTTCACCATTAGATATTTGGGTAGCAAAAACTTCTTCTGTGCGCGATGTAAGTCTTTGTATATGTTCTTCTACGGTGTATTCCGTAGAAAACTCTTCGTGAAGCCAAGGCTTATGTGATGGAACTTTCGGTTGACACCCCGAAAATAAGCAAACTGCGCCAAGCAATACCGATAAAAGTTTTTTATTCATACACTATCAACTCTTATAATACGGTAAATACGCTTTCGTTTTTTCTAACATTTCATTAAATAATTCACGGGCTTTATCGAAAGGAAGATTGACGTTGGGGTTGTTCACAAACACGCTGAAAGCAAGCTCGTAATCGCCCGTAAGCCCCGCTTCCACAACAGCCTCCTGTTCTTCGATAATGCGCATAACCAAAGCGTTAATCCTTTCAGGTACTTTGCCCGCAAACACAGGGCGTACGCTATTAGAAGAAAACGCCGCGTTCGTTTCCACCACCGCTTCCAAAGGATTGTTGGGTACTTGCCCCATATTGGGAATATTGACGTTGGTTACAAAATCGCCCAAGCCCAAAAGAGCCTTCATTTGTTTCACGCTTTCTTCGCCGCTTGGCTGAACATTAAAGGGTACTTCTCCGCTGGCGTGCCCTTCCGCACGCTTTAAGCGGTCTATCAAGTTTTTCTTTCTCCAAGGAATAGGCGTAAGGGTAAACCCGTAAGAATCCACGGTGGCAGGGTCTTTTAAGTACCAAGAGCCGTTACAAAATTCGGCAAGGTGTCTGTCTCCCGCCGCCGCAATCACGCCGTAACGCTTGAACAAGTCAAATTTTACCTTTTCTGCCGTACGGTCGGGAAGCTCTACCCAATTATTCTCCGAGTGCTTCACGATTCCGTCTGGATGCGCTTCTACGTATTCTTTATAAAGCTTATAAATATCGATATCGTGATATTTGGCTTCGGTTACCCAAGTAAAATGGTTTACGCCAACCACGTTGGTGATAATCTCTTCTCTTTTCGCTTGAATGCCGAATTTCTCCGCCAGCATTTTGCAGATAAGCTTTTGCGTGCTGAAAACCTCGTGGCAGCAACCAAACGCCTTAATTTCGGGGAATACCTTATAAAGCGTTCTGACACAAACGGTCATAGGGTTGGTGAAATTGATAACCCAAGCGTCAGGACAATATTCTTTGATTGCCAAAGCGAACTCCTGAAACATAGGAACGGTACGAAGCGAACGGACAATACCGCCCGGCCCCGTCGTGTCGCCTACCGACTGATAAATTCCGTATTTTTCGGGAGTATGCACATCGCTTTCCATTTCGTCAAACGTACCCGGGAGAATGGAGATAATAACGAAATCTGAGCCAGTAAGCGCCTCGCCTATCGTTTTTTTGGCTTCATATTTCCATTTCCCCAAAGCTTCTTCTTTTTGGGATACCATATTCCCGATTTTTTCGTTCATTTTTGCCGCTTCATAGTCAATGTCGTATAAAGCAACCGTTCCGCTAATATCCGCGTCGCACGCCAAATCCCGCATAAGCGAATATGCCCAACCGCGCGAACCGCCGCCGATATATGCAATTTTCAGATCTGCAACTTTTTTTCTGTCCTGACTGTAATTTTTCATAAAAAGCTCCTTATTTTCAATTATAACTCTATTTCCATACCGTCGTATGCGACTTCTACTCCATACGGCTTACACACTTTTTCATATTCGTTATGCAAAAGAATGCCGTTGTGGCATAAATGCGTAAGAATAAATCGCGTGTTTGGCTTCACAAAATTGCTTTGCCGCATTCTCTCCACCGTTTCCAAACATTCCTTTAAGTTCATATGTCCAAAATAGCTTGTTTGTTGTGCACCTTTTGTGCAGTCGAGTGCAACCGTATCGATTTTTACGCCCAAAGCCTGTAAGAACTGATAGTTTTCTTCAAACAAAACGCCCGTATCGTTGCATTGTAAAAATGCTTTATCGCCCTGCTTGATTAGGTAAAACAACGCGTTTTCCGTTTTCATATGTTGTGCTTTAAGCGACCATACTTCGTAATCGTGCGTTGGAATATACTCAAATTCCGAAACAACGTTCCACTCCATACCGTCCGCAACCACTTTTTGTATGCGCCCTTGCGAGCGCATATCGAAAAGCTCTTTCGTCGCTTGATTGCAATATATTTGCAAAATTGGCTCTTGCATATCGTATGCGCTTTGCGCCCCGCGCATAAGCAAGTCTTCGGGATAAAAATGATCCATGTGAGAATGAGTAACGAGCAAATATTTTATCTTACTCAAATCCAAATTATATTGTAATTTATGCAAATACGTATCGGGAGGAAAATCCACCAACATATCTTCGTTAATAAGTATTTGTGAACGGGTGCGAATATCCTTACCACCACGCCTTTGTGCTTCTTGGCAATACGAACAATTACAAAAAAGTGCGGGTCCGCCTTCTGCCGCGATCGTTCCTAAAAATTTTACTCGCATTTTTATTCCCCTTTCGTTAAATTCTCAAATCGTTGTAGTTGATGATCTTCTCCACGTATTTTTCCGCAACCAACGTAGAAACTCTTTTCAATCCGCCGTGGTTTATATAACACCATATTGCCTCGTCGCAATAGTCCGCACGTTTATATTCAACTTGGATGTAATAGGGCGCAGATACCGTATAAGGAATATAATTTTTACAGTTTCTTATTCCTTCGGTGCAAGCCTTGGCTATTTGCTTTTCCGCTTCTTCGCCCGTCATTGTTGCGATAGCCACATTTCGTTTTTGCGCTTTTTTTACAATCGCACAAGGTATATCGCCTGTAAGAGCCAGACATTCTTTTACTGCTGCTTCGTCGCCAGACACCGCAACAATCGGTACGTTATACGAGCCGAAAAAGATGGTTGCAAACCCGATATCACCGTATTCTTTGCCGTTCACGCTGTATTTTTGCCAAGTCGCTTCCGCAATGGAATACGACCCAAACGCATTCGGCGCACTGTTCATCGCGTGCGTACCGATAAGCATCGCCCCGTCCACGCCTTCGCTACAAAGTTTTTTCAGCTCGCCCGTGGATACCCGCTTTGCTTTTTTCGTCAATTCACTTTCAATAACATCTCTGCCAAGATTATATACGTCGCAAACGTACGCTTCCGCACCCGCAGCAACAATCGCTTCCACCGCGGTATTACAATCCGCCACCATACGCTGTAAAGAAAGCGTCGAGCCAAATCTACCTACCCACTGGTCTTTTCGATCAAGACTTGCGCCTTCTTCATATAACATAATAATAAATTTCTTACTCATTTCCGTTCTCCTGCAAAAGCGACTTCCATTCAATTAAATTTTTTACGTGCACAAACGTCTTAAAGCCTCTTTGATTTTCTTGCAAAAAGTAATTTGTTTTCATCACTCTTTCGTACAAGTCGATATATTTTTTCAGGGTTTGTTGGTCTAATTCGTCGCCGTATAATTTCAAATACAAGCAAACGAGCGAAAGCATTTCTAATTCGATACGGTTTGCCACGCTTTGGATTCCGTCGTTTATCATATCCCCTCTTGCTTCTTCAAGGATACGTAAACCCTTTTCCAAAAATTCTTTCGTCCACATTTCGTGGCTAATCCAATAGGGCTGCGTGCGCGTGAACGACCGCAACGCAAACGGTTTGCCTAATTTTTCAAAGCGTTTTTCCTGTTCTTTGGTGTTCGCGCGGAATAATTGATAATATTCATACACCTTCTCCGCACCTTGTTTATAATATCCTTTCATAAACCGACGGATAAGATAATCAACGTCGTAATTTAAGTTCCACATCAAGTGCGCGCGTACGTAATAACTCATTGCGTCAAATTGCTTGCCGCCCCTTGCGCATTCGTCAAACAGGAAAAAAGCCTTGCTCTCCTTAAACGTTTGATAGCTTTCTTTCAAGTGCTCCCAATTATCCATGGGAAGCGGCATAGAATGAAACACTCCGTCGTACGTCCACATGAAAATTTCCGCACCCGTTTCCCGCCAACCAATCAGCGAAGCACGTGTTCTGCCGTTGTGCTCTTTATCCAAAAGGGAATACGCCCAATTTGAACCGAGCGGCGCAAGCATAACCGCCACGTTTTTATGCGCGATTACGCTTTCGTCTATCGGCGTACAGGTGCCGTCGCTATTCCACTTCACGGGCGGATCGATGGTAGGTCCGTACCCAAAAAAGACCGTCTTTACCGTTTTCCCGGGATAATTCTTATCTACAAAATCGTTAATAACGTCGGCTATTTGGTTGATAAACCGTATGGTAATACCCGCCTTTCCGTATATTTTCGCTTGCTTTTTACAGCGCGGACACTCGCAAAAGGTGTTAGAGTCCTCATGTCCGATACTAAACGCCAAAACGTCGCTTTTTTCAAACCAATCGGGCGTGAGCTGTTCAACCACCACCTTTTTCATTTCTTCCAAAAGTCCTTCGCACGTTAAGCAAAGCTGACTGCACTGTGAGGAAAAATATTCAGGGTGCGTTGCGTAGTATTTTTCTTTTGGAATAAGGTCAAAAAACGAATGGTCCCACTTTATCCAAGTCATACCGAACTCTGTATTAAAGCCGTAACGCCGACTCATGGTTCTGTCTTCGCTGGAACGTATCCGCTTTTCAAATTCGGGCTTGCGGATAATATCTTCTTCAAACAACTCGGCATTTTCCACTGTTGGAATCGTCCATTCCAACTGACCGAAATACTCTGCGCCAAACACTTGCCGTGCAAACTCGTAAACGCCGTAAATAACGCCTTCGTTGCCAAAGGAAGAAATGAACACCGTGCTTCCACGCTTACGCAAAGCGTAGCCGTCGCTCCCAGCTTCTTCCCTGCTTGGAAGAACAGACGTTGCGATTGCAACGTCTGTTGCCCCGATATGAATACATTTTTCGGGTAAATTATCCTCTTCCGTTATTACGTCAATGTTGTCGTTACAAGCTTTTTTCACTATGTACGCTAACTCTTTTGCCGCAAACGTACATTCTTGATTTGCATTGCGCGGCAAAACTACTGTATATAAACATTTGCCGTTTTCTACAAACTTCGACATCTTCAAAACTGCTCCTTTCTTTGCGTGCGTATCTTATTCTATATACGCCATCCAATCGCCTAAAAGACTTTGTATGCTCTTATCCGCTTTATGCCCGTATTGCGTAATCTCGTTGATTTCACAAGCTTCTCTAAACTCTTCGATGTAATAACGGATATCCCCGTACGAAAGTTCAGGACCGTAAATAGACATCAAGATATAAATAGGCGAAGCCCGTTCCGCTTTTACGCGTTTAATCGCATTTTCCTTATCCTTCCCCTCGGGCATAGCTTCACACGCCTTTAACGCTTCGTCGTAAAGCTGAATCCCCGAAAGCAACCAGTCCATGGGCCAGTATTCTTTGGATTTCATGGCTGGCTCGTAACGAACAAACGACTTTAAGTAGAACTTTTCCCCTTTTTCCGCTAGGTTGCGTTCTATCATTTGATAATTGGTGCGCAAACGGTGTAAATACTCTTTCACGTAGGGTGCGGCGGCTTTGTAGTAATTATCAATAAAGTCGTTGAGATAATACTCCACGTCTGCGTCCACGTCCCACATCATCTTAATACGCACGTAATTTTTCAGCTCGTAGAAAGGCATATTCGTTTGACCGCCCTCTTCAAACATGAATACGGCGTTTGCGTCAAGCCAAATTTGATATTGTTTTTTACAGGTATCCCAATTGTCCATGAACAAGAACAAATCATCGAAAACAACACTGTACGAATACACGAAAATTTCGGGGTCTAACGCTTTCCAACCCTCAATTGCAGCCGCCCAGCGTTCGTTGTATTCAGGGTCGGTTAAATCGTGCGCCCAGTCGCTGTCAAGCGGCGCAAGCATGACGCCTACGTTTTTATGCGGTTTTACGTCGTCGTTCCAAGCCTCATAAGTGCCGTCGGCTTTTTTTCTCGCAGGAGCGTCCACCGTTTTCGCATAGGCAAACGTAACCCACTTAATGGACGTTTCGGGATACGTTTCTTCCATCCAAGGATTCATCGCATCGGCAATCTTGTTCATAAAAAGCATCATAACGCCGCTGTTACCGCCGTTTTCGCTTGCCACCTGTTTACATCTTTCGCACTCGCAAAACGAGTTGGTGTCTTCGTGCCCAAGCTCGAAATACCCCGGAACTTCCCTGCGTTCGGGACTTTCCGTGATAATTTTTTTCATATTCTTGATAAATTCTTCTATCATCTCGTCATTCGTAAGGCACAGCTGCGTTGCATCGTGCGAATACCAATCACGGTGCTCGGCAAAATAAGTGCTTTTCGGCATAATCGAGAAATGCGTATGACACCAACGATACCAGTTTTCGCCCTGTCCAAGATTGAACCCCAAACGGAAAGCCGTAGTAGCGTCGTAGCGATAATCGATAGAGTTTGCGCGCTCGGCAAAATCGGGAATATTTTTATAATCAAAGTCCTTCAAATATACCGTATCTTGCGTATGGTCTGGAATTTTTATCTCGTTATAGCCATAAATACGAACGCCGAAGTTATACCACAAAAATTCGTACATTCCATACATTGCACCAGGATACAGCACGCTATTGATAAACACGCTGTTGCCCACCGTTTTGATATACGACCCGTCTTCGCCGTATTCTTCGTAATCAAGCGACATTCCGCTTTCTTTCGACACGTCGTTTTCGCCCAATACGATATACTTGCTTTCCTCGCTAAACGTCAAACCCGTATCGTGCACGATAGGCAAAATTGCGCCCGTCGATTGCTTGATGAAATTTTGCAATTCACTCGATGCAAACTGCAAATCCCCTCTACGGTTGTCTTCGTCGTTGATAACGATTTTATAATCGCTTTGACCGTCTTTTGTCAAAACAGAAGTCGTATCCGCAGGTTTATAATCAAGGTCGGTGGTATTTTTTACCGTTTCATACTCGGTTTCTTCCGTTTTGTTTTTGCTACAAGCCGACAAAAAACACGTCGCCGCCAAGCTTACGGCTATTATCGCCGTCCATACTCTCTTTTTCATAAATGCTATCCTTTGCGTTTTGTTTCGGCTCTCTTTTTACGGAGAGCCGAAACTCCGCTTATTTTACGCTCTTACAATATACAACTGATATACCGTGAAATCTACCGAAGTAGCGTCTGTAACGTTAAACGAAAGCGAGCTTAACGTTGTCGCTTCGCTTGCCGTAAATACTACTCCCTCGCAGGTTGCACCCGCTTCTAACGTATACGCGCTGTTGCCGTTTACTTGAATATCCGCAGCTGCCGTACCTGTTGCTTTGAGATAGATAGTATCGCCTGCATTCAATGCAATATCTTTGAAATTAAAGGTAACTGCGTTGCCGCTCCAAGCAGCGTCGCTTACAAACGCATACTTCACGTTGTCTGCGCCCGTGATAACGCCTTGGTTTACAGTACCCGTGTTATCCAACGTAACGCTTTGCGCACCCTCGTTTGCGCCCGACAGATACTGCGGAACGTCCGTTGTGATAGAACTTGCTTGTATGTCAATACTTTCGATAACAACATCGGCGGTTTGCCCATAAGAAGCACCAAATATCAACCAATACTTAGTTGTATCAGCCGCAACCGTATAAACTGCCGTACCAAATTCGTTGCCCGTTTTAACGCTTTTTTCGGTTGTCGTCGCATTTACGTAATTCAATTCTCCACCGTTAACGAGCAATGAGCCATTATTTGCACCGTTTGATTCGATTCCCATAAACATAGCCCCGACGGTTTTCAGTTTGACTACAATTTTATCGCCTGCTTTCAAAGAAGAACTTGGAAGCATTACTTTGAAAAAGTTTGTTCCGCTTTGTTTAGCTCTCGTGGCTGTACAAGCAAAGTAACTATCGCTTACACTTGCCTTTATCTCACTGTAAGTTGCAGTAGATATAAGATTAAAACCTTTCGCCTTCGCATTTCCCAACCAAGCCCACGAAGCGTCTTTATAAGTATTATTTCCTGATAATGCCGTATCAATGACTTGCACTGCGCCGATTTGGAATTTTTCAAAGGTCGCCGTTTGGAATACGTGTACCGCCTTTGCCCCTTCGAGCACAAAGTCGGCAAGCTTATAATAACCGCTTTCGCTTCCGTAAGCTTCAAACGCGGAAACGTCCTGCGTTGTGAACTCGTCAAATTCCTGATTATCCGCATTGATTACAGGCGTAGTTTCACTGCCGAAGAACGCTTTCGTTCTGCCCGTCGCCTGATCGGTTGCTCTTTTTTCCGAAGTAACATAGCCTTTGAAACGGCAATTCAAAGCGGTGTTTACAACAATGTTCTTCCAATCTATACGCGCATATTCGATATTGGTAGAAGCTTCCTGTCCCGACTTAAATGCAACGCCGTCGCCCGTAGGATTTGCACGCACTTCCGTTCTCGGCATTTCTTGCGTTAAATCCGCGTATTCCGCTACTTTTGCGGGGCTGTCAAGGGAGATTTCGCCCGTCAAAAGCCAATACGCTTCCTTGGTTACGTTGCCCGTAATTACCGTCTTTTCGCCGCTTTCTTGCAGCTTATCCGCGCCTTTCGTCGTTTCCCATGCCAAAAACTCGAAATCTTCTCTCGTTTCCAGCGTAGGTGCGGTAGGCAATTCCGTCAATTCCGTACCGTAACGGTATTGCGTGGTGGTCGTTTTCCAACTTCCGTCCGTATCTCTTACGCCGTGGTCGTAGGTAAAATTATACGTCAATATGTAATCGCCTGCCATTGCGATACGCTCGGGCGTTTCTTCATTGTCGTTTTCCAAGCTCAACGCCACCTGCGACAAGCTTCTGTCCATTTGGTCGGAATATACAGGCTCGTTGTTGCTATCAAGGTAGTATGCGCGCCACGTCGTCGGGCGGTTATATTCCGCTTCCGTCATTCCGTAAACATACGCGTATGCCTGTTTGTAGTTGGCGTCCGTCGAGCCGTCGTCATTGACAAAATCACGCCAATCGGTAAGCGTTTCTTCTCGTGCGTCCGTATCCGTTTTATCCAACACGCCGTCGCCCAAAAGGTCGGTAGGCATTACCAAAATTTTAATTTCCGTGCCTGCCTGTTCAAGCGTTTGATACGTAGCCGTATCCATTTTTACACGGAAACGAATACCCGTTTTATCGTCGTTTTCCGTGTTAGAATCCAAACGGATACTTGCCCCTGCGCAAGCAAACGTCGCCGCACCTTCCGTTGCCGCTGCCGCCTCATTTTCCGTTACCGCCATGTTCCATACGCTTGCGCCTGCCGCGATTGTCGTTCCCATACAAACAAGCGCAAGGAGTTTGTTTTTCATACTTTTCTTCATCTTCTTTTCCTCCTTACGATTCCCACTGGGCCCCCCATTGGGCATCCCATTCGATTGCTACTTCGCCTTGTCCAAGCTGCTTGTCGAGCTCTTCGCTGGTTCTGATTAAGTCGCTTGTGTGAAACCTAACCTTTGCCTCCCAAGTTTCGTAGGCACGCTTTTGTTCTTTCATTGTTGTTTCTTGCCTCCCTTTTTTTATTTTTTATTTTTATGCGGCTCT
Organism: Candidatus Scatosoma sp.; assembly: GCA_045655725.1. Lineage (GTDB taxonomy): Bacteria > Bacillota > Clostridia > Christensenellales > Borkfalkiaceae > Scatosoma. The sequence continues at coordinate 33,519 of JAZOPT010000051.1, forward strand.
TTCGACGTACACGCCGTATATTCTGAAATGAATTAAATAAAGCGGGCTTACGCTCCACGCATAGGGGCGTATGCTCAACGTATTTAATTGTGTTTGTTCGCTTGCCGTATAGCAAAGCTTTTCTTGATACAACTCTCCGCCGATGTCGTTACAGTTGATAATCGCGTCGTAAACGCCGTTTTCTTTCGTCGCGCTTGTGTTGTTGATATCTATTCTTGTATATCTGCCCGAATAGGCTTGACAACGAAGATACACTTTATCCCCTGCGTTGAGCGTGATATTATCAAAATAGAAAGTAATTGCGTCTTTACCCCAACCGTTTTGATAATCGCCCCAATCAAAATCGATATATGCGCCGTGTTCGTCCGTGCCGCTTGTTACCGACGGTTTGAAATCGGAGAACTCTCTCACGGAATAATAATTAGGTCCAACCTCGCCGTTATCCACCCAGAACGTGGGCGCTTCAAGCATTTGCGGATTTTCGTCATAACGCACCTCGTCGATATAGAACGCATCTCCCTCTTGACCGTTGGCAAGGAAATGGACGTGCACGGACTGAATATCGGCAAACACGCTAACCATGGATTTGGTAATCGTCAGCGAAACTTCCGTCCATTCGCCTGTTTTTATCGCTTTTTCTTGCGTATCAAACCACGTGTTAAATTCTCTAAATCCACCGTCGGGCATCTTGCCGATAACGCTGATAATAAACTGACCTTCTAAATTTTTCGTCTGTTTTACGGCGCTTGTGGAAAGCACGTTATTGCTTCCGTCCACCAGCTCGCCGTTTGCGTTCAGAGTACCAACGAGCGTATCGCCTTTTTTCACAACGCCGTTTTCGTCGGCTACGCCAAGCAACTCATCTTTATCGTCTAAAATACCGTAGGCAATTCTTGCTTTTGTGGTTGCTTCTGTTGCCGTTACCGTCGCAATATACGTTTTCGTGTTTATCGTACCGATTTGCACGCCCGTTTTGTCAATTAACGTATTGGACGAGCTTTGATATCCGACAAGATTGTTTTCCTCGTCAAAATACGCGTACGTATTGCCGTTTGCGTCTATCGTTCTACCTTTGGTATTGACAAACTCGCCCGTGTAGTTATATTGGAATGCCGTTTGCCGTGCGGCATTTGGCACAACGTACATACGCAAAATAATTTTCGCGTCTTCCTTAGGTGTAAGAGGTTGGAAAAATTCCACCGAAGCCCCGTCCGAATTACCCCAATGCGCTTTAAGCAAAGGAGCTGCATTGCCTGCCGTCATCTTTAACACACCGCCGCTTGCGCCTGCAAGAATCGCCTGTTCGGCATTGTCGGCGGTTGCGGACGTAACCAGCTCCACCGTGCCTGTTTTCGTGGCTTTCGTATCGTTTGCCGAAGCAATCATTTGCGCATAGCGGGCATTGTCAAACAGTGCCAAATCACTTTTGCCGTTATCCCAATCCACGTCTAATTCGGGGTCAAAGAACAACGCGCTTGCCTTGCTTGTTAATGCGTAACGCCCTGCCGTTTGCGAACCGATTGCGCGCACCTCGTACGTTGCCATATCGCGCGTGCGTAAGAACCCGCTTTCCGTTGCCGTTTCCCAGTCGCCCGTACCGTCTACACGGTATTCGTAGCTTGTCGCCAGCGCATCTACTTCCCACAAAAGCTTGCCCTTTTCAAACGAGAGTTCAGGACTTGCCAGTACGGAAAAGTCAATCGCCTTACTTGCGCTTGGAAGATAGAAAATAGCACGCTCCTCTTCTTCTTTCACATAGTCGGAAGCATATACCGAAAGGGTATAATCGCCTGCGGACAGGAAAGAAATATTCTTGACGTTTTCGTTTAATCGCGTATATCTTGCCGTTTGCGCCTGTTCAACGATACTCACGTAGTATTTTTTCGCAAGAGCCTCGTCCGTTTCGTTCCATTTTACGTATCCCTCGATACTGAACGAGGGCAAAGACACCTCGCGTTGTTCAAAATACACGGGCTTGCTTTCTAAATAGTAGGTTTTTTCCGTTTGGGAATAGTACGCGCCTACTTTCAGAGCCGTATTCGTTTGAGCGGCAACGCTTGCGGCGTTTACTTGCGTATATTCCCCGCCGTCGATAGACATCTGCATTTTATCCATATAAAATTCGTCCCAGCACACGTCGTCCGTCCGACTATCAAACGTAATCGTAGGAATTGCCACGCGTTTTGTCGTCATTTTATATTCGGCTACAAGCGAAGAATACCAAGTTTCCCCGTCGCCCACCGCTTGTACGGTGATTACGTGTTCGCCTACCGCCGTAGGAAACGCCACCGTCGGATTTGCCGTGGATACCGTCGCTTTTTCCCCGTCCACGCTCACTGCGTAATTTTCCGCATTTTCCGACGCCGTCCATACAAGGTGCGTTCCCGCTTCGTTGACACGCAACGTAGGCATCGTCAGCATTTGCGTGGTAGTAAACGATTGCGTTTGTTTATCGCTGTCAAGATAATAGGTGCTGTCTTCTTTGGAGAAATATCCGCCCTTTGCATAATACTGTACGGTATATTTCGTTCCTGTCGTGTCGTTAGAAAAGTCGAGAATATTGCTTTCGCCAAGCGCACCCTCTTCCATTCCGTTTACAGAAAAATACACTCTCTCGCCCGTGAAATGCAGAGCGTTATCCACCCGTTCGCATTCCACCGTCATTTTTGCAACCTTGAACGCAAACTCGGTAAGTTTTCCGTCCTTGCCCTCGCCGTCCACCGCTTTAAGCTGTAACGTATATTCCCCTGCCTCGGTGGGATAGGCAATCACTTCGTTTGCCTCCGTCCACTCGCCTGCGTTGTAGTTATAATAATAGCTTTCCGCGTTGGCTACGTTCGCCCAATAAATGCCGTCGTCTAATACGGTGATTTCAGGAGCAACGCATTGCGGCGTTTTTGTCGTTTCAGGCTCGGGTTTCTTTTTGGTAAGCAGGATAATCAGTACGGTTGCCGTTGCCGCAATAATTACCGCTCCGATGATGGAAAAAATCAAAATCAGCTTTTTCTTTTTCGTCATCGGCTTCTTCGTTGTCGGCTTTTTCACTCTCGGTTTTTTCGTTATTTCAGTCGGCTCTTTCTTCTCTGTCATAATGTACTCCCCTTATTCCACCGTGAAATAATAGTTTTGGCTGTACGTCTGATTTGCGCTAACGTCCGAACAATAAAAACAAATCACGTATCTGCCTTTCATTTTTACTACGTATTCTTCTTCCAAGGTAAGCAGATGGTAGCCGTTCATCGGGTCGATGATAACCGCGTACACGGTAAGCTCTGCATCTACGTTATCGCTTGCATATACGTTAGGGAATTTTAACGTTTCCCCTGCTTTTACGCTTGTAGGCACTTCGCCGTCCACCGTTAACGTCGGTGCAACGTTGTCGCGTACACGCACGGAGTATTTTCTCGTAACCGAGTTCCCCGAGGCGTCGCGCGCCTCATAGATAAGCGAATACGTACCGTAATTGGTCGCCGCTATTTTCGACGCGTCCAATTTACCGAAATTGTTTTCCGCCGAATACACCACTTTATCGCCAAACGTAACTTTTACCGAAACGTTTACTTGTCTGTCGTACACGTCGCTAGCATACACCGCGGGAATCTCCACCCAAGAACCGAGCGTAGTAATACCGACAGGCTCGTTGGTGATATAGATAATCGGTTTAATGAAATCCCGATTGAACGCGCCCATGATTTGGTTCTTTACCGCTTGCAGCGTAACCGTTGCTTCCTTATTCTCCTCCAAGCCGTGCAGACTGATTTCCATATACACGTAACCGCTGGGGAAGCCCTTGAACGCATTAGACGGCTTTTCCACACCGAGGTCGGAATGGTTTACGCTGCCGTCTTGGTTAAGCGTAAATAAGAAATTGGTGATGACGTTGCCGTAGAAAGAAGCGGTAATTTCCGAGTTTGTACTTCTGTCTCCGTTGATAGCGATATAACTCGTTCTTGCGTTTTCCGTGGGATTTTTATAAACGCTTACCATTTGTTGAATGGTTTTATCCACGTAATCGGTAAAGGTTATGCGCACCTCGTCATAGCCGTTCGCCTCTTTGGGTACGCTGAATTCCAAAGACAAGCCGTCGAACACCGACAGCGGATTGATATAACGGATAGAAGCGCCCTCTTGCGTACTCGTGAACGCAAGCGACAAATTGCTTTCCGTCATCGTGATTCCGTTGCCAAGCAAGAAACGGTCGCTAAGTTTTTCCGATTTTTGCAAAACAATCTCTTGCCCGTATTTTGCAGAAGTTGCGCCTTTCTCTTTTGCTGTGGCATATTCCACGTACACCTTGCTTCCGTCCGTGCTTGCGGGCGTATAGGTTACGGGTGCGCTTCCGTCAAATTCGTGAAGCACCGTCGTTTTATCTTCTTTATATACGGTAATCGTGTCGTACGCCTTTACCTTTTGATTCCATACCGTATAATAAAGCGAATCCACCTTGGGTAATTCTACCGCCCTATCAATCAAAATCATATCGGGCAATAACGGCTCGATTAAAAGCGGAACGTCGCTATACGCAGCTTCTAACGTATAGGTTGTTCCTACCGTATTGCCGATATAATCGGTAGCGAGATAGGTTACAGCGTACACGCCCTTGTTTTGCGGAGCAAAGGTATTATCCGTTACCTTTACTTCATTGCCGTTATAGGTTACAATCGTTTGAATTTTCGCTTTTCCGCTGCCGCCCTCTACTTGCATATCGGGTAATTTTACAGGATAATACAAATTGACGGGATAGTGTCCGCCTGTGTTTTTCAGGCTTTCGTCGCTTAAATCTAACGCTCCCGCCGTTTCTACTATCTCGCATTGCATTGCGGAAATACTGTTTTCTACCGTTACCGTATATACCTTTTTCGTTTCATTACCGTATCTATCCGCGGCAAAGTATTCTATCTCATAAGTACCTGCTTGCTTGGGAATAAAGCCTGTTCCCGTATGGTAAAGCTCTTCCCCGTTTTGCAGCACGCGTACCTGCACGGGCACTTCCCCATAGATTTTATCCACCGCTTGTGCGGAGAAAAACGGATAGAATTTATTAGTTTTCCCTATCGGCAACGCATTATCGGCATACCCCTCGGAATCTATCGTCAGCTTCGGCGGCGTGCTATCGTTGAGAAGCGTCCCCTCAAAGCTTTGTCCATCGATTCCGTATATCATATACTTTGCGGTACTCGCTTCCAAAAGCGCAGGCGTAAAGCTGACCTTGATTTTATTGCTTGGAAATCCCGTCCAATGCTTGGATTTTGCCGCGCCCATGTGCGTAGGGTCATCAAAATCCACTATCAAAAGCTTGCCGTCGCTGTCTGTATCAAATTCGCTTGTATCCCCCGGCGCAAGTGCAGTATATAACGCGTGTTCCTCGTTATCGTAATACAACTTCATGCCGTTGGAATACCCACTCTTTTGCCCTACCCAAGGCGCACGAACCATCGTACCGAGCTTTAAGGTGTTCGTCATTCCTTTTCCGTAACGCCAGCCGTAATAATCTTGCGAAGTGTTGGGTTTTGCCAAAAAGTGCGTGGTAAGATTCAAAGCCGAATCGTTATACACGTAGCGATGCATAGAAACGTTGATATAATATCTAGAATCTTCCGCATCTTCTAATCTCACGATCATTTGCGTCATTTCAGGAACCCCCACAGTCGCGGGCATAGGCTGCCATTCTACAAGCAAATTCTCTTTGGTCATTTCACTCACGTCGATCACCGTGTTATACGTAAGCGTAGCGTTTTGAATACTCTCCACCAAAAGACCGTTTTTCTTTTCCGCTATATAGGACGGAGTATCTACGTTTGCCGTAAGCGTAACACCCGTATCTGCCGTAAAATAAGACAAAACGCTTTCCGCGCCTATATCCGTGCCTTCAACGACCGATTGCGAAAGCGGAGTTTCCTTTCCGCTTTCGTCTGCTTTCGTCCACATATTCACGCCAACGCACAACGCCGTAACGGCAGACGTTGCCAACGTTGCTGCGATGATGCGTATTGTTCTTTTTTTCATCGTTTTCATCGATTTTCTCCGTTTTAACCCTTTAAGCCGCCGATAGAAAGGTTGCCCATTATCTTATTTCTGAAACATACGAACAGGATAATGATAGGCACCATAACCACTACGCACCCCGTAAGCTGCATGGGAATTTGCGCCACGAGCGAATCGGTACTGTTTCTAAACGTAAACAATGCGTAAGCGATTGTGGGATAGTTGGGCAAATACACAAGCGGGGTCATATAGTCGTTCCAGCTGCTGATAAACCCAAGAATGCAAAGTGCGATAATGGACGTTTTAATCATCGGTATCATTATGGTCAAGAACACGCGCAAATGTCCTGCGCCGTCCACAAACGCCGCGTCGCGGTAGTCGTTGGGAACGCCTTTGAATACACCGCAGAAAAGCAGATACGTCGAACCGCCCCAGCCTGCGTGCGCAATGATAACGCCAAGGAAATTTTTGTATATTCCGAGTGCCTTATAAAGTCGCAACGTTGCACTCAACGAACCGACAAGCGGTAAAATCATCGTAACGATTGCAAACGCGTTCAAAAACGAACCGACTTTGCTTTTATATTTGGTACAACCGTACGCCACCATACAGTCGGTAATATTCACCGAGATAACGTTTAACACGGAATACGAAAAGCCGTTGAGCATCAAAGCCGGCACGTACACCTTTTCAAAGGGCGGGTCGATGTTTTGTATGTACATTTTGGAGAACACGTTTGCATAGTTTTCAAGCGTAAACGGTTTAGGTAACCCGAAATGGTTAAACCGAAACTGCAAGCTGTCCTTAAAAGTACTCATCACCACCCACACTGCGGGAATAATCAGCGACAACACGTATATCCACATAATGATATAGAATATCAAGGCGAACGGATGTTTTAAGATTTTGAAGCTTTTTAAGAAATGTTTGAATTTTCTTTTGAAATTGCTGTCCATAATACTCCCCCTTAATCTTCCGTCGGACCGAATTTTTCCAAGCCCCATTTCAGCAGGAACGTAAGCGGAGCTGCCACCAACGTAACCAGCATACCCACCGCTGCGGGGTACGGATAATCGAACAGGGTTGCATTATTGCCCATAACCTTGGTAAACAGGAAATATCCCGTTGTGTAGCAATATTGCGGTGCACTGTATTGATAGAACGTAAATATTGCGCCGCTGCCCGTGAAAATTGCCGTCAAGCCCGTAATCAAAAATACGGAAAGCATGGGATACACGGTAGGCATCGTTACGTGCCAAAATTCGCCCATAATGCTTACGCCGTCGATATGCGCCGCGTCCGTTACCCCGTCGGGTACTTTGGACATAGAGCCTACGTACATAACGATACCGCCTGCAAAGCCTACCCAAAGAGAATATAACATCATCATCGGGAAGGCATACGGATATTCGCTTAATATAAGCGGCATATCCTTTTTGAATACGCTCATGACAACGTCAGGAAGTGCGTATTCGCAAAAATATTTATACATAAGCATCATAACAACGCCCGATACCAAGCTCGGCAGGAAAAATACGACCTTCAAAAAATCGTGCCCCGGCACTTTCTTTACTACGAAATACGAACAAAGCAAGCTGATAGGAATACTGATAAACGTTTCCATTAAGTATAAGAAAAGCGTATTTTTCATACCCGTGCGCAGCAGTACAGAATTTTTCAAATCGCCAAATACCTGCTTGAAATTATCAAATCCCGCCCAAACAAATTTTTGTTGAACACCGTCGTATTTTTGGAACGCCAACGTAAACGAGTTGATATTCCCGCCGATATAAAATATAATTTTGTGCACGATAGGAAAAGCAAAAAGTCCAATCAAAAATATAATTTCATTTCTTCTGCGTGTGGCGAAGTTGGACTTTTTACCCAACTTACTTTTTTCCTTTTCGTTTATTACAACTTCATTTTCTTCCATAATTTACCTCAATATAGGAAATATAACGTTTTTTTGCCGATTTTTTTTATTTTCTTGCTCCGTACGTTTCCGCGAAATTCTTATCGTATATCAAGCAATTATATTTATACATACAATCAAAATAATCCTCTGCCGTTTTTCCCGTTGCGTCAAATCTGAAATAGTTAAGCGGTGCAAAGGTATATGCCGCGGAAGAAAGCGGGTCGTCTACGTTCGTTGTAAAATGCATAGGATAAGAAGAATGGAAATTAAATACAGGGCTAAAATATCTATTATCCGAGATCAATACGTGCTTATCGTTTTTATCCTGTACGATTTCCACCAACTGCCGCCCGAAATACGTCATAGAATCTAACGTATCTTGCGTATATTCCACGTCGTAGGCTACGGGAATGTTTGTAGTTTTGGTGCACATATTCAAAAATTCGTCGCTGCCCGTCATCTTGCAGAACATTTTCGCCGCTTCAAATACGCCGCCGCCTGCACGAGCTGTTTTTGCAGGAATCCAAGCCATGCTCGCGCTCGTTTTATAAACGTGCTTGGTTGCCGTATTTCCGTCCATTTTAATCGCTGGCATAACGCCAAAACGACGGTTATGCTTGCTCATGCTTTCATCGTTTCTCGCCATACGAGTAAACGTGTCGTCCGACTCCGTTTCCCACCAGCTTCCCTCGAAAATCATCGCAACGCGCTTATCGGCTTGGATAGACGTTAAAAATTCGTTTTGCGCTTCAATATGCGTTTGCGTAGTTTTGAATGTTTCTTTGGAGAAATTTTTATCGTTTTTAATAAAATTCTCCCCCATGCTCACCGCTTTGTAATATGCGGGGAAACGCGCCATTTCATAGAAATTCTTTGCACCGTCGAACGTCGTAGCCGTTTCGTCTAACGCATACGTTCCGTCGCCGTTCTTGTGCAACAACGTATAATCGCCATAGCCCGTGTTATAAATTTTTTGCGCTTTGCCGTCGTCGTAGTTCAAAAACAACGAAGTGAGCCAACCCGTTCCGTAGGAATCGTTTAAGCCCGTCCACGTAATAGGAATATCGCCTAAGCCGTAAATATAATTGAGCAATTCCGTCCATTCCTTTTCATTGGTAGGCAAACCGTCGTCGTAAGTACCTTCAATGCCGTCGAAGCCTTTGGATTTTGCCACGTCGCCTTCCGTACCTGTCGTCCAAGCGCCGCTTTCCGTTAAGTAATAACCCTTTTCTTCAAACAAGTCTACGTCATATACCGTCAAACCGAACGAGCCTGCCATTGCAGGAAGCGTCCAAACGTGTCCGCCGCTCCAAGGCCCCGTTTCTTTAACAAAAGGAAGCACTTTATCTGCGATACTTTTTTCTTCCCCGAATTCAGTAAGAGGCTCTTTTACAAGCTCGCTAAAATCGTACAAATTATCCGCGTTGTACATACTGTTCCAAATATCCGCGCCCAAGTACATATCTTCATTACGGCCCGAAATAGCATCGTAGAAGGTTGCGCCCGTAAACTCGTCCTTGCCGTAGGTTACCCATACCTGAACGCCCGTTTTGCCCTCTTCAAACGAATAGTCTGCAAACTTTTCTTCAAACATTTTCTTGGCGTTTTCTACCCACGTAGTGCCGTAACCTGCCGATTTATAACCGATGATAAGCTGCGTTTTGGATTCGTCGATTTCATTTCCTTTCGGCTTACACGCCACGCCCCCAAACGCCGTCATCAGTGCCAGGGTAATCACTGCTACTTTTTGGATTTTCTTCATTTTCGTCTCCTTTTGTTGCTGTTACAACTTTTATTTTTGTTTTGATTAAGGTTGTTTTGTTCGTCTTTACGTTTTTACAAACGTTATCGCCGTTTTCAATGCACTTGCACGAGCTTGCCGCCGTTTAATCTCGACTCTTCCGCGGCAATCCCCATCAAATGACTTTCCACCGAAGTTTCCAAAGAGGTAACGCTGCTCGTTTTTCCCTCTATCATATCGTACAAGTTTTCAATGAGATATAAATCGCCGCCGCCGTGTCCATATCCTTGGAAATTTTGCACGGAAAAATCTATCCGTTCCTGTTCCTTACCGTATTTTTTCACGTACAGGCAATCGTCCGCTTCGTTGAGTTCCAGCTCGCCCGTCGTGCCATGAAAGATGATTTTTCTCCCACTTCCTGCGGTAAATCCCGTCATCGTCAGCGTTGCTTTTACGCCGTTTTCAAAAGTCATTTGCGTTAATTGATGATCTACCACATTGTTATCGCACGCAAACACACACCGTCCGTAAGGACCTTCTTCAATGGCTTTTTGTAGCTTTTCCTGCGTGAGTGGTACACTCGTAATCACGTTATACGGCCAACAATCCAAAGATTTGTTTTTCAGCCATCTTTCGATATACACGTGCTTTGCGCTATACGGACATTCGTTTATGTATTTGCACTCCGTGCAACGGCTTGCCGCACCCTCGGGCGCGTTTTCCTTTTTGAAATAGGTAAGGTCGCCCACGGAAGAAACGCTTCTGCACTTCGAGCCTGCATAATATTGCAACAAATCCAAATCGTGGCAGCACTTCGCCAAAATCATCGGAGCGGCTTGCGCTCGGTTGCGCCAATTTCCGCGCACGTAGCTATGCGCTTGATGCCAATACGCCACTTGTTCCAATTCGTTGATCGCCACCAATTTTCCCACAACGCCTTTATCAAGCAATTCCTTTGCTTTCAAAAAGGCAGGCGCATACCGTAACACGTGGCAAACCAACGCCTTTCTGTTGAATTTTTTTTGCGCCGCAAGCAATTTTTCACACTCTTCCCGTTTGTCAGTGATGGGTTTTTCAAGCATAATATCATAGCCGCACGCAAACGCTTTCAGCGCGTGTGTAACGTGGTCTTTATCCTGCGTACCGATAACGAGTATATCCGCGCGCTTTTCTTGAAAAAACTCGTTTTCATCTTTGAAACAATTACACTGCTCTACCCCAAATTCTCGGGAGAATTGTTGCAATCTATCTTCACGAAGATCGCAAAGTGCTACAATTTTCAATTTGTCTTGCGCATGCTTGTGTATCAGTCTGCCATAAGCGTATCCGCCGCGTGCGCCGACCCCTAAAATTGCCACTTTATATATCTTGTTCATTGTAAAATCTCCTTTCAGCGTGGCATTTTTCGCCTTATTTTGCCTTATATAGATATACGCCCCGAAAGTCTATTAAACTCTTGGGGCGCACATACACCTTATTCATATTATAATACTAAAAAATTGCCTTGTCTTGTCATTCTCCTTATCAATTTGTGTCATTTTTTGATAACTTGGCAGGGTGGCCTGCCAAATTCTTTTTTATATGCCCGATAAAACGTCTTACTGCTGCAAAAACCGCAATCCAACGCAAGCTGCAATACCGAGCTTCCGTTTTCATTCCGCTGTTGTAATAGAGTATGCACTCTTCTTGCGCGTAGGCGGTTTACGTACGTATTCCAATTTTCAAAAAGGTGCATATGTAAAATACGGGACAGATGTTCGTAGGAATATCCAAACTTTTTCGCTACCGTTTGTAACGACAGATCGTTTGTAACATTTTCTTCCGCATATTTTAAGACGTTACAAACAAGAATGGTATCCCGTTTCGGCTTCGCCACGGAAAAGGGTACGCTTTGCGAAATATCCGACAAAAGAATGCGTTGCGCACCATAAAATACCATAAATCTTGTCGTTTCGTTGTTATATTTTTGCGAACACAGCTTAAATAACGTTTCTAAAAGCTCGAAATTTTCAAAGTGAAAAAAGGTGGGCGGCGTTCCGCCAAGTGTGGCAAAAATATCCTTGAAACAATCCGCGTCGCCCAAAATTACATACCCAAGCCCCTTATCTCCCCATTCGTAACGGTGGACAAGAAAGCTATCTACAAAGCAAGCGTCGTTTGCACGCATTATCTTTTCTTTCCCGTCAACAAATACGGCAAACTCCCCTTCCTTCACAAAGAGCATCTCTAACGCACCGTGAAAATGCGCGTCCGCTCCGATGTTCGTTTTCCGTTTGAAAAAGACCGTTTCCTTTTTTTCCGCCTTTTGTTCGTAAAAGAAATCCATTTTTTCTCTCCCTTATGCGTTTTTTATATTATATCACACAAATAGGAAATTGTCAACTTTTGATATAAATCTTTTTATCCAACCTCTTATATACAAAATATGCGCCTCGCAAGCCGTACAACTTTTAAGGCGCAGTGATATACTTTTTAATACAATTCGTCTTGAATAAACAGCAAGGTAAAGCAAGCCGACCAGTTAAAATCTACAATAGAATGCACGTGTTTTCTCCAATCGGGCGGCGTGGTAGGCTTCCCTTTTCTTTTGCATTGATAGGGCGCAACGTCCCCCTCGGGCGCATAAAATTCAAAAATAGCACCCGTTTTTTGATACCATTTATTTACCATTTCCAAGGTCTTGTTTTTCAGTTCTTCCGCCAAATCGTCATAGCCGTAGTTTTTCAAGCCTTTGATAATAAAATAGTTCAAGTTCAGCCAAACGCCGCCACGCCACATATCCATAGAATACGCCGCATGATTTTTCGCCACGCTTGCAAGCGGATATTCCGTCCAAAGCAAGTTGGGATTTGTCAACGTTTTTACCATTTTATCTGCCTGCTGCTGGCTGGGAATCTTCGCAAACAACGGTAAAAAGCTTGCGGGAGTAAGCACGCGGGAAAGCTTGCCGTGAAACAAACGGTCGTAGTAAGCCCCCGTTTCTTCGTCCCATAACAGCTCGTTGATTTGCGTTTTTAAGCGATGATACACCGCTTGCCATTTATGATAGTTTTCACCGTCGCCAAGTTCTTGATAAATATACGAAAGATACAGTGCGTCGTGGGCAAGATACGCCGAAAAATCCATAGCGTCCATTTCTTCGTCAAAATCAAAACGGGGAGAATTATCCAAACCGCATTCGCCGCATTTACATTTTTTGACGTCGGGTTCTGTCAGCCATTCCAAAAGTCCGTTACCGTTATTATCGCGGTTTTTCATATCCCATTCAAGATACTTTTCAAGCGCAACGACGCTCTCTGTTAAAAAGCTTCTATCGCCCGTCTTTTTGTAAACTTCCCAAACGCCCCACGCAAGCACTTGCGGTTGCGTAACGTCGTCGCAAGCCGTTGGAGTCATAGTGCATGGTATAAATCCGTCTCGATGACTTTGCGCAAGAACGGCACGAAGCGCGTCTTTTGCAAGCTCTTTGTTATAATTTACTATCGCTAAAGCGTGAAATACGCTATCCCAAAGCCACATGTTGCGGTGCGGAACTCTATCCGGCGTTGTCCACATGCAAGGAATTTTCCCCTCGGGCGTATGTACGTTGACCTTATTTACGGACAGAGCTTTATAATACAACTGTTCGTATTTTTTATTTTTACAAACAGGCATATTTGCAAAGTAATCGTAACGAGCCTTTTTTAATGCGAACACGTCTTCGTCTAAATAATAGCTTGCTCCAACTCTTGCAAAACCGCCGGCTATCGCATGACAAATACAAAACTTATAGCCTTGCTCTTCCTGCCGATATTGTAAAGCGAGTGCGTCATAGGCATTATACCACACGTCGGCATCGCGCATTTTTTGATAGTGCAATTTTCCTTCGCCTGAAATTTCAGGCAAAACGGGCGAATACCCCACAAGTACGTCCGCAGTAGCAAACGTAATAAAAAACGGGCCTCGTTGCGTTTCCGCGTCTATCATATCCCCTGTGATTGCATGAAAGTTTATTTGCCCTTCCACAGGGAAATGCACTTTTATCCACTTTTTAAGTTCAAATCTGATGCCGATTTCCTCATCGGTTAAAGTACCGACAAAATCGTTATAATGTCTATTAACCCCGTCTATTCCGGAATAGCCGAAAAGCTGTCCATAACCCCATATATTATTCAGTTTCATCTTCTAATCGCCCTCCGTAAAATAAGTTTATATACGGTTTTAGCGTTGCGTTGTCAATCCAGGTGCAAAACTTTTACATAAAATTTGCATATCTCCATTTTAAGACACGCTCCGCTCTTTTTTTCTATTATAATACTTAAAAAGTTGTTTGTCGTGTCATTCCAATAACACAGTTGCGTCATTTTTTGATATTTTTACAAAACCATCCATTTAATTCCTTTTTTCTCTCGGTTCATAAAGTTGCTTGTTTTTGAAAATAATTACTTTCTTTGATAGAGCTTGTTTCCTACTGTCACTATGATAACTTCCGTCCAAAAACAGTATTCGGTGGGAATCTAACCCTGATACTGTTAAAATTTAATGATAAACAAGATAATCTAGGCAAAATTCGGTTGATTTATTTTAATAATTTCTTTGGGGTAACCTTGGGGCAATAATCGCTCAATCCCTTTATTTATAAGGCTTTGCGCAACCTCGCTGATGGCTTCGGAAAACGTCTTGCGTTTTCTTTGAGCGTAGCGAAAGCCCCCGATAAGCCCACCATATTTCTCTAATGCTACCGCCCGTTGGCGCAAACCAACGGGCGGTGTTTCTTTTCTTTATATTTTTACATAGTCAATGCAATAGGCGGCAAAAGCGGCAAAATCCGCTCTCGTTTTTTGAAACTTTTTAGGAAAGACTTTCCAAAAGCCCCTCCAAGCCCCGCTTTACGTCCTCATATGCAACGCTAAAATTACGCGTGTACCACGGGTCTGCCACGTCCCCACTCTCACCTGCAAAGGAAAGTAATTTCTTGCATTTCGTAGCGTTTTTTGCCCCTAAAATGCGTATGGCGTTACGAACGTTGGAATCGTCCATACAAAGAAATAAATCGTATTTATCCCCGTCGCTTGCTTCCAGAATTTGCGCTCGCTTTCCCGCGCAAGAAATGCCCTTGCTCTCCAACAGCTTACGCATAGGCGGATATACGGGCGCGCCCACGCCGTTAAACACGTTATCGTCGCAGGTGGCGGCAGAAGCGATGAGAAATTCGTCCGCACGACCTGCGCGCGTTACCATATCCCGAAAGACAAGCTCTGCCATGGGCGAACGGCAAATATTCCCCAAGCAGACAAACATGATTTTATGTACTTTTTTCATAATTCCCTCATACGTGTGCATTTATTTGCATTTATTTTCGTTAAGATTATAACACAAAAGGAAAAACAAGTCAAATGATATAGCGTATTTCGCCCTTGCGTTGTCTTAATTAGCTAAACACCAAAAACATTTTTCGCAAAATCGCAAAATTGCAAAAAAACAGGCGGTATTTTACTTGTATTTTCTGTGCAAAAAATGTTATAATATCTTTATTAAGGTATAAAGGAGTCCACGTATGCAAAATTACAAGCTTTTGCAAGAAAACGACAACGAACTGTTTGTCGCTATCCAAAACGAAACCAACAGACAAAGAAACAAGATTGAATTGATCGCTTCCGAAAACTTCGTTTCCGAAACGGTTATGGAAGCCAACGGCAGCACGCTTACCAACAAATATGCCGAGGGTTATCCCTCTAAACGCTATTACGGCGGTTGCGAACACGTGGACGTGGTAGAATCTATCGCTATCGAACGTGCGAAAAAATTGTTCGGCGCAGGTTTTGCCAACGTACAACCGCACTCCGGCGCGCAAGCGAATATGGCTGTATTTTTTGCTCTGCTTACCCCCGGCGACACCGTACTTTCCATGAGTCTTGCCCACGGCGGGCATTTGAGCCACGGTTCGCCCGTGAATATGTCGGGAAAATATTGGAACATTGTACCTTACGGCGTATCCGAAACGGAGAACGTAATCGACTACGAAGAGGTTAGACGCATTGCTTTGGAATGCAAGCCCAAGCTGATTTTGGCAGGCGCTTCCGCTTATCCTAGAGTAATCGACTTCAAGAAATTTGCCGATATCGCAAAGGAAGTAGGCGCGTACTTTATGGTGGATATGGCGCACATTGCGGGCTTGGTAGCCGCAGGCGCACACCCCTCTCCCATGCCCTATGCAGACGTGGTAACCACCACGACGCACAAGACGTTGCGCGGTCCTCGCGGCGGGCTTATCTTAACCAACGACGAAGAGCTTGCTAAGCGTATCAACAAGGCAATTTTCCCCGGTATCCAAGGCGGACCTTTAATGCACACCATTGCAGGTAAAGCCGTTTGCTTCCAAGAAGCGTTACAGCCTGCATTTACCGAATATGCAAACCAAATTGTGAAAAACGCGCAAGCGTTGGCTTCCACGTTATTAGAGGAAGGCTTCCAGCTAGTATCGGGCGGCACGGACAACCACTTAATGCTCATCAATCTTACGGGCATGAAAGTTTCTTCGGGTAAGGAAGCGGAAACGCTTTTGGACGAAGTGGGTATCACCGTCAACAAGAACGCTATTCCTTTCGACACGCAAAAGCCCTCTATTACCAGCGGTATCCGTGTTGGTACGGCGGCAGTTACCACTCGTGGCTTCAAAGAAGCGGATTTGGTTGAGGTTGGTAAGCTGATCGGCATGACGTTAAAGGATTTCGACGCCAACAAAGACGAAGTTCGCCGCAGAGTAAAAGCTCTTTGCGACAAATACCCCCTCTATCCTGCTATGGATATCTAACGGATAAAAGACAATAAAAGTAAAAAGACGGGAAAAATTCCCGTCTTTTTCGTTTGCTGTTTATCGGTGTTGATTAGTCTTCCAAGCCTTCGTTAAGCTTTGCAAGCAACGTTTCCAAATCTTCTCCGTGAACGGCAACCGCCTCTGCAACCGATTCGCCGTGCGCCATTGCACAACCGAAGCAATGCATTCCCGCCGCCATCAAAATTTCAGGAGCGTTGGGGTTGATTTGAAGGCAATCTGCAATCAACGTATCTGCCGTAATTTTTGCCATAATGATATTCTCCTTTTTTGTTTTTCTCTATTTTAGCACTTTTTGTGCTTATTTACAACTACTTAACAGCTCTTTTCCGTGAAAAATTTTACCAATCTTTCATAACCGTCAAAGATAGCAGCGAAAAAGTTTTTTCACGGGCGTATAACGTCTATCCACCAATTCTCCGCGGACAGCATTTTTCATGCGCGTTTGCGCCTCGTACCATTCCGAAACGTACCCCGCGTTCTCCACTTCCGCTTTGATATCGGCATATTCGGGCGGTCGGTGCTTCAAATCGTGCGCGTCCGTGCCCAAACAATGCACCAAACCATGCTTTAACAAGGCATAGGCAAAACGTTTGGTCTTTTTATCCCGAAACGCCCTTACGTTGAGCTGTATCAAGCAACCCATATCCACCAACCGAGCCACCGTTTCGGGGTGCTTCAACGCCGTTTTATACCGCTCGATATGCGCCACTATGGGAAGATAGTCCGTTTCCGACACAAAATCGGCTATTCGGTTAAATAGGCTATTCGACCAACGGGAATAAAAAGGAAGCTCGACAAGCACGCATTTTGTTCCCTCTATCGCCAAAGCGCAAAGGGATTCATCGCGCGGATCGTTCACACCCGACAACGCTACCTCTGCTCCTAGACGGACTTTTATCCCATCGGGAATAAGATTTTGTATCTGTGCAAACGAAGCGTTACGCTTTTCCAAAAATTGCTTTGCCGAATACCGTTTGCCGTAATAATGCGGCGTGAGCGCAACCTCCGTTACGCCCTGCTTTTGCAATTTTTGCAGCATTTCCACGGACTCTTCCACGGTTTTTGCGCCGTCGTCCATACACGGCAAAATATGCGTATGAATATCGATCATTTTCTTTGCCCCTTATCGCACTTCAATATCACGCGCTATCTATGATTTCCGCCCGTGGCGAGCGAAGCCGCCACGGGCTAAATTTGCTTATTTGAAATACTTCACGCCGCTCTCGAACAGCTTCATGTCAAAGTTGCCCTCGACGTTTTTGTACAGGTTGTCGCCCGTACGTTCGCTATGACCCATTTTACCGAACACTCTGCCGTCGGGAGAGGTAATACCCTCGATAACCACCATAGATCCGTTGGGATTGAACGGCGACGTCATGGTAGGCGCGCCCGACAAATCGGCGTACTGCGTTGCAATTTGACCGTTCTTTCTCATTTCCTCCAACGCCGCTACGGGAGCGACAATCTTACCCTCGCCGTGCGATACGGGCACTTTATACACTTCGCCCACCTTACAAGCCGAAAGCCAAGGGGAAAGCGTAGAAGCCACGCGCACGTCCACGATTGTAGAAACGTGGCGGGAAATGTTATTAAACGTAAGCGTAGGCGATTGCGCCGTCATCTCCTGAACGTGTCCGTAAGGCACAAGCCCAAGCTTGATAAG
>JAZOPT010000052.1:0-3353 GCA_045655725.1 Candidatus Scatosoma sp.
AGAATTGCTATCTGTTTTCTTTTCATAATTTACTCCTATATTACAAAGTAATATTTATATTAGTTCTTTTTTCTCTTGAACAATACGCAAACGCCCAACACCAACAAAGGAAGCCCCGTCATAACGCTCGTTACACTACCGCAACCACGCTTACTCTCAATCGAGCCATCCTTGCCCTCGTCTTCACTCTTTTCCGAGGCGCTCTCTACAGGCTTTTCACTGCTTGTCGGTTTTTCACTGGTGCTTTCCTCGCTGGAGGTAATTTCCTCACTGGATTCTTCTTCGCTAGACTCTTCCTCACTGGACTCCTCTTCGCTGGTTTCCTCTTCACTGGAAGAAACCTCTTCGCTAGATTCTTCCTCGCTAGAAGAAACTTCTTCGCTGGAAGTAGATTCCTCACTAGATTCCTCTTCACTAGAATCAGGCTCTACGGGATCGGGACAAAGCGCCTCTTCGTCAATGATAACGTCCGACGTATCCCCTTCTTCCGTTACGATGAAGGTAATTACTTTTTGCGTTTGATTACCGCTTAAATCGGTCGCCGTTACCGTCAAGGTATGCGTGCCTTTCGTCAATCTTTCACAACGATCCAACGCGCCTTCCGACCATGCCGTCGTAAGCTCTACGCTACCGCTATCATCCGTTGCCGTAAACGTCAACAAGCTACGTGCGCCGACTTTCGCATAGATAGTATCTACGGGTATAAGCAAAGTAGGAGGCGTTGTATCGGGCGCTTCTACGATAACCGTAATCGTTTTCTCCGCGGTGTTTCCAAAGAAATCCTTTGCGGTAAAGGTCAAGGTATGGGTGCCGAGCATCGGGTTACCCTCTTCGTCAATTTTAGAAGGATCGCCCCAAACGTAATCCACGTCCACCTTGCCTTCCAAAGCATCCGTTGCTCTAACGTCAAAATTCAAGCGTTCCCCTCTTGCAAGCGTAACCACGTCCTCGCCATTATAGGTCAAAACGGGCGCAACCCCGTCGTTGTCAATATAATCAAGCTTCACGCTATCAATGTAGAAGTTGGGGTTTTTACCACTATAACGCAGGGCTAACTCCATCTTATACAAGTATCCGTCTTTTGCCAGCATATTGAAATTCGCCGTTCTGGCGCCATTATTAAAGAAGCTTCCGTTGCCGTCCTGTAAAACAATGTCCTGCCAAGCGTCCGTCTTATCCGCAAACGCATATCTCATAACCCAACCACCGCCGGTGAAAGGCTCAGGAATACGAATTTCAGGGTAACCGTCCTTAATGCCATCATCATTAACGTACACCCTAAAAGTGATACTCTTTACAAACTGAATGGGGATATTTTGGCTGGAGAAATCCAACATGATACCAAAATTTACCGATGACGAATGCGAAACGGAAACCACATCTCCCGTAAAGCCAGCGGGTATGCCTGCCGCCGTTGCCTCTGCTTCGGTATAAGTGATAACGTCCGTCGAGCCGTAACCGTTTGCAATGAAGGAGTCCGTCTTATCGTTCACGCCGTACACGCAATCAAAATCAGGCGAGGTTGTCGCGCTCGTAGTCAAAGGCGTCTTTTGCGCGCCTACACCACAAATCAATGCTGCCATCATCATAGTGGTAGCGGCGAATTTACCAAGAATATTTTTCTTCATCTTACTTCACCTCTTCCAACATATTTGCCTTGATTGCCGCAATTTCATCTGCGGTAATCCCGATGGACAACATAAACGCCTCGGTATTTTGTTGTAACGTCTTGTTCTTTTGGAAATTCTTAATGTATCTATACAAAGCCGTAAAAGGAACGCTTACCATGTATTGCCCAATTATTCCCTCATGGTCTTGCGTTTTACCCGTACGCGACATCATCGACAACTCGTAATCTCTATACAAATCCGTTTCCTCTACCCCCAACAACGCTTGGATAAGGAAACACAAGGTGCCCGTTCTATCTCTCCCGAGCGAACAATGTATGTAGATGGGGAAGTTTTCAGCATTCGCAAACGTTCTAATTTCCGTTACAAGCGCATCACGATAGTCTTCTCTTTCAATACCTCTGCCGTAAGGTTCAACGTAGTAAGGGCCTTTCGTTTCGATATAATTTACCGATGCGCCGAGAGGCGAAGAAAGCAAAGGCGTACTGCTGTCGCCGCGCACGTCGAGGTCCGTTTTAATACCAAGCTTGTTCAACATTACGTGTTTCCCTTCCTCGGTAATATCTTCCAACGCGCCCCCTCTATACACGATGCCTTGTTTCATGCGCTTGCCGTTTTCCGCATAATAACCGCCCCAGTCACGCGTGTTGGACACTTTGCTGTCTACAAACACCGTACGGGGAAGGTACTCCGTCGAGAACTCAAAAATACGAGATTTAATCAACTTGTCCTCGTACTTTGCGCTGATTTGATAATAATAATCGTAGCCCATAAACAAGTTTTCCAAGGTTACGGAGGAATCAAAAGTCAAGTAACTGTCCGCGTAAGACATGTCCTCGTTGGTGGAAATGTCGAAGGTATAATATAAAGGCTCTTCCGCGATCTCCCACGAAACGGTCAAAGGCGTAGGCGCGAAGCAATCCGTAAAGTCGGGGTTGTAATTGTCGGTAACACCCTTTGTATAGTTTGCGCAAACCGCATAAATATCGCCCGACAATAAGGGCATCGTAACTTTATTCAGTTTGCCGTCCAAAACGGGGGTATACGCAAGGTCACCGTCCGCTTGGGCGATAGTAATCGTATTGAAAAAACCTACTTTTTCCGAGGTAGCATTTTGACAACCAACCGCAGAACAAAGCGTAAGCGCCGTCATAAGCGCCGACAGCGCAAGAGCAATTCTTTTTTTGTTTTTCATTCTGTCCTCCTAAAAGCTATTGCTTAATTTAGTATATCATATTCTATGTTATTTTTCAAGGGATTTTCGTAAAATTTCAATTATTGAACATAATTGATCCCCTTTATTCGACCTCTATATTGTCCAGTTAAGCTTTCATGCTTTCAAATTTTATTTACGCAAAAATGAAAACTTCCCGCTTTGGAATTTTTTTGTAAATCTTTCAAAACCGAGGAAAAAACAGTTGACAAGTAAAAAATTGAAAAATGATAAAAAAAATAATATATAAAAAAATTATTAAATTATTATAATATAAATACATTAGCTGACAAGTAGAAAATTTTATATTTCTATATCAAAAACAGTGTACGAATCTTATTAAATGCGTTATAATAAGCGTGCAGAGCTTAAAATATGTTATAAGACAAATTCAATTTCAATCAAAAGTACAAAAACTTCCGACCTGAAATTATATATAATCTTATAACAAAAAGAAATTAAAATCTTTGAAAGAAGAAACAATTTAACACACAAAACACTCTGCTACTCAG